>DASXWV010000013.1:0-47724 GCA_036503495.1 Gaiellaceae bacterium
AAGGCCGACGCCGGCGACCGCAGCGAGGAGCAGGCCGAGCTGGAGCCCGAGCGCGACGGCGTACACCGTGCCGTGGCCGAGCAACGCGACGTTGCACGCGAGCGCGACGAGATGGAGCAGGCCGCTCGCATAGCGCAGGTGCCGGTGCGAGACGATCTCGGCCATGTAGAGCGGGCGGAGCCGCCGCAGCATGCGGCCCTCGACCACGATCGCCCAGCAGTGCTCGAACATGCGCACCTTGCGCCGGTACTCGTCCTCCGTGGTCGGCGTCGCCTTCTCGTAGGCGTGCGCCTCGGGCTCGTAGACCGCGCGCCGCCCGCGCTGCACCATCAGGTACGGGAGCGAGAGGTCGTGACCGAAGCGCGGGTCGACCTCCACGTAGTCCGCGCGCCGCAGCGCATAGATGGAGCCGTTCCCGCCGGTGATCGAGTCGAGTCGGGATTCGGCCGCACGCAGCGCGAGCTCGTAGCGCCAGTAGACCCCTTCCTTGTTGCGGCCGTCGTCCGCCTGCAGGTTGAGGCGGCCGCAGACGTACGCGACGTCGGGGTCGGCGAAGTTGCGCGCGAGCTTGCGCAGCGCATCCGGCGCCCACGTCGAGTTCGCGTCGGAGAACGCAACGATCTCGGCGTCGGTCTGCCGCACGGCGCTGTTCTGCGCCGCGACCTTGCCGCCGCGCGGATTCGCGATCACGCGCGCGCCGGCGGCCGCAGCGAGCTCGTCGGTGCGATCCGTTGACGCGTCGGAGGTGACGACGAGCTCGACCAGGTCGGCGGGATAATCGAGCTCGCGAAGGTTGGCGAGACGCCGCTCGATCACGAGCTCCTCGTTATAGGCGGTGACGATGACGCACGCACGGGGCAGGTAGCCGTCGTCGCGCCGCACGGCGCGGGTCCGCAGCCGGGCGAGGAGGCGTGCGGCGGCCGGATATGCGGCGTGCGTCCACACGAGCAACCCGAGCACGGTCCAGAACAAGATCGCTAACACGACCATGCGCCCGGGCAGCCTATCCTTGCCCGGATGCCCGACCAGGTGTGCTTCGTCGTGGGCGCGCGTCCGAACTTCATGAAGGCCGCGCCGGTCCTACGCGCGCTCGAAGCCCGGGGCGTCGACGTCCTGCTCGTGCACACCGGCCAGCACTACGACGCCGACATGTCCGACGTCTTCCTCGAGCAGCTTGGCCTGCCGAAGCCGGACGTCTTGCTCGGGGTCGGCTCCGGCACCCACGCGGAGCAGACGGCGCGAGCACTCGTCGGCGTCGAGGGCGTCCTCCTGGAGGAGCAGCCGCGGCTCGTCGTCGTGCCCGGCGACGTCAACTCGACGCTCGCCGGGGCGCTGGCGGCGGTCAAGCTCCAGATTCCCGTCGCCCACCTCGAAGCAGGGTTGCGCAGCTTCGACCCGACGATGCCCGAGGAGCACAACCGCCTGCTCACCGATCACCTGGCCACGGTCCTGCTCACGCACTCCGCGAGCGCAGACGAGAACCTCGCCGCCGAGGGGATCGCGGCCGAGCGCGTGCATCTCGTCGGCAACACGATGATCGACTCGCTGCTCGCGCACCTCGAGGCGGCGCGCTCGTCCGCGCCGTGGGAACGGATCGGCGTCGACCCCGGCGGGTACGGGGTCGTGACGCTGCACCGGCCGTCACTCGTCGACGACCCGACGATGCTGCGCGAGACGATCGACGCGCTGAGCGAGCTGGCGACCGAGCAGCCGGTCGTCTTCCCGGTTCACCCGCGCACGCAGGCGCGGCTCGACACACTCGGAATCGACACCTCGGCGCTCGTCCTGACGCCACCGCTCGGGTACCTCGAGTTCCTGGGCCTCGAGGCCGGGGCGCGCTTCGCACTCACCGACTCGGGCGGCGTCCAGGAAGAGACGTCGGCGCTCGGTATCCCGTGCTTCACGCTGCGGGGCACGACCGAGCGGCCGATCACGGTCGAGCTCGGGACGAACACGCTGCTCGGCCTACGCCCGGAGCGGATTCGCGAGATCCCCGCGCTGCTGCGCGAGCCGCGCGAGCCGCGTGCGATCCCGCTCTGGGACGGCGAGGCCGGCGCGCGCTCGGCCGACGTGCTCGTCGCCGAGCTCGAGGGCGCGTATGTGCGGAATTAACGGGACGCTCGGACTCACCGACGACTACCGCGTCGACCGGAACCTGCTCGACCGGATGCGCGACACGCTCGAGCATCGCGGGCCCGACGGCGCCGGGAGCTGGGTCGCCGACGACGGCCGCATCGGGCTCGCGTTCAGGCGTCTCGCGATCATCGACCTCTCCGAGACGGCGATGCAGCCGATGCCGAACGAGGACGGCTCCGTGCGCGTCCTCTTCAACGGCGAGATCTACAACCACCTCGACCTTCGCCGCGAGCTGCAAGAGCGCGGTCACGTCTTCCGCACCGACCACTCCGACACCGAGGCGATCGTGCACGGCTTCGAGGAGTGGGGCATCGACGTCCTGCAGCGCCTGCGCGGCATGTTCGCGATCGCGGTGTGGGACGCGCGCGACCGGACGCTCTGGCTCGCGCGCGACCGGATCGGCATCAAGCCGCTGTACTGGTCGCTGCACCACGGCCGGCTGAGCTTCGCGTCCGAGATCAAGGCATTGCTCGAAGACCCGCAGCAGGAGCGCGCGGTCGAGGAGGAGTCGCTGTACCACTACCTGTCGTTCCTGACGACGCCCGCGCCGCAGACGCTCTTCCGGGGCATCCGCAAGCTGGCGGGCGGAACGTGGCTGCGCGTCGGCGCGGACGGAAGCCTGCGCGAGCAGCGCTACTGGGACGTCTGGGACGGCGTCGAGCCGCTGACCGACGTCTCCGACGACGAGATCGCAGCGCGGATCCTCGAGGAGCTGCGCACGTCCGTGCGCCTGCGGAAGCTGAGTGACGTGCCGGTCGGCGTCTTCCTCTCCGGCGGCATCGACTCGTCGACGAACGCCGCGCTCTTCTCCGAGGGCGAGGGCGCGCCGGTGAAGACGTTCTCGATCGGCTACGAGGGCGACTACGACACGTACAAGAACGAGTTCGGATACGCGCGGCAGATGGCGGAGCTGATCGGCGCGGACCACCACGAGCGCCGGCTGACGATCGACGACGCGCTCGACTTCCTGCCGCAGATGGTCCGCCTGCAGGACGAGCCGATCGCCGATCCCGTCTGCATCCCCGTCTACTTCGTCTCAAAGCTTGCACGCGACCACGGCGTCACGGTCGCACAGGTCGGCGAAGGCTCGGACGAGCTCTTCTGGGGGTATCCGTCGTGGAAGACGCTGCTCAACCTGCAGCGGTACGACGACCTGCCGGTGCCGCGCGCGCTCAAGCAGGCGGGCGTCTCGCTCGCGACGGCGCTCGGCAAGGGGGAGCGCCGCGAGGTCGAGTACCTGCGCCGCGGCGCGACCGGCGTGCCGGTGTTCTGGGGCGGCGCCGAGTCGTTCACGGAGGCGCAGAAGCAGGCACTGCTCTCCCCCCGGCTCCGCCGGCAGCTCCACGGGCTCACGTCGTGGGAGGCGCTCGCCCCGATCCGCCGCCGCTTCGACGACGGCGCCTGGGAGCATTCCCACCTGCACTGGATGAGCTACGTCGACCTGAACATGCGGCTGCCGGAGCTCCTGCTGATGCGCGTCGACAAGATGTCGATGGGCGTCTCGCTCGAGGGGCGCGTCCCCTTCCTCGACCACGTGTTCGTCGAGCTGGCGATGTCGATCCCCGAGAAGTCGAAGACGAACGGCGGCACGCTCAAGCACATCCTCAAGAAGGCCGTGCGCGGCGTCATCCCCGACGAGCTGATCGACCGGCCGAAGCAGGGCTTCGGCGTCCCGGTCTACGAGTGGTTCTTCGACCGGCTCGGCGACGAGGCGCGGCGAGCGCTGGACGCGTTCACCCGGGAGACCGATTTTCTCGACCGGGCAGAGGTGATGCGCTACGTCGACGAGAAACGAGGCCCCGAGGTGTGGTACCTCCTGAACCTCGCGATGTGGCACAGGGAGTTCGTGGCGTGAAGCAGGTGCTGATCCGCGGCGGCGGCGTCGTCGTCGAGGACGTCCCCGCGCCGACGGCCGGGCGGCGCAGCGTCCTCGTACGCGTCGAATGCTCGTGCGTCAGCGCCGGCACCGAGGGCGCGAGTGTGGCGATGTCGGCGCTGCCGCTCTACCGCCGGGCGCTCAAGCAGCCCGAGCACGCGAAGCGGGCGCTCGAGATCGCGCGCAACGAGGGATTCGTCCGCACGTACAAGCGCGTCCGCGGCCAGCTGTCGGCCGGGCTCCCCACCGGCTATTCCGCCGCGGGTGTCGTCGTCGGTGTGGGTGAGGAGGTCGAAGGGTTCGCGGTCGGCGACCGCGTCGCCTGTGCGGGCGCGGGAATCGCCAACCACGCGGAGCTGATCGATGTTCCTGTCAACCTCGTCGTCCGCGTGCCGGACGGCGTCTCGCTCGACGACGCATCGACCGTCACGCTCGGCGCGATCGCGCTGCAGGGAGTGCGCCGCGCTGCGCCGACCCTCGGCGACGCGGTCGGCGTGATCGGACTCGGCATCCTCGGCCAGCTGACGGTGCAGCTGCTGCGGGCGAACGGCTGCCGCGCGCTCGTCACCGACCTCGATCCGGAGCGGGTCGCACAGGCGGTTGCGCACGGCGGCGAGGACGCAGGCGGCGACTTCGCCGAGCGCTGCCGAGCGCTGACCGGCGGCTTCGGCGCCGACGCCGTGATCGTCGCGGCGGCGACCTCGTCGAGCGAACCGATGCACGACGCGGCCCAGGCGTGCCGCAAGAAGGGACGGGTCGTCATCGTCGGCGACGTCGGGCTCGAGCTGCGCCGCTCCGACCTCTATGCGAAGGAGCTCGACGTCGTCATGTCGACGTCGTACGGCCCCGGCCGCTACGACGACGTGTACGAGCTGGAGGGCCGCGACTACCCCATCGGCTACGTCCGCTGGACCGAGAACCGGAACATGGAGGAGTACCTGCGGCTGCTCGCGGCCGGCGCGGTGCGGCTCGACGGCCTGCAGCGGCGGGCGTACCCGGTCGACGACGCACAGCGCGCCTTCGACGAGAAGCCGCTGCTCGCGCTGCTCGAATATCCGGAGCGCACGGACGCCGGCGCGCGCACCTTGCGACTCCGAACCGTTCGCGCGCGCGACGGTGTCGTCCGCATCGCGCTCGTCGGTGCGGGCGCCTTCGCGCAGGGCTCGCATGTCCCGAATCTGCTCAAGCTCCGCGACCGCTTCCAGATCCGGGCCGTCGTCAGCCGCACCGGCGCGACGGCGAAGGCGGTCGCCGACCGCGTCGAAGCGGCGTACGCGGGCACCGATCTCGACGACGTCCTCGGCGATCCGGAGATCGACCTCGTGCTCATCTCGACACGGCACGACCTGCACGCCGAGCAGACGCTGCGCGCGCTGCGGGCGGGCAAGCACGTCTTCGTCGAGAAGCCGCTCGCCCTGAACGAGGACGAGCTGGCGGAGGTCGAGGCCTTCTACGAGGGCCGCGCCGACGGGCCGCTGCTGATGACCGGCTTCAACCGCCGCTTCTCGCCTGCGGCGGCGCAGGCCCGCGCCGTGCTCGCCTCTCGCACGACGCCGCTCGTCGCGGACTACCGGATGAACGCCGGGCACATCCCGCTCGACCACTGGGTGCACGGCCCCGAGGGCGGCGGCCGCAACATCGGCGAGGCGTGCCACGTCTACGACCTGTTCGACGCGCTCGTCGGCGCCGACGTGCCCGTCGAGTCGGTCACCGCCCGCGCGATCCGCGCCGACGGCACGCGCCTCGCCGCGAACGACAACTTCGTCGCGACCGTCGGCTATGTCGACGGCTCCGTCTGCACGCTCACCTACACCGCGCTCGGCAACAAGGAGCATCCGAAGGAGCAGCTCGACGTGTTCGCGGACGGGACTGTGCTGACCCTCGACGACTACAAGTCGCTCGCCGTCTCGGGCCGCGGCTCGGGCTGGCGCAGCGCGACGCAGCAGAAGGGGCACATCGAGGAGCTCGAGGCGCTCGCGCGGGCGCTGCGCGAAGGCAGCGCCTGGCCGATCTCGCTCGACGAGCAGCTGCGCGCGATGCGGATCGCGTTCGCCGTCGAAGAGTCGATCCGCGCATGAGCCTGCCGACCTACTCGCTTGTCATCCCCGTCTACAACGAGGAGGAGTCGCTCCCGGAGCTCCGCACGCGACTCGCTGCACTGCTCGACCAGCTCGACGGGCCCGGCGAGGTGGTGTTCGTCGACGACGGCAGCCGGGACACCAGCTTCGCCCAGATCGAGGCGATCTGCCACGACGACTCGCGCTTCAAGTGCGTCCGGCTCTCGCGGAACTTCGGCCACCAGATCGCAATCACCGCCGGTCTCGACGCCGCCTCCGGCGACGCGGTCGTCATCATGGACGCCGACCTGCAGGATCCTCCGGAAGTCGTGCTCGAGATGGCGGCCCGGTGGCGCCAGGGCTACGAAGTCGTATACGCCGTCCGCTCGGAGCGCGCCGGCGAGACGAAGTTCAAGCAGATGACGGCGGCGATGTTCTACCGCCTGTTTCGGCGACTGACAGACCTCGATGTGCCCCTCGACGCCGGCGACTTTCGGTTGGTTGATCGGCGAGCGGTCGAGGCCTTTCGATCGATGCGTGAGAACAACCGTTACGTTCGGGGCATGTTCAGCTGGATCGGGTTCAACCAGACAGGCGTCGAATATCAACGCCAGGAACGTTTCGCGGGAGAGACCAAGTATCCGCTTCGCAAGATGGTCAGATTTGCCGCAGATGCCGTTGTAAGCTTCTCGGATGCACCACTGCGGCTGACGCTGACGTTCGGGTTTCTGATGTCCGTGGTCGCGCTGCTGTTCGGCATCGCCGCGATCGTCGCCGAGCTCGCCGGTCTCTACCGCGTTCCCGGGCTCGCGTCGATCGCTGTGCTCATCGCCTTCATCGGCGGCGTTCAGCTGATCGTTCTCGGAGTCGTCGGTGCGTACGTCGCACGGATCCACGACGAGGTCAAAAATCGCCCGCTCTATCTCATTCGCGAGGTGCGTGGTCTCGTGGACTCGGTCGTCGAGCGATGAGCGCAAAGTTCGACGAGTACAAGGACTCCTACCGCGAAGAGGTCGAGCGCTCGATCTCGTTCGCCGGCGCCGACCTCGACGTCTTCACACAGGCCAAGGCCACCGCGTTGCTGCGCCTCGTCCGCCGTCGCCTCGGCGACCCCGGAACGGTTCGCGCGCTCGATGTCGGTTGCGGGGCCGGTGAGACCGACCGGCATCTCGTGTCCGAGCTGCGCGAGATCCACGGCGTGGACGTCTCTCCGGAGATTCTGGAGACCGCCCGCGCAGAGAACCCTTCCGTCACCTACTCCGCGTACGACGGGGAGCGGCTCCCGTACGAGGACGGCGAGTTCGATCTGGCCTTCGCAATCTGCGTCGTCCACCACGTCCCGCCCCCGCAATGGCCGTCGTTCGCCCGCGAGCTCGCACGCGTGGTTCGCCCCGGCGGGCTCGTCACGGTGATCGAGCACAATCCGTTGAACCCGCTCACGCGGCTGGCGGTCGCACGGTGCGCATTCGACGACGATGCCGTCCTGCTCGGCGCGCCGCGAGCCGCGCGGCTGCTGGCAGAGGCCGGCGTCGACGACGTCCACTCCGAGTACATCGTCTTTCACCCGTTCCGCCGGCCGGCGCTCCGCGAACTGGAGCACCATCTGCGCCGGCTGCCGCTGGGCGCGCAGTACGTCACCGCCGGCAGACGCCGATGAGCGCGCGCCGCGCGCTCCTCCTCTACGGGATCGTCCTCGCCGTCCTCGCTCTCGTGGCCGCGTGGCACGTGTGGAACACGTCCCGCGTGACGATCATGGGCTCGCGCATTGCGGCGCTCACGAGCGCGATCGACGTCGTCGACCACGGCGGACCTCCGTTGCTCGCGTCGACGCTACCGTATTCGCAATCGTGGCGGACGACGCCGGCGCAGAGCTACTACTCAGCTGCGCACACCGACGATCCAGGCGTGTTTCTCTACCTTCCCGAGGCAGGGCGGGCTCTCGGTATCCACGACCCGAGGATCCTGCTGAAGCTGCTCGCACTTGGCTCCTTCGCGCTCCTCGCGCTCGTGTACCCGCTCGTCTTCTACGAGCTCTTCGGCTCGGTTGCCGCAGGCGTCGTAGCTCCACTCTTCCTCGGCGCCTTCACGTTTCTCGCGAACTCGGACATCTATTGGATCAGCGGCTGGTGTGCGCTCCTCTGCCTCCCGCTGCTCTTCCTCGCGGCGACGCGGCCGTGGACACGCCTCAGCACGGCGGTGTGCGTCGGCACGGCGTTCGTCGGCAGCTACGCAAGCTCGATTCGGAGTCAGGCGGGCCTCGGTGTCGCGATCGCCGCGCTGGCAGTCGCCGTCGCCCGTGCGCCCGCATGGCGGCGTCGTGTCGCCGTCGCGGCCCTCGTGGTCGCGGCATATCTGTCGATCCGGCCCGCGCTGATCCGCGGCGTCGAGGCGTACCGCGATCATGAGATCGCGGCGTACATCGATGCGCATCCGACGTGGCGCAACGTCTCCTCGTCCGGGCACCCGCTCTGGCACTCCGCCTACATCGGCCTCGGCTACCTCCCGAACAAGTATGGAATCCGGTGGAGCGACAGTGTCGCGGCCGCCGCCGTCCGGCGTGTCGACCCGAGCGCCCCGTTCCTCTCTCCGCGCTATTCCGCCATCCTCCGCCGCCTCTACTTCCACATCGTGCGCACCGATCCCGGCTTCGTCGCTCACACGTATGCCGACAAGGCCGCGGTCGAGGCGAACGACGCACTCAAGCGGTTCCTGCCCGGGCTCGTCCTGCTGCCGGCGTTCCTCCTCTACGGCCGCCGCCGGCGTTTGTTCCGGATCGCCACGCTTCTCACCCTTCCGACCATCCTGATCCAGTTCACCGCGCCGGTCCTGACGATTCCCGGTGTCTACGGCGTCGGGTTCCTCTCCGCCGTCGGGCTCCTGGCGCTTCTTGCAGGTTGCGAGGTCGCGGCGCGTGCCGCAGACCTCGTCGCGGCCCGAGGTGACAGCAGCCACATCGCCGCGCCTCTGCGCGACGCGTTTCGTGAGCGGCGCGCATGGGTTGCGGCGCTGTCCGCCCTCGCGCTGGTCGTTGCCACCGTCGCGCTCCACTCGCAGCACGCCGTGGTTCGACTGTGAGGTACGTGCGGGTGCTTGCGCGCGCGGCGCGGAAGCCGCCCCGCGTGGTCGCGCGGCGGGCGATCGCGGAAGCGCAAACAGAGCTCGAGCGGATCCTGTCGCCGCGCCGTGGCTCCCGGTTCGACGAGCCGACGCTGTTGCGCGCAGCCGGAGCACGCTCGATCGACGATTTGTGGGAACGCTGCGTGCGACGCGCGCCCGCATTCGACGTCGAGCCGGAGCACGACGTGATCGCCGCGGCAGAGGCGGCGGTGGCGCGACGTGTCGACCTGCTCGGCAGCGGGGCGATCGAGCTCGGAACTCCGATCGACTGGAACCGGGACCCGACGACCGGCGTCCGCTGGCCGAACGGCTATTCGCCGCGGATGGATTACGTGCGCGCAGGCGTCGCCGACGTGAAGCTGCCGTGGGAGATCTCACGTGTCCAGTGGCTGCTGCCGGCCGGACAGGCGTACGCACAGACGGGCGACGAACGCTATGCGGCCGCGGCCCGTGATGTTCTCGACGAATGGATCGCCGCGAATCCGTACGCGGGCACCGTGAACTGGGCGGTGACGATGGAGGTGGCGTTACGGGTTCTCAGCTGGTCTTGGCTGCTCGGGGCGCTGGGTCGGAGCGAGTCCTGGGCGGACCCGGGCTTCCGCAGCCGCTTCCTCCGCAGCCTGTGGCTGCACGGCGATTACACGCGCCGCCACCTCGAGCGCTCGGACGTCAACGGGAATCACTTCACAGCCGATGCCGCAGGCCTCGTTTTTGCCGGGCTCCTCTTCGACCGCCGGGCGTGGGCGGACGACGGCTGGCAGTTGCTGGTCGGCGAGCTGCCGCGCCAGGTCTACGACGACGGCGTCGACTTCGAGGCGTCCGCCGCGTACCACCGTCTCGTCGGCGAGCTCTTCGCACTGCCGATGCTCTACCGGCAGCAGCTCGGCCTCGTCGTGCCCGAGGCGTACCGGTCCCGCCTCAGGTCGATGGCGGGCGTGACCGTCGCCCTCACCGGGCCGGACGGGTTGACGCCGCTCTGGGGCGACTCGGACGACGCGCGCGCGCTTCCGCTCGATGGGCGGCAGCCGCGCGATCACCGCGGCCTCCCGCAGCTGCTCGGCGTAGAGGCCGCGCACTCCCACGCGTTCCCCGGCGGCGGTGTCTTCGTCCTCGCGTCCGGTGACGACCACATCTTCGTCGACTGCGGGCCGGTCGGTCTCGCCGGGCGCGGCGGCCACGGGCACAACGACTGCCTCTCCTTCGAGGCAGTACTCGACGGGCAGCGGCTGATCACCGATTCGGGCTCCTACGTCTACACCGCGTCGCCGCAAGAGCGCAATCGCTTTCGCGCGACCGCGGCGCACAACACGCCGCGCATCGACGGCGCGGAGCAGAATCGGATCCCGGAATCGCTGTGGCAGTTGGAGAACGACGCGCAGCCGGAGGTCCGCGTCGCCAAGCCGCTGCGGTTCCGCGGCTCGCACACCGGCTACCTGCGACTGGCCGAGCCGGTGCGGCCCGTCCGGACGATCACGCTCGATCCGGCGACCCACACGCTCGTCGTCGAGGACGAGTTCGAGGGGGACGGCGTGCACGAGATCGAGATCCCGTACCACTTCGTCCCGGGGATCGAGCCGACTCTCGGCAACGGCGAAGCGAGCCTCGGCGCGTTCGCGCTTCGCTGGCAGGGCGACTGGAACACGGCGGTCGAGGACGCCTGGGTCTCGCCGTCGTACGGCGTACGCGTGGCGTCCCGCCGAATCGTCTTCCGCCGCAGCGGCCCACTCGCCCCGCTGACCGTGACGATCGCGCCGGCATGACGTTCGCGCTCTCCGCCTATCCGATCTCCGGCCGGTTCCGCGAGCAACTCGGGGTCGACGAAGTCGTCGTCCTGCCAGAGCTCCGCCGTCTTCCGCCGACACAGCTCGCCGCGTGGCTGCGCCGGCTTCGGGGCACGTGCCTGATCGCGCTCGAGGATCCGGCGAGCGAAACGCTGCTGCCGATTCTCGAGGTCGTCGCCTCGCTGACGGCCGCGCGGTCGATCGAGATCGCGCACGGTGACGGGCGACGCGAATCGACAACACGACGGCGGGGTGCACTGCACGGATTGCAGCTCGCGACCACGAGCGTCGCGGCGCAGGCCGAGCTGCGGCGAGCACAGCGCGAGACGGCCGCGCTCCTCGCAGTGGAGCCGCGGCGTGCCGACTCGTCGCTCGAGCGCGTCCTGTATCTCAACGCGAACCTGTGGTTCGGCGTCACCGCCGGCGGCTCGGTCGCGCACGTCGCCGGTGTCGTCAACGGCCTCGCCCACCGCGCCGACGCAGTTGAGCTCGCCACGGCACCGGCGCCGGTCGGCATCGACGAGCGCGTCGCGGTTCGTCGCCTACGTCCGCCGAAGCGCTACGCGTTGCCGGTGGAAGCGAACCTTTACCGATTCGGGCGCGGCGTACCGGCCCAGTTGCGGGACATCGTGCAGCCGACGCTCGTCTACCAGCGCCACTCCGTCGGCAGCTATGCCGGCGCCGTGCTCGCGCGGCGGCACGACGTGGCCCTCGTGCTGGAGTACAACGGCTCCGAGGTCTGGGTCGCACGAAACTGGGGGCGGCCGCTTCGCTACGAACAGCTCGCACTCGCGGCGGAGGAAGCGAGCCTGCGCCACGCGCACCTCGTCGTCACCGTGTCGCGGGCGCTTGCCGACGAGCTCGTAGCACGCGGCGTCGACGAGAGCCGGGTCGTCTGGCACCCGAACGGCGTCGACGCTGATGCGTTCGATCCGCGGCGTTTCACCGACGCGCAGCGTGCTGCGTTGCGCGACCGCTACGGGATCGCCGACGATGCGACCGTCGTGACCTTCGTCGGAACGTTCGGGCAGTGGCACGGCGTCGACGTCTTCGCGCGGGCGATTCGCGACGGCGCAGCGTGGGCGCGTCGCGAGAACGTCCGTTACCTGCTCGTGGGCGACGGGCTGACGATGCCGACGGTGCGCAGCGAGCTCGAGGGCCTCGGCGACATCACGACGATCGCGGGCCTCGTGCCGCAGTCGGAGGCACCGCTCCATCTCGCCGCGTCGGACATCCTCGTCTCGCCGCACGTCCCGAACGTCGACGGCAGCCCGTTCTTCGGGTCGCCGACGAAGCTGTTCGAGTACATGGCCGCAGCGAAGCCGATCGTCGCGAGCGATCTCGATCAGATCGGCGACGTGCTCCGCGACGATCTCGCCGTGCTCGTCCGATCGGGTGATCCCGGCGATCTGCTGCGCGGGCTGAAGGCGCTCGTCGCCGACCCGGGCCGTCGCGCGCGCCTCGCCGAACGGTCCAGGCAACGCGTCCTCGAGCGGTACACGTGGACGCACCACGTGGACGCGATCCTCGAACGCCTCTAGCGGCGAAGAACGCGGGCTGCGAGCTGACGCCCGCGCGACGCGAGCGTCTCCTGACGAGGAGTAGCGGCGGTCGCTGGAGTCTCCGCTGTCATCCTTGCGGGGTAGAAGCTCGTCGGGTCGTTCTCGAAGCGTGCAACGTAGTCGTCATACCGCAGCGTCTCGCCGCCGACGCGAGGCGTCAGCAGACCGAGCAGCTCGTCGACGTCCACGATCTCCTCGAGCTGATCGCGATGCGCGACGAGAAGCTCAGCGGCGCAGTCGGGAACCTCGAACAGTTCGTAGAGGCATGCGAGCTTGACCAGCTTTGTCGTCGAAAGATCGCCGTATCGCCGCCAGTCAGGGTGGACGCTGTCGCGGAGGTACACGAGATCTCCCCACATCGGCTGACCGGAGATCGTCTGAGCGAAGATCGAGTACTTGAACTGCGTGGGAAGCGCCGCACGCGCGTACTGGTTCATGGTCATCGCGTAGAGCTGGAAGCCGTGCCGCTTCAACACCGGATCGATGTTGTGGAACGTGTTGGCACTTTCGTCGTCGCTGCCGGTGAACGGGGTTTCGACCATGAGACCGAGCACGCTCGCGGGCTCGAGCATCTCCTCGAAAGAAAGCAAGACATCGAGGTCGCTGCCGTCGGTATCGATCTTGACGAAGTCGACGGTGCCGGCTCCCTCGCGGCGCAACGCCTCGGCGAGGCCGATCGTCTCCGTTGCGAGCTCGAGCGCGGGCCACGCGTTCGTCTCGTAGAAGGTGGCGTCGCCCTGCTCCGCCGCACGGGCGATCGCGACCGCAGCGCTCGTCCTCCCGAAGGGCGTGAAGTACGACTCCTCGTGCAGCCGGGCCGCGCGTCGCCGGCGCAACGGATGGTCGTCCGGAAGTCCGACGAATGCAGCGCGATACTCGATCCGGCCACGCTCTTCCTTGCGCAATCGCTCGATCTCGGCGAGCTGCGGGTCGAAGCCATACCCCGTCAGGTGCTTGCCGAATAGGCGCCACCCGGGATCGATCCCGAGACCGCAACCGACGTCGACGAGCACGAACGGGTCGTCTGCAAGCACACCGTCGGCGACGACCTGTGCGAGCAGCTTCGGGTCGTAATTCGCGTTGTCCACGGGTGCCGAGCTTAACGGCGCTCGATGGGGACCCCGACGGCGTCGTACAGCACCTGCTCGAGCCGCGCCGCCTGCGACGACCGAAGCCGCCGGAGCGCGAACGACCGCCCGCGCCGCCCCATCTCGGCCGCTTCGGCAGGATGCGCTGCGAGCCAGCGGATCGCGCCCGCAAGCTCGTCGGGCGACTCCGGCGCGACCGCGAGCCCGCCGCCCGACCGCTCGAGGATGCGCGCTGCCTCGCCGGCCGCCGAGAGGACGACCGGCCGTCCGACCGCCATGAAGTCGATCAGCTTCGACGGGACGAACTGCTCGAATGTCGGATGACCGGACAGCGGCACGAGCAGCGCGTCGCTGGCGGCGAGTAGCGGCGGCACGTCCTCGAGCGCGACCTGCGGATGGAAGCGGACGTTCTGCAGTCCCTGCTCCCGCGCCTGATCGACGAGCGTGCTCTTCAGCGGGCCCTCGCCGATCAGCTGCACATCCGCAACGTCGTCGAGCAGCGCGGCCGCATCGAGCACCGACGGGAGCGCCTGGGCGATGCCGAGAATTCCCGCGAAGGTCGCAACGAACCGATCGCCTCGTGTGTGAGTGCCGTTCCCGCCCACGAAGAACTGCGGGATCGTGCCGTTCGGGAGCAGGACGGTCGGAGGCCTGTCGCCGCGGATCACGTCGATGTGCTCGCAGAACGGCCTGGTGACGGCCGTCGTGATCGCGGCAGACCGGTAGAGCACGCGCTCGATCAGCTCGGCGGCCCGGGTCTCCCATCCCGGGGAGATCTGCAGCAGGCTCGTGGCCGCAGCCGGCCAGAGATCGCGAACGTCGAGCACGAAAGGAGCCGCGTTCATCCGGGCGATCGCGAGGCCGGCCACCGCCGTGAAAAGCGGCGGCGTCGTCGCCACCACGACGTCGGCCGGCCCGGCCAGCGGCGCAGCTGCCGTCGCGAGCCCCATGAAGGACAGATAGAAGGACAGGCGCGTCATCTGAGTCTTCTCGGCGCTCGTCCGCACCCAGACGCGAAGCACGCGGTAGGGATTGGAACGGTCGTCCTCGAGGATGCGGCCGCGGTACTCCTGCGGCATCACGCCCAGCGGATGGTTCGGAAACTCGCAGATGACCGTGACCTGATGACCGCGTTCCGCGAGAAATTCGGCGAACGACTGCATCCGCGACTGCGTCGCGCCGACCTCCGGCGGGAAGTACTGCGAGACGAGGACGATGCGCAGCGAGCGGTTCGCGCGCGAAACGCGCAACGCCGGCAGCGACGGCGCGAGCGGGCGGGGACGTTCGCCGATGATCCTGTGCGTGCGCGGCTCTGCACGTGCAAGCAGCTCGCGGTAGAGGCGATCGACATCGTCGACGAGCCTCGGGACGCCGTAGCGCGAGACAGCGCGTCCCTGCCCCGCTGCACCGAGTTGCGCGCGCAGGCCGCTGTCGGTCGCCAGCCGCTCGAGCCGGTCGGCAATTGCTTCCACATCGCCGCGGCCGACGACGAAGCCCGATGCACCGTCGACGACGACGTCGCGAACGCCGCCGACGTCCGTCGAGACGACCGGCAGCCCAGCGGCCTGCGCCTCGATGACGCTGACCGGTGTCCCCTCGTTCGCCGAAGTCAGCGCCACGGCGTCAGCGGCTGCGTAGACGACACCGACGTCGCCGCGAAAACCGGTGAAGTGCGTGCGGTCGGCGATCCCGAGCGAGCCCGCGAGCACCTCGAGGTCGACGCGCAGCGGCCCGTCGCCGACGACGAGCAGCTCCGCGCGCGGCTGCCGCGCGTGCAAAAGCGCGAACGCACGGAGGAGATCGTCCGCCCGCTTGATCTCGGTCATCCGGCCGAGCCACGCGACGACGAATGCGTTATCGCCGATCCCGAGCTCGCGACGGAGCAGCTCGCGCGCACCGGCCGGAGCGGCAAGCCGGGAGGAGAAGTCGAGGCCGAGCCGGAGGACGGCGATCTTCTCGGCCGGCGCAACGCCGAGCTCGACGAGGTCGTCGCGCACCTCCGGGCTGACCGCGATCAGCGCGTCGCTCGCCCGCGCAAGGCCTTTCTCGAGCTGGCGGAACGCCTCGGTCTTCGCCGGGTTGAAATAGCCGCGGAGCACATGCCCGTGGAACGTGTGGACGACGATCTTCGGCCGCGCCGGCCCGGCGAGAAGCGCCGCCAGCCGCCCGACGGCGCCCGCCTTCGCCGTATGGGTGTGGAGGACGTCGGGGCGGAGGTCGCGGATGATCCGCAGGAGCCGTCGCGCTGCGATCGCGTCGGCCAGCGGCGAGATCTCGCGCTGCAGCTCCGAGACGTAGAGCGGCCGCACGCCGAGCTCATCGGCGACGTACTCCATCGACCCCTCGCTGCCGCCGATCCGGCCGGCGACGAGCGTCGTTTCGTAGCCGACCCGATCGAGCTCGCGGCTCAGGTACGAGACATGCAGGGCAGGCCCGCCGACGTTCAGGCGCGCGATCACACGAAGCACGCGAATCGGCCGCTCGCCGCCGGTCACGCAGCGATGCTAGCGACGGTGCTCTCCAGCTAACGGTCCCCTGACAAACCTCGCCTAGACTGCGCGAATGCCGGTCGCCGCCGGCCGATTTCGCATGAGCGTCGTCGCCACATCGGTCCAGGTCATCCGCCCGACGAAGGGGCGCATCCCGATCCGCCCGGGTGAACTGTGGCGGTACCGGGAGCTGTTCGCCTTCCTCGTCTGGCGCGACATCAAGGTGCGATACGCGCAGACCGCGCTCGGAGCGGCATGGATGGTCTTCCAGCCGCTCGCAATGATGCTCGTCTACACGTTCGCCTTCAGCCATCTCGCACGGGTGAACGTGCCGGGGACGCCGTATCCGCTGTTCGCGCTCTCGGGTCTGACGCTATGGATCTTCGTTTCGCGCGGCGTGATGATGGGCTCCGACAGCCTGGTCTCGAACATCCCGATCGTCACAAAGACATCCGCGCCACGGCTGCTTATCCCGCTCGCGGCCGTCGTGTCGGTGTTCGTCGATTTCCTGATTGCGCTCGGGATCTTTCTCGTGATGGCCGGCGTGTACGGCCGCCATCCCTCGTGGCGCTTCGTGTTCGTGCCGCCCCTGCTCTTCGTGACGTTCGCGTTGACCCTCGGCCTGTCGCTGTTCCTCTCCGCCACGAATGTCCGTTACCGCGACATCGGCCAGGCGCTGCCGTTCATCGTGCAGCTCTGGTTCTTCCTGAGCCCGGTCGCCTACCTCCTGCAGACGCCCGGCCATTCGTGGGAGACGGTGATCCAGGCGCTGAACCCGCTGGTCGGCCTGATCCTCGCGTTCCGCTGGTCGCTGCTCGGGACGCCCGCGCCACACGGGCTGCTCGCCGTCGCCGTCGCCATCTCGTTCGCCATGCTCGCCGCCGGCCTCCTTCATTTCGCCCGACTCGAGCGCACGCTCGCCGACGACGCCTGAGCCGATGAGCGACGTCGTCATCTCGGCCCGCGGCCTCGGCAAGCGCTACCGCATCTGGACGCATTCGCGGCCGACGAGCCTCAGCGACCGCGTGTCGATCACGGCGCGGCGGCTGCGCGGACGTGCGGTGGCGCAGCCGCTCGAGCCGCTGCGCGAGGAGATCTGGGCGCTCCGGGATGTCTCCTTCGACGTTCGCCAGGGCGAAGTGCTGGGCGTGATCGGACCGAACGGCGCCGGCAAGTCCACGCTCCTCTCGATCCTCGCGTCGATCACCGATCCGACCGAAGGCTCTGCCGAGTTGCACGGCCGCGTCAGCAGTCTGCTCGAGGTCGGCACGGGGTTCCATCCGGAGCTCAGCGGACGCGACAACGTCTTCCTCAACGGTGCCGTGCTCGGCATGACGCGCGCCGAGACAGCGGCGAAGTTCGACGAGATCGTCGAGTTCTCCGGCGTGCGCGACTTCATCGATGTCCCGGTCAAGCGCTATTCGACCGGCATGTACGTCCGGCTCGCCTTCTCCGTCGCCGCGCACCTCGATCCCGAGATCCTGCTGCTCGACGAAGTGTTCGCCGTCGGCGACCGCGCCTTTCAGGAGAAGTGCCTCGAGCGGATCACCGAGATGACGCGGAGCGGCCGCACGGTCGTTTTCGTCAGCCACGACGTGAGCTCCGTGGCGCGACTCTGCGATCAGGCGATCGTCCTCAACGAGGGTGCGCTCGTCTTCCAGGGCAGCGTCGACGATGCGATCGCGCGGTATCTCTCGAGCCGGTCGATCGGCGACGGCAAGAGTGCGGACGAGGAGCGGGAGGGGACGGGCGCCGCGCGCATCACGCGCGTCGAGGTCGTGCCCGAGGGCGGTCGCGACGGCGTTCGTGCGAACCGCCCCGTCGCGATTCGCGTCGGCCTCACCGCCTCCGATCGCCTGCGCGGCGACGGTCTTCGGCTCACGATCGGCATCCACGCCAGCCTCGGTGGCGAGTACGTCACCGTCTCGACCGATTTCGATCCCGAGCGGCCGCTTGCGGGGATCGACCTCGGCGACGGCGCGACCGTGGTGTGCGAGATCGACGAGCTGCCGCTCAAGCCGGGCACCTACTGGATCTCGGCGACGCTCCACCACGTCGGCGGCGAGATCGTCGACCGTGCGACCCGGCAATCGCCGTTCGCGATCGTCCCGACCGACTACTTCGGCACCGGCGTCATACCCGGCGAAAATCACACCGCACCCGTGCTCGTCCGCCACCGTTGGAACGTCGAGCGCATGGACGTGCCCGTCGTCGTCGGAGAGCACCGTGGCTGAGCCCTATCTCACCGTGGTCGCGACGGCGCGGAACGACGACCACGGAGGCAATCCGCTCTACCGCACACAGCTGTTCATCAACGGGCTGATGGCGCAGAGCGAGCGCTTCCATCTTCCGACCGAGCTCGTGCTCGTCGAATGGAACCCACCGGCGGACCGGCTTCGCCTCGCGGACGTCTTGAGCTGGCCCGAGAGCCAGTGGTGCGACGTGCGCATCATCGAGGTGCCGCACGAGCTGCACGCGACGCTCGAGCACTCGGATCGCCTGCCGCTCTTCCAGATGATCGGCAAGAACGTCGGTATCCGGCGCGCGCGCGGGGAGTTTGTCGTCGCCACGAACATCGACATCCTGCTCTCGAACGAGCTGATGGAGGTCCTCGCTGCCCAACGACTCGCGCACGATCGCGTGTACCGCGCCGACCGCATCGACGTGCCGGCGGAGATCGATCCGTCATGGTCGATGGACGAGCAGCTCGAGTTCTGCCGGCGACGAGCGGTGCGGGCGAACTACTACGACTCGACCGTTGACCTGCTGACGGGCCGGAAGTACCGGATCTACAAGGATGTCCCTGTTCTCCTGCGGGTCTTGCCGCACCATCTCATCGCGCGAACTCATCTCGTCCGCTATCTGGCCTGGCGCGTCTATGCCTTTGCCTACTGGATCGTGGCCGGCTTCAACGATCCGAGACAGGTGCCGAAGCGCGTGCGGCGTCGGCTGCGTCGGCTGCTGACAGTCACGAGCGCGCGGGACGAGACTGCGGTCGCGTCGGCGACCGCGGCTGGAGCCGCGTCACCGTGGCTGCGGCTCCCGACGCTGCTCTGGCACGCGATCACGCTCGCGCTGGCCGACGCCCGGCGCCGGACCCAGGATTTCCTCGATGCCGTCGAGTGGGAGAAGTCGCGCCTGCGGCTCCACACGAACGCCTCGGGCGACTTCACGCTGATGGCGAGGGATGCGTGGCTTCGTGCGGGCGGCTATGCGGAGCTCGAGATGTACTCGATGCACATCGACGGGCTCGTGCTCTACCAGGCGCACTACGCAGGCGTCCGGGAGCAGCGCCTCAAGGCGCCCGTCTACCACATCGAGCACGGCGGCGGCTTCAAGCCGGAGTCGAAGGACCTCAGCGAGCGGCTCGAGCGCGCGGCGATCCCGCAGATCTCGAATGAGCAGCTGATGGCATGGATCTACGAGATGTACAAGACGAGGAGACCGATCGCGTTCAACGACGACGACTGGGGGTTCGCCGGCGAACAGCTGGTTGAGACGGCGCCGTCGCGGGAACGGATCGGCGCACACGCCCAGACGGAGGTTGCATGACAGACGTACCGAAGACGCTGACCGTCGTTGGCCTCGGAAAGCTCGGCTCGCCGATGGTTGCCTGCCTAGCGTCGAAGGGCTTCGACGTCATCGGTGTCGACGTCGATGAGCAGAAGGTGGCAACGATCGGCGACGGCCACGCTCCGGTCTTCGAGCCGCAGCTCGGCGAGCTGCTGGCCGAGAACCGTGAGCGGATCTCGGCGACGACCGACCTCGGCGCTGCCGTGTTGCAGTCCGATCTGACGTTCATCGTCGTTGCGACGCCGAGCGACGAGAACGGCGGCTTCTCGCTGAAGTGGGTGCTACCGGCGTGCGAGACGATCGGGGCGGCGCTCGCCGAGAAGGACGGGTTCCACACGGTCGTCCTGACGAGCACCGTCATGCCGGGATCGACCGAAGCCGAGGTCGTGCCTGCGTTGGAGCGCGCGAGCGGCAAGACCTGCGGCGTCGACTTCGGCGTCTGCTACAGCCCGGAGTTCATCGCGCTCGGCAGCGTCATCCGCGACTTCCTCCACCCGGACTTCCTGCTTGTCGGCGAGTCGGACGACCGCGCCGGAGCGATGCTCGAGGCGCTGTACCGGCGCGTGGTCGAGACCGATGCTCCGGTAGCCCGGATGAGCTTTGTGAACGCCGAGCTCGCGAAGCTGTCGGTCAACACGTTCGTGACGACGAAGATCGCGTACGCGAACATGCTGGCGCGCATGTGCGAGCGGTTGCCGGGCGCGGACGTCGACGTCGTGACGGACGCGATCGGCCTCGATACGCGAATCGGCAGGAAGTACCTCCGCGGCGCGATCAGCTACGGAGGGCCGTGCTTCCCGCGCGACAACGTGGCCCTTGCGACGCTGGCTCGTGAGCTCGGCGCACCGGCGTTCGTCGCCGAGGCGACAGACTCGGCGAACCGGGACGGCATCGAGCGGCTGGCCGACCTCGCCGAGACGCGAATCCCGGACGGCGGCACGGTCGCCGTGCTGGGGCTCTCGTACAAGCCGAACACGGACGTCGTCGAGGAGGCGCCGGGGATGCTGCTCGTCCGCGCGCTCGCCCGGCGTGGTGTCGACGTCGTCGCGTACGACCCGGCCGCTGCGCGCAACGCGGAACGCGCGCTCGCCGGCGCCGGCCGGATCGTCGACTCGATCGAGGACGCCGTCGCCGAGGCCGATGCGGTCGTCATCGCGACGGCGTGGGACGAGTTCAGACAGCTCGATCCCGAGCGGCTCGCCCGCTCGGGGAAGCCACGCGTCGTGATCGACTGCTGGCGCCTCCTGCCTCGCGAGAGCTTCGCCGGCACCGTCGAATACGTCGAGCTCGGCAAGGGCGAGCTCACGCCGGAGCGCGTCGCACAGGGTTGACCCAGCTCTGGGCCCCGTCCTCGAAGAGGACGGGGCCCCAGGGCGTCTCCCGCTCGCCGCCGCCGGCGAAGTCGAATCTGCATTCCCAGCCGAGACCGCCGAAGAAGGTCCGTAGGCGCTCCTCGATCTCGGCGCCGTGCGTGCCGACGTGAACCCGGCGAACCTTCGCGTCGAGCACGTCCGCGGCGGCCTCAAAGAGATCGGCCTCTGCGCCCTGAACGTCTGCGTCAACGAGGTCGACGAGGTCGAGCGGACGAAGAATCGTCTCGAGCGAGAGCGCCCGCAAACGTTTCACCGGACGTGAGCGGCGGCGATCATCCGCCGTGTTGTGCGCCCACCGGAGCAGCCGGCTGACCGGCCCCGACGCCTTCGCCGCGGGATCGGCCGGCTCGATCGCCTGGCCGTACCACGCCGCTGGATCGCCGACGCGAAACCGGACGCGGCCGTCGCGAGCGGCGACGGCGGCCCGGATGAGCAGGTGCTCGTCGGGATCGATCGCGTTGTCGAGCAGGTGACGCCGGAGCCAGGCGAAGTGCGTCGGCTCGGCCTCGACGCCGACGAGCAGAAAGGCCCGTTGCGGGTCGAGCTGCCGCACGGCGGCGGCGGCGTTCACGAGCCACCGCCCCCAGCCGGCCCCGAGCTCGACGATCGTGTAGCAACCCGTCGACTCGACCACGCTCTCCAGCACGCTCAGCCACTCGAAAAAGTCCTCGGTCGGCTCCGGGGGCGCGAACGCGGAGCGACCGCCGGGCGAGGACAGCCCCTGGATCCCCGCGCGCGTCATAACGCCGAGCCAATTCGCCGTCCAGCCCGGCGGAACGTGACCCTCCCAAGGGTCGAACCGCCTGAAGATCTCGGGCAGCGCCCGTGCCGGACTCACGGCTTGATGCGAACGAGCTGCATCGCACGGAGCTCCCACCGAGATGCCTGGTCGGTCGGCACCCAGTTGGAGAGCACGATCTCGACGGTCCGAGCCTCGGTGAGCGTGAAGGGCGTCATCATCGAGCGGCGGTCGAAGCCGCGCTGACCGCGCCAATAGAAGCGTTGCGCAATCCACTTGTTCGCATCGGTGTCGAGAACACCGAGGTCGAGGCCTCCGTTCACGACCTGGCCGTCGAGGTAGATGCGATACCGGCCAGGCTCGAGCCGCAGCTTCGGCGAAACGACTTCGTAATTCCACTTCCGCGCCCGCGTGTTCACAATCGTGCTGCCGTTCCCACGCGTCATGTCGCCGTTCCAGCCAGTTGGTACGGCACGCCTGAATGACCACGACCGGACAGCCGGC
Source organism: Gaiellaceae bacterium (assembly GCA_036503495.1). Classification (GTDB taxonomy): domain Bacteria; phylum Actinomycetota; class Thermoleophilia; order Gaiellales; family Gaiellaceae; genus Palsa-739. Next base: position 22,296 of record DASXWV010000013.1, read on the forward strand.
GCTGTCGAGGGCGCGACGAGCCGCGATGCAAATCGCCACCACGAAGCCTGCGAGTTCGGGTTGTAAACCTTGTACTGCGGGAGCCGATACGCGTTCACCCAGAAGCGTTGATCGCCGGATTGGAGGATCGTCGCTGCGCGGAACCGCAGTCGGACTCCAGCAGCCTCCAAAGCGTTTCGACCCCCCGCGCATCCGGGCTCGCCGCAGATGAGAACGAGGTAGGGCGGCTTTCGCTGCCGCAGCAGCTCGAGGTCCGGTCTAGCGAGGTGCGGCATATCGCGGCCGATCCACGTGATCCCCCAGAGATACGCGGACTGAAGGCCGTTGAGATTCTTGTAGCGGTAGCCGTCGTACCAGAAGTTCGTCGGCGGCATCGTCTTCTGAAGGCCGGCGCGACGCATGAAGTCGATCAGTTGCAGCGACATGTCGAGAGTCTCCGCGCGGATCCGGTAGCTGTGCGTCGCACCAAAGACCGTGTGCGGCGTGTATCCGCTTGCTGCTCCATAGGCCGGTCCGCCCACGAGGAGAACGGTGGCGACGCCTGCAACCAGCGATGAGATACGCCGCCGCCGGATGAACCGCAACACAGCGGTGAGCGCGACCGCGGAACCCATCAGGGCGGCAGTCAGGTAGAAGCCGCCGCGGGACAGCGGAGCAGCGTCGAAGCGGTAGATCGCAAGGACAGGGACGCAGGCCGCGGCGAGCGCGGCAGCCGTACCCCACCGGCGAGCGCCGCGCGTGCCCTCGTCTCCCCCGATCAACCATGCGCACGACGCCAAGGCGAGCGAGCTGGGAACGAGGAAAAGGCTGAAGTAGTAGTAGACCTCGAGAAAGTCACCGCCGCCGAAAAATTCCCAGATCCCCAGGAAGACGTCGGCGTAGACGAGGAATACAGCTGTGCCGACGGCAAAGCGAAGGCTCGGGTCGTGCCTCCACGCGCGAAACTGGGTGCGCACGAGCAGGACAATGAGGAGGAGCGCCAAGAACAGCGGAATGAGTAGCTGTCCTTCCTGAAGCATCCACTCGTAGCCTGGTCGCTTCCACCGCGAGAGCTGAATCGATTGCGCGTACCGCCACGAAGGCATGAAGAACAGGAATTCGCCGCCATGCGTCTTGGCGACGGAGCCACACCCGACGAGAAGCGCGAGCGCGCCGACCGCGGCCGCCGCCGCGTCCCGCCAGAGACGCCCGATGAATCCGCGTTCGCCCGACTCGACGATGCCGTACACGAGCATCAACCCGAGAATCGCCACCGACGCATAGATCTGCGTCCCGAACGCGGCGGCCGCGAAGAAGCCGGCGACGGCCATGCGGAGCAGCCGGTGCCGAACCGCGGGGCGACCAATCGCGAAACAACCCGCGAGCAGTAGATACGTGATCGTCGCCCCATCCGGATAGTCGTTGTTGTTCGCGTCGAAGAACAGCGGTGACAGCATCAACGCGCCGGCAGCGACCAGCGCGGCGTCGAGATTGAAGAACCGTCGCGCGAGCGCGAACACGGAACCCGCCGATGCAATGAAATAGACGGTGTGCAGGGCGAAGAACGCAGCCACCGGCGACAGCAGCCAGTTCGCCGTGATTCCGGGGATGATCCACGGCAAGCGCGATGTCCAATACGCCCACGTGAACGCGTGGTACAGGTAGTCGAAGTTCGTGAAAAGGGCGGTGTAGATCCACGGATCCAGATAGGTCTCGGGATTGAGCACCGGCGCGCGTACGTAGGCGTAGAGCCCGAATGCGACGACGGTGATGAGAGCGAAGCCGCCGAACGCCGCCAGCGTCTCCGGGAGCACCCGGGGCCGGCCGGCGGCAATCGAGCGCGGCGCCTCCGTGCTCGTGTCGAGCGCCATTCCGTTGATCGTAACGACCGCTGGAAGGCCCTCGTTACCATCGACGGGTGCCGACCCTCCGGGGCATCGACGACCGCAAGTTGACGCCGAAGGCGTGGCTGCACGAGCGCGCGGGCGTCCTCCTTCGGAAGTTGCGTGTTCGCGCAGACCCGATCGTCCTGCCGCCGCCGCCCTTCCTCCAGATGACGCTCCGCTCCCGCTCGGCGGGCAAGGCGAGCTCCGTGCTTCGCATCGACCCGGACTACGTGTTCGAGAGTTACGCCGAGCGTAGAGCGCTCTACACCGACTTCCTGACCGGCTTCCTTCTCCCACGAACGACGATCTGGAGCGGCGACGCACTGATGGTTCAGACGAACTCACTGGGCTGCCGCGGCGATGAGCCCGACGAAGGTGAGCCGGTCATCGCGTTCTTCGGCGACAGCACGACGCTCGGCGTCATCGGCACGAGCGGTGGCCTCGCGGGCGACAGCTGGCCGGACCACGTCGAACTGCCGGGCTACGCGGTCGTCAATGCCGGCGTCGAGGGTTTCACGATGAGCAGCGTCACGCGCCGCTACGAGGCGCTCCGAGACCGAATCCCGCTCGCCTGCGCCGTCTTCTACACCGGATGGCACAACCTGATCTACAACGAGCGGACACCCGAGTACTGGGAGGCATGCCTTCGGTCCTATCTGTCCTCCGACCATCTCACCGCGATCTGCACGCTGCCGTCGGCTCTCCTGCCGGAAATGCGATCGCGCGGTATCGAGCCGCTCTTGAACGAGGACGCCGAGGTCGGAATCACCGAGGACTACTTCAACTTCTGGGGGGACTGGGAGCACGAGCGCTGGCTGGTCGACACGATCGAGGCACTCGAACGCTTCAACGCTCACGTGATCGACTTCTGCCGTCGGACCGAGACGCCACTGATCGATCTCCGCGGCTTCATGTACCCGGATGAATACGCCACCGCCACTCGTGACTTCTTCGACGTATGCCACTTTCGTCCGCGCGTGTACGCCCAGGTGGGCGCATTCATGTCGAACGAGCTGCAGCGCGTCCTGCCCACAACACCGCCGGCGGTCGCGGACTGGCGACCGCGGCTCGAGCCCGTCACCGTGGAGCCGGCCGAAGACCTGCGCCGCAACATCTATCCGATCTGGTGAGCCCCCGCTGGCTTTTCCTCGCCGTCGTCACGCCGATAGGCGTGATCGGCCGACCGGTGTGGCGACGCCGACTCGGGCTCCGGGCGTCACGCCGCGCGGCGTCCTACTGGCGGCGCCGCGGCGACGTCGTCTCCGTCGACGATCTTCGGCCGCGCTCGTGAACGTCCTCGGGATCTCCGCCTTCTTCCACGACAGCGCGGCGGCGCTCGTCACCGACGGCCGAATCGCTGCCGCCGCCCAGGAAGAGCGGTTCACACGCCGGAAGCAGGATGCGTCCTTCCCGGGCCATGCCGTCACGTACTGCCTCCAAGAGCAGAATCTCCGCCTCGACGAGGTCGATGCCGTGGTCTTCTACGAGCGGCCTGATCTCAAGGCGCGGCGGCTCGTCGAGGCCTACCTCGCGTTCGCGCCTCGCGGCTGGGAGTCGTTCAAGCATGCTGCACCAGAGTGGCTCGGCGGCAAACGGCGGCAGGACGAGCGCCTACTGCGCGAGCTCGCGGCTCTTGGTCTGGGCGAGCTCGAGCCCTCGCGACTTCGTTTCGTCGAGCACCACATCAGCCACGCCGCGAGCGCGTTCTTCCCGTCGCCCTTCGCGGAAGCAGCCGTCCTCACGGTGGACGGCGTCGGGGAGTACGCGACGACGACGACCGCCGTCGGCCGCGGCGGGGAGCTGACGATGCTCTCGGAGCTGCGCTTCCCGCACTCGGTCGGCCTGCTCTATGCCGCGTTCACGTACTACACCGGGTTCCGGATCAACTCCGGCGAGTACAAGGTCATGGGGCTCGCGCCGTACGGGAGGCCGAAGTACGCGCAGCTGATCTACGACCACCTGATCGACCTGAAGCCGGACGGGTCACTCCGTCTGAACCAGGCGTACTTCGACTACGCGACCGGTCTCACGATGACGAACGCGAAGTTCGCCGAGCTGTTCGGCGGGCCGCCTCGCGCGCCCGAGACGTGGGTGCGCCAGCGCGACATGGATCTCGCCGCGTCCGTCCAGGCCGTGACCGACGACATCCTCTTGCGGATGACCCGGACGCTCGCCGACGAGACGGGGATGCGGCGGCTGTGCATGGCCGGCGGCGTCGCGCTGAACTGCGTGACGAACGGAAAGATCCTGCGCGACGGCCGCTTCGAGGAGATCTGGATCCAGCCCGCTGCCGGCGATGCGGGCGGCGCCGTCGGCGCGGCACTTCTCGGGTATCACCTGCTGAGCGGAGACCCCCGAACGGTGCCCGCGGGGTTGGACGGGATGGCCGGCGCGTACCTCGGCCCGGCGTTTGACGGACCCGACGTCGAGGCGAGGCTGCAGGCGCTCGGCGCCCGCTACGAGGTCGTCGACGACGAGGACGTCGTCGAGCTCACCGCGGCGGCGCTGGCGGACGGGAAGGCGGTCGGCTGGTTCCAGGGCCGGATGGAGTTCGGGCCGCGAGCGCTCGGCAACCGCTCGATCCTCGGCGACCCGCGGTCGTCGACGATGCAGAAGCAGCTGAACCTGAAGATCAAGTACCGCGAGAGCTTCCGGCCGTTCGCGCCGTCGGTGCTCGCAGGCGACGTCGCCGAATGGTTCGAGCTGGACGCCGCGAGCCCGTACATGCTGCTCGTGGCGGACGTGCGCGAGGAGCACAGGCTCCAACTGCCCGCCGACTACGACGCACGCCGCGGACTCGACAAGCTGAACGTCGCACGCTCGACCATCCCCGCCGTCACGCACGTCGACTTCTCCGCTCGAATCCAGACCGTGCACGCCGAGACGAACCCGCGGTATTACGCGCTCCTGCGGCGGTTCAAAGAGCTCACGGGCTGCGGCGTCCTCGTGAACACCAGCTTCAACGTGCGCGGCGAACCCATCGTCTGCATGCCGGACGACGCCTGGCGCTGCTTCATGGGCACCGAGCTCGACCTGCTCGTGGTCGGCAACTGCATCCTGCGCAAGGACGGTCAGGATCCGGCGCTCGGCCGAGACTACAAGGCGGCGTTCGCGCTCGACTGACGACTACGATCGTGGACTTGCGCAGGCTCCTCCAGCGGCTGGACCGCACGCCGGCGAGCGGCGGGCCGCCGAGCATTTCCACCCGTGACGTCGCCGCCGAGCCGCGCCCCGACGACGGCGGGCTCGAGGGCTTCGAGACGCCAGACGCACACGCGATCAACCGCGCGCGGCTCGAGCATCTCGACTCTCTCGGTCTCGACCTCGCCGGTCGCTCAGTGCTCGACGTCGGCGCCGGGCCGGCCCACCTCGCCCAGTACTTCGTCGGACGCGGCTGCCGCATCGTCAGCACCGACGCCCGCCCTGAGAACGTCGAGCAGGCCAAGAGGCTCTACCCGGGGCACGATGCGCGCGTCCTCGACGTCGAGCGCGACGACGTCGCAGCGTTCGGGAGGTTCGACATCGTCTTCTGCTACGGCCTCCTCTACCACCTCGAGGACCCGCTGCTCGTGCTCCGGAAGCTCGTCGACGTCTGCGACGACCTCTTCCTGCTCGAGACGATGGTCTGTGACAGCGCACTCCCGATTCTCCGGCTCGAAGACGAGTACCTCTCGCTGAACCAGGCGCTGCGAGGCATAGCGCACCGGCCGAGCCCGGCGTGGGTGGCGATGGCGTTCGACCGTATCGGGGTGCACAACGTCTACACCGCACGAACACCGCCGCAGCATCCGGACTACGACGTCGACTGGCGCAACAACCTTGACACGGCGCGCGACGGCCACCTCCTGCGTGCGATCTTCGTGGCGTCGCGCACGCCGCTGACGAACGACCGGCTCGTACCGCTCGTCGCCGCGCCGTGAGCTCGGACCTCGCCCGGGAGCCCGCCGACCGCCGCGAGCGGGCGTGGCTGACGTTTCTCCGGCACGCGCCCCAAGGTGCCGTGAGGCTGGCCGCAGGCGCAGTCGCGCGCGGACGCCCGCTGGCGCGCGAGCCCGGCTGGCGCTTCGACAACTCCGCCGGCGATCCGAGCCCGCTGATCCGTTTCCGGCGGGACTTGTGGCAGTACTACCGCGAACGAAGCATCGACACACCGGTGACACTGCGCTGGTACGACGGGCTGCGCGTCAGGACGTTTCTCGGCAACGACATGAGTCTCTGTCTCTACGTCGGCGGATCATTCGAGCCGAACGAGTTCGTCTTCCTCGACTCGGTGCTGCGCGCCGGGATGACGTTCATCGACGGCGGCGCGAACGACGGCATCTATTCGCTGTTCGCCGCCAAGCGGGTCGGCACGTCGGGAGCGGTGATCGCCGTCGAGCCGAGCTCGCGCGAATACCAACGGCTAAGCGAGAACGTGCGCCTCAACTCGCTGCCGATCGAGACGGTGCAGGCGGCACTCGGGCGTGCTCCGGGGAACGCGAAGCTCGCAATCGCGGAGGCGGGCCACGAGGGTCAGAACACGATCGGCGACGCCGTCTCGAATCCGAAGGTCGCGACGCAAGAGCACGAGGACGTCGTCGTCACGACGATCGACGAGCTCGCCAGCGACCGCCGGCTCGACGTGCTCAAGCTCGACGTCGAGGGCAGCGAGATCGACGCGCTGCTCGGCGGTACCGAGACGCTCCGCAGGGATCGGCCGCTGATCCTGCTCGAGGCGGAGGACGAGCGGCTCGCGAGCCAGGGTCGCACGAAGGACGATCTGCGCGCAATCCTCACGGAGCTCGACTACGAGCTCTACGTCTTCGACGCCGAGTCCGGACTGCTGCGCCGCGCGAGCCCGCCGGAGGAGCCGGAGGGCAACGCCGTTGCCGCGCCGGCGGGCTGGAAGCAGCCGTCTACGACCCGGTGAAAGCGAGCGCGGCCTCGTCGGTCGCGCCGCTCGTCATCTGCCCGTAGATCCACTCGTACGTCTTCGCGAGCCCGTCCTCGAGCGAGATCGACGGCTCCCAGCCGAGCTTCTCGAGGATCAACGTGTTGTCGCTGTTGCGGCCGCGCACGCCCTGCGGCGCCGTCAGGTCGTGCTTGCGCTCGACCTTCGTGCCCGCGATCTCCTCGACGATGTCGTACAGGCGGTTGATCGTCACCAGCTGCGACGAGCCGAGGTTGATCGGCTCGGGGACGTCGCTCTCCATCAGGCGCAGGATCCCCTCGACCGTGTCGTCGATGTACGTGAAGCTCCGCGTCTGCAGGCCGTCCCCCCAGATCTCGATCTGGTTCGAGCCGTTCAGCTGCGCCTCGACGATCTTCCGGCACGCCGCCGCCGGCGCCTTCTCGCGGCCGCCCGCATACGTGCCGAAGGGGCCGTACACGTTGTGGAAGCGCGGCACGCGCACCGAGAGGCCGAAGTCCTCCATGAAGTGGCGGCACATGCGTTCGCTGAAGAGCTTCTCCCAGCCGTAGCCGTCCTCCGGCATCGCCGGATACGCGTCCGCCTCCTTGAGCGCCGTCACGTTCGGGTCGGTCTGATGCTCCGCCGCGTAGACACACGCCGAGGACGCGAACAGATAGCGCTCCGCCTTGTTGTCGCGGGCGGCTAGGAGCAGGTTCGTGTTGATCTGCACCGAGAGCATGCACTCGGCCTTGTGTGTCTCGATGAACCCCATCCCGCCCATATCCGCTGCGAGATTGAGGACGTACGCCGAATCGGCCGCCGCCGTGTACGCGGCCTCCTTCTCGCGGAGATCGAGCGACAGATTCTCGACGCCGTCGTGCTCCTGATACCACCGCCCGAGCGGTTTGATGTCGACGGCGCGAACGTCCTCGAACCCACGGCGCAGCAGCTCGGCGACCAGATGCCCGCCGATGAAGCCGCCGGCGCCGGTCACGAGGATGCGGCGCTTCCGATCGAGCTCGAGACCCACGGCGCCTCATTGTAGGCGGAGGCGCCAACCCAGCTGCGCGGGAAGCTCGGCCCGCAGCCGCGCCACCGTCGCGGTCGACTCGACCGCCTCGCCGATCCGCTCTGCCGTCCACGCCCGCTCACCGTTGACCTCGGCGCCGCCGATCGCTTCGAGCTCGAAGGGCGTGGTGATCGGCGCCCACGCCAGCCGCGACTCGACCTCGTGCGTGCCCTTGCCGTCGAGCGTGTCGAACACGAGCACCTCGCCCGCCGCCGCATCCCATTCGACGCGACGGATGTGCCGGATGCCGCCCGGGAGGAGAACGCTCGCCTCGACCGCTCGCTCGCGCGCGTAGCGCAGCCGCACCTCGGGAAGCGGGCCCGAGCGGAACGCCCCCCAGAGCCGGAATTGATCCCGGCCGTCGACGCGGATCGTCGAGTGCGAGCCCGTGCCGCGCTCCCGGTCGCGCACGGCGCCGGCCTCGTACGTCGACGTCCCCGGATCGACGACGATCGGTCGCCCTTCCCACCACACCTGCAGCGACAGCGCATCCGCATGCGCGTGCGGCGGCAGGAAGTCGGGCGCGGCGCGGCCGCAGCGGAACGCGAGCCACAACGCACCCTCGCGCACGACCGCGAAGCCGCTCTGCTCGAACACCGTCAGCCCCCGCGGCGGCTCCGGCAGCTCGAGCCTCGGCGCATCGACGGTGCCGTCGTTGAACAGCGCCGGCGCTCCGTCCGGACGCTCCAGCGCGGACGCGAACGCGCGCATCCGCTCGATCGTCTCGCCCAGCCACGCGTGCGGGCTCGCCGCCTGCACCTCGAGCAGGTCGCGCAGCACGAGGAGGTGGTACGACGGACTGCGCTCATAGTGTCCGCCGTCCGGCAGCACCTGCTCCGGCAGCTCGCGGCGCAGCAGGTCGATCCCGCTCCGCGCCAGCTCCGCCGCACCGAACGCAGCCCCGCCGAGGACGAGCGCGCGCGCGTTGCGGATGACGTGATTGCCGAGGATGTCGTCCTCGACGTTGTGCAGGAGCCGCTGCAGCTGCCGCCACGCGCTCCGCGACACTTCCTCCGTCGCCAGCTCGGGCAGCAGCGTCACCGCCGCGACCCAGTTGCCGACGCGCGTCGACAGCGGGTACGGATGCCACGCGTCGCCGTTCCGCGGCGGATGCGCCTCGATCCACGTCGCCAGCAGGCGCCGCGCCTCGGGCGCGTCGCCGGCGCGCGCCGCCTCTAGCACGTCGTCGCCGTACTGCCGGTGGAAGCGCCCGAGGCGGGTCGACTCCTCCGGCAGCCCCGCCGCCGCGAACGCCTGCGACCCCCACAGCTCCGTCGCCGCCGGCACCGGCGCGAGCGTGCGCGGCGGCTCACCCGACGGGAAGCGCCGCCGCCGTAGCGGCCGCGTCGCGCGGGCGCGCAGCTGCCGCGCTCTCGCCGCGCGCAGCGCGTGCAGGTGGAGCATCACGCGCACGCCTCCGCGTACACGGCGACGAGTGCGTCAGCCGCCGCCTCGCTCGACCATTCCCGCTCCGCCTTCGCGCGCGCCGCCGCGCCGAGCCGCAAGCGCAGCTCCGCGTCTCCGAGCAGCCGCTCGATCGCCGCGCGCAGCGCGGCGGCGTCGCGCGGCGGAACGAGGACGCCGTCGACGCCGTCCTCGATCGCGTCGCGCAGTCCGCCGACGGCGCTCGCGACGACCGGGCGGCCGTGTGCCATCGCCTCGCGCGCGACCATGCCGTACCCCTCGCGCCGCGACGGCACGACCACCACGGCCGCGCGCTCGTAGAACGGCCCGACGTCGGCGACGGCGCCGACGCCCTCGGGCACCCGCACGGGGCCGGCGCCGACGATCACGCGCGGCAGCCCCTCCGTCGCGGCGAGAAACTCCTCGATCCCCTTCTCCGGCGACAATCTTCCTGCGAAGAGGACGTACCCGTCGTCGCCTGCCGCGACCCGCTCGGGGATCGGCACCGCTGTCGGCACGATCGCGCCACCCCCCATCTCGTCGGCGAGGAAGCGCGAGGCAGCGACGATCCGCGGAAACCGCCACGGCAGCCGGCCGAGCAACGCGACGTCCGTCCCCCACGGCTGCACGACGTACGGCCTCCCGAGCGTCGCCGCGACGAGCCCCGAGACGAGCCAGTGCGCGTGCACGAGATCCGCCGGATGACGACGCGCCGCGCGCCGGAAGTTCCACAGGAACAGCGGCACCAGCAGCGTCAGCCACGGCCGCGCCCGCAGGTTGCCGACGATCCCGTGCCCGCCCGCGATCCCGTAGTGCCGGAAGCTCGCAGGCGACACGACCTCGACCTCGATACCGCGCTCGCGCGCGAGCTCGACCGACGAAGCGACGAACGAGCCGCCGTACGGCGGGTACGACGTCGTGAGCACGAGTACCTTCACTCGCGCTCCTCCGCGAACGGCGTCACGAGGCCGAAGGTTGCAAGGCTGACGAGGCCGAAGGCGACCGCGGTCGCGACGAGCGCCCGTCGCGTCCGGAGCGCCGCTGCCGCCTCCGGATGGCGCCCGGCGACGAGCACGGCGACGACCACCGCGAGCACCGCTGCAACGCCGGCGACGACCGCACCGCCGCGCGTGAGGCCGACACGCGTCGGCAGCACCGCGACCGCGACGGACGCCCAGAACCCGGCCACGCAGAACGCGCCGACGGCATCGCTCGGGTAGTGCCAGCCGAGCACGACCACCGCGAGCGCGATGCCGGCCGCGTAGAGGCTTCCCGCAAGCGCCGCAAGGAGGCGCGCAGTCGCGGGCACGCAGATGACGAGCGCGAGCCCCAGCGACACGGCGACGCTGACATGGCCGCTCGGGTAGGTCGGCGGCCGGAACGCCGGATGGGGCAGCGTCGCCTTGAGCAGCTCGGCGGAGCCCACCGAGAGCCCGACGACGAAGGCCGCCGCGAGCGCGCGCGCGAGGCGTCTCCGCGCCACGGCGACGACGAGGACCAGTGCGAGCACGACGTCGACCGCGTCGAGCGCGCGCCGCCCGGCAGCGCGCACGTGCACGAGCTCCGTGCCGCTGACGTGCCGGAAGAGCGCGTCGTCGTCGTGCAGTCCCCGACCCGTGTGCAACGCGACGACGGTCGTCACGACGAAAGCGAGCGCGAACGCCACTGCCGGGAAAGCACGCATCTCACTCGCGACGCGCGAAGACGAGCGGCAGCGCGAGACAGAGCGCGAGCAGCGCGTAGAAGTAATAGAACTGCATCGTCAGATAGAAGAAGTTGGCGGCGATCGTCCCGGTCAGAGCGGCCGTCAGCCCCCAGGCGAGCGGCAGCACGCGCCGATCGGCGAGCGCACGGCCGACCAGCCGCGCCGCGTGCAGCCGCACGTACACGTAACGGAGGAACACACAGAACAGCAGCAGACCGACGAGGCCCGTCTCGACGACGAGCGCGACCCAGAAGGAGTGCGGCCCCCAGTTCGTCTTCCCGGTGACGAACTCGTAGTAGACGGAGAAGTTGTTCAACCCGAGCCCGAGCAACGGGTGCGAGTGGACGATCTGTGGGATGAAATCGTAGACGGCGAAGTGCGCGGAGCTGGACGCACCGCCGGTCTGCACGCGCGAGCGCAGCACGACCGAGAAGTAGTGCCAGCGCGCGTACAGCACGTACGCGAGGATCAGCGCGACGACGCCGAGCGGATAGAGCAGCGCGCGCGAGCGGATGAAGCGCCGGTACGGCGCTGCCAGCACCAGCAGGCCGATCCCGAGGCCGAGCAAGCCGCTCCGCGAGAGCGTCGACAGCTCGATGATCAGCACGAAGGCGAGCACGAGCGCGAGCCGGCGCTTCCACGGATGGCCGCGCTCGAGCCGCAGGTAGAGCGGCAGCAGGCCGAGCAGCGGCACGTCGAGCATGATCCCGAGGTGGTTCGGGTCGCCCGTCAGCGCGTTCGGCCGGTAGACGCTCTGACCCCCGACGGCGCCGTAGATGTTGATCGAGCTCGCGCCCCCGGTCAGCGGTGAGAGCACGGTCTTGTCGAGGTTGTGGCCCGCCCGCGCCGAGAGCAGCTGCAGGATCCCGTACACACAGTTCGCGACGAGACCGGCTCCGAACCAGCCGAGCGCGCGCCAGTAGTACCTGCGGCCGCCCTGCGTCAGGTACGTGACGCCGGCGGCGAGGAACAGGAAGTGCAGGACGAACTTGACCATTCCCTTCGTGAACTGGTCGAGCCCCTGCTGCGTCTCGATGTTGAAGAAGCCGAGCAGGTAGACGAGCACGAACGCGCCGAAGAAGCCGAGCACGATCGCGACCGTTCGCGGCAACGGCCGGTCGCGATGGCCGAAGGCGAAGGCGAGAAGGAAGAGAACCGTCGTCACGTCGGCGATGCCGAGCGAGCCACCGAAGTTCCAGTGCACCTTCTCGAACGTCACGCAGAAGAGCGTCGCGAGAAAGAAGAAGCTCGTCACGCGCGTGCCGGCCGCGACGCGAGGCACCGCTGCAGCGACCGCGCTCATACGAGGCCTCGCAGCAGCTCGGCGAGCTCCTCGACACGCGAGGCCCGGGACAGCCGCTGCCGCCACTCGTCCGACAGCGGCGGCCCTTCGAGCTCGCCGCGCCGCCAGCGTCCGTGCAGGTCGGCGAGCGCTGCGCCGATCGCGTCCTCGTCCTCCGGCGGCGCGACCGTCCCCGCTCCCGTGTCGCGGAGCAGCTGCGCCGCCGCTCCGTCGGGCGGCACGACGGCGAGGATCGGCCGCTCGGCCGCGAGGTACTCGAATACCTTGCCGCTCAGCACGCCGCGCCCGCGGCCGCCCGCCTCGGGGATCAGCAGCAGCAACGCGTCCGACTCGCGCTGCAGGCGCAGGGACTCGCGGCGCGGTACGTACTCGATCAGCTCGACCCGCGGGCCGAGGCCGAGCGACTCGAGAAACTCTCGGTCGCCGGGACGGAAGTCGCCGACGAAGCGGACGACGACGTCCTCGAGCCCCGACGCCTGCAGCGCCCGCAGGAACGGTTTCGGGTCGCGCTGCCCGAAGAACGAGCCCGTGTGCGTCAACCGGAACCGATCGGTGCGCCGGTACTCGAGCCCGGCGAAGTCGTCGAAGTCGGAGCCGTTGGCGATCGTCACGACGGGCGCCTTCGGCGACAGGCCGCGCGTCTCCTCGCTGATCGCCTCCGCGGCGGTGACGATTGCGTCCGCCTGCCGTGCGACGAGATGCGCGACTCCGGCACGCGCCTTCTGCTTCGCGCGCGCGCCGATCCCTTCGCTCGATCGGTGCGGGTGCAGCGCGATCGAGTCGCGCAGGTCGGCGACCCACTTCGCGCCGGTCGCGCGCTTGACCGCCGCGCCGATCAGGTGCACGGAGCCCGGCGGCGACGTCGTCAGAACGACGTCGATCCCCTCGCTCCGCGCGATCGAGATCGCCTTCGGGATCGCGGTCGCGTTCCACGTCACGTTCTCGTCCGGCAGCAGCAGGCGGCGGCCGAGCGTCGACGCGCGCCGCAGCTCCAGGTCGACGCCGCTTCGCCCGTGCAGCTCGTCGGCGATCCGGCGCCCGCCCGGGCCGACGTAGCGCGCACGGTGGATCCACGCCTGCGTCGGCAGCGTCAGGTCGGTGTCCTCGTGCACCCACTTCGGATCGTCCGGCGCGAGCACGTGCGTCTCGATCCCGAGCGCCGGTAGGTGCGTCGCCAGCTTCAGCGACCGTTGCACGCCGCCGCCGCCGGCGGGCGGGAAGTAGAGCGTCACGAGCAGGAGCTTCACCGCAGGTACCACTCCGCCAGCTCGTCCCAAGGCTCCGGCCCGTCGACGGGATCGGTGTTGACGAGCTCGAGCGGTTCCGAGAAGTCCTTCTGCTCGCGCACCTCGAGCCGGCAGGCGACGCCGAGCCGCGGCTCGAGCTCGCGCGCGAACCGCCGTGCGAACGCCCCCTGCGTCTCGCGGTACTGCGACGGCGCCAGCTGCCGGTCGTCCGACTCGACGAAGCGCACGTAGGCGTCGGCGAGCGCCCGCACGTGGATGTTGTCGCGGACGTAGTCGGGGGTGTTGACCGCCGCGACATCGCCGGCGAGCCAGGTGCGCGCGAGGTACGTCGTGAAGCGCGCCTCCTCCCACGGCCCGAACGGGTTCGGAATGACGAACACGGCGGCGCCCGCGGCACGGAACGCTGCGGTCGTCCGCCGCTTCGATTCCGCGTACGGCGTCTGCGCGCCGTTCTCGAACACGGACGCCGTGGCGACGATCCGGCGGGCGGAGAGCGCGTCGAGCCCGCGCGTGTTCTCGGCGACGGCCGCGTCGGCGTCGAAGTCGGGCGAGCGGTAGCCGGTCGCCTCGGCGCCGTGCGCGCAGACGACGTCCCAGTCGCCGCCGGCGTTGCCGAGAGACGCGCCCCAGAGCGGCGCCGCGACCTCGCAGACGCGGCTGACACGCTCGCCGCGCAGCCCGTCGTAGTCGCGGCGCCGGAAGGTCGCGGTGACGTCGTGCCCTGCCGCGGCGAGGCCGCACGCGAACCACGACCCCGTGAACGAGCTCGCACCCGTGATCAGGATCCGGAGAGCGGCCACGCGCGGTCCTTGTCGGAGAGCACGGTCGGCGCGAGCGGCCAGTCGATCCCGAACGCGGGATCGTCCCAGCGCAGGCCGCGCTCGTGCTCGGGCGAGTAGTGAGCGCTCGTCAGGTACAGCGCTTCGGTGTCGTCCTCGAGCGTCAGGAGGCCGTGCGCGCAGTGCTCGGGCACGTACAGCATCTTCCGGTTCTCGGCGGTCAGCTCGACACCGAACCACTTGCCGGTGCGGCGGTCGACGGCGACGTCGAAGAAGGCGCCGCGGATGCAGCGGACGAGCTTGACCTCGGCGGCGGGCGGCAGCTGGAAGTGCAGTCCGCGCAGCGTCCCCCGCTCCGCGCTCAGCGAGTTGTTGACGTTCACCCAGTGCGTCACGAGCCCGCGCTCGCCGAACTCGCGGTCGTCGAAGACGCGCGCGAAGAAGCCGCGCTCATCGCCGCGCCGCTCCAGGTCGATCACCCAGACGCCGTCGAGCGGTGTCTGCTCGAAGGTCATGCCAGCAGCTTCCGGAGGCGGACGAACTGGTTGCCCTCCCAGTCGGCGCGCGAGAACTCGTGCTCGACGAGCTTCGCGTGCAGCTCCTTCATGCCGCGGCGGAGCGTGTACTCCAGCCGGAAGCGGGGGGCGAGCTCGCCGAGCAGGTCGAAGTTGACGCGGTAGCTGCGCGGGTCGTCGCCGACCTCGCCGGTGAACTCGATCTGGGCCTGCGGCACGAGCTCCTGCACGAGCGCGGCGACGTCGCGCACCTGGTAGTTCTCGTCGTTCGCGCCGACGTTGACGGCGACGCCGGGCGGGACGTCGGCCTTCGCGAGCGCGAGGAAGGCGCGCGCGATGTCGCGGCAATGGATCAGCGGCCGCCACGGCGTGCCGTCGCTCATGATCCGGATCTCGCCGAGCGCGAGCGCGCACGCGAGGAGGTTGTTGACGACGAGGTCGATGCGGAGCATCGGCGAGTGCCCGTACGCCGTCGCATTGCGCAGGAAGACCGGCGTGAACGTCTCGTCCGCCAGCGGCCGCACCGCCTCCTCGACCTCGATCTTCGAGCGCGCGTACGCGGTCAGCGGGCTGAGCGCGTCCGACTCGACGACGTCGTGGTCGGTCGCCTGCCCGTAGACCGAGCAGCTGCCGGCGAAGAGGAAGCGCGGCACGCCGGCCGCCTTCGCGAGCTCCGCGAGCCGCGTCGACGCATCGCGGTTGACCGACAGCGTCAGCTCCGGGTCGACGTCGCCCATCGGGTCGTTGGAGATCGCCGCGAGGTGCATGACACAGTCGTGGCCTGCGACGTCCTCTCGCTCGAGCTCGCGCACGTCCTTGCGCAGCTCGACGTCCGGTGCTGCGAACGCCTCCCACTCGCAGCCGTCGAAGAGGCCGCTGTCGCACCCGGTGACCCGATGGCCCGCGCGCTGCAGCACGTCGACGAGATGGACGCCGATGTAGCCGCGGTGGCCGGTTACGAGGACGTCCACGGCGCCTCCCCTGCGGCGTACAGCTCGTTCAGCTGCTCCATGTCGCGCTGCGTGTCCATCGACGCCCAGTAGCCCGGATGCCGGAAGACGGTCAGGCCCCCGTCGCGCGCGAGGCGGACGAGGGGCTCACGCTCGAGCACGCAGTCGTCGTCGGTGCTGAGGTAGTCGAGAAACGCGCGGCGGAAGAAGAAGAAGCCGCCGTTCACCCAGTGGTCGCGGATCTGCGGCTTCTCGTCGACCTCGACCACGTGATCGCCGTCGATCTTCAGCTCGCCGAACCGCGACGGCGGATTGACGCCGAGCACCGTGCCGAGGCCGCCGTGCTCGACGTGGAACGCGAGCTCGGCCGCGAGGTCGGCGTCGGTGAGGCCGTCGCCGTACGTGACCGCGAAGTGCTCGGCGTCGCCGAGGCACTCCGTCGCGGCGCGCGCGACACGCGCACCGGTCATCGCCGCCTCACCCGTGCGGACGGGCGCGATCGTGTCGTCACCCGCATAGTGCTGCTCGATCACCTCGGCCTTGAAGCCGAGGCAGAGGACGAACCGCTCGAAGCCGTGCCGGCGATAGAGGCGGAGGATGTGCGAGAGGATCGGCTCGCCGCCGATCGGCACCATCGGCTTCGGCCGGAACTCCGTCTCCTCCTTGAGCCGAGTGCCGAGGCCGCCGCAGAGCACGAAGACCGGGACGTCGCTCGGCGTCACGGCGGTGACTGTAGCCGGAAGGCGCGAAAACGCTCGTCGCGGTAGACGAGCGTCCCGCGGCCCCGCCGCCACTCGCCGCGGCGGAGGACGAGCCACTCCGCGCCGGCGCGCCGCAACACGGCGTCGTCGCCCGTCCGGAGGAAGCGCTTGAGTGCGGCGGCACGCGCATACGGGTCGTTCGCCTTCGTGTCGGCGACATGGGTCGGCGGCCCGTTGGCGACGTACACCGGTGCGTACGCAGAGATGCGGTAGCTCGTCTGCAGATCGGCGTACACGACGGCGCGCTCGGGAACACTCTCGCGCAGGAAGCGCACGAGCCCCGGCGTCAGCGCCGCCGAGTCGTGCGAGCCGAGCGGGTCCCAGTGCGCGAAGCCGTCCACGGCGACCGGGAGCACGAAGAGAAGCGCCGCGAGCGCCGCCGGGCGCTCGAAGCGGCGGGCGCGCCACGCCGCGACGGCGAGGCCGCCGAGGGAACCGAAGAGCGCGATCCACGCCGCCGCCGCCGGGCCGCCGTGCTCGAGATGCAGCCCGAAATCGCCGGGCCACGCAAGCTGCAGCGCGATCCCCGCCGCGAGCGCCGCCGACAGCAGCACGACCCCTAACGCACGCCGCAGCACCGCGAGCCCGCCGGCGAACGCGACGGCGAACGGCAGGAAGCCCGCGGCGCGCCGCGATTGCGACAGCGACACGAGGTGGGAGAAGTGCGGGAAGACGAGCGGCCACAGCTCGAGCGCGAGCACCAACGCCGTCCCGCCGAGCACGAGCGACGCCCAGCGGCGCCGCGCCGACAGCGCAGCGAGCGGCGCCAGCACGAGGGCGGCGATCGCGACCGCGCCCGTGCGCGACGGGACGCCGGCGTCGAGGTGGTAGCGCGTCTGCGAGTGGACGACGAGGTCGCTGCCGTACTGGCGGATCCCCTGTGCGACCGCACCGCGCGACTCGGTCTCGTCGACGATCGGCTTCAACCAGAGGAAGACGAGCGCCATCGGCAGGCCGTATGCGATGAGCGCGAGCACGTTGATGCGCAGCTCCCGCACCGCGATCAGCCGTGCGAGCGTGTAGCCGCCGAGCACGATCGCGAGGAAGAGCGCATACGTCGGGTGGACGAACGCAAGCGCGGTCGCGGCGAGCGCGAGCGTCGCCGCGAGGGCGCGTGACGGCCGGCGCACGAACCGGAAGAAGACGATCACCGCCGCCGGCACGAGCAGCTGCCGGGCGGTCGTCCCGGGCAGCTCGAGCGTCCGGTACGCGCCGCCGCTGCCCGGCGCGAGCGCGATCATCGCGACCTGCGCGAGCAGCGTCGCGACGCCCGCCGCGGCCGAGCCGAAGATCTCGCGACCGAGCTCGTACGCGAGCACGAAGGCGAGCGGTGTCAACAGGGCCGACTCGTGGAGCACGACCTGCGTCGGGTCGAGCGCGGTGACCTTGCCGACGAGTGCGAGCCACCCGTGCCAGAGTGGGAACGCGTAGCCGGGATGGAGGCCGCCGTCGCGGAACTCGTCGACCGCGCGCAGCGAGAGGCTGCCGAAGTCGTCGAGCTTCCGCATGCGCCCGAGATGGAAGAGCGCGTCGCCGCGCACGATCCCCTCGAGCGACCAGAGCGCGATCCCGAAGCCGATGCCTGCGAGCGCGACGAGGGGGTTCCAGCCGCGACCGGCGTCGCGGCGGCGCGAGAACGGGAACGCGATCGCGCCGGCCGCGAGCACGAGCAGGAGCGTGAGCAGCAGCGACCCGTGCACGGCGAACGTGATCGCGAGCGCCGCCGCGACGAGCGTCACCGACCAGACGAACGACTCGGCGATGCCGGCGACACCGAGCGCGCGCGCGACGAGCCGGCCCGGGAGCAGGACGACCCACGTCCCGAACGCGAGCTGCAGCCAGGTGATCACAGGGCGCGCACGACGTCCCGCTTCCCCCGCAGCAGCAGCCCCGCGACGAGGATCCCGCGCGCCGCGCGCGCGTAGGCCGTGCCGCGATGCTTGCGCAGGAACCGCAGCTGGCCCCTGACGTTCTCGGCGAGCATGCGCCCGCCGTGCGCGGCGCCCGAGACGTGCGTCGCGCCGGCGCCCGCGCAGAAGCGGACCTCCCAGCCGGCCCGCCGGAAGCGGTAGGCCCAGTCGGTTTCCTCGCTGAACAGGAAGAAGCCGTCGTCGGCCGGCCCGACCTCGTCGACCGCCGCGCGGCGGACGAGCCAGACGGCGCCCATGATCCATTCGGCGTCGCAGTCGCGGTCGTGGTCGAACCCGCCGGCGTAGAACGCGTTGAGCAGGCGCGACCGCGGCGCCAGCTTGCGGAGGAACAGGTACTCCGTCGCGATCCGCCACAGCGTCGGGAAGCCACGCACCGACCGCTGCACCCGGCCGTCGGGATAGCGCAGGCGCGGCGCGACGACGGCGGCGCGCGGATGCGCGTCTGCGTGCGCGACGAGGGCGGCAAGCGCGCCGTCGTCGAGCCAGGCGTCGGCGTTGAGCAGCAGGACGTAGCGGCCGTGGGTGTGCGCGATGCCCGTGTTCCAGCCGAACGCGAGGCCGCGGTTCTCCTCCTCGATCACCGTCACGTCGGGAAAGCGCTCGCGGACGAAGGCGACCGTCCCGTCGCCCGAGCCGTGGTCGACGACGACCGTCTCGACGCCGCGCACCGAGTCGAGGCACTGCTCGAGCCACGGCAGCGCGTCGTACGTAACGACTACGACCGACGCGTCGACCGCAAGCCCTCCCACCCGAGGATCGCGGCGCCCGGCAGCGCGAGCACGATCGTGACGACGAAGAACAGGAAGCCCGTCGCGAACGCCTGGTCCGACTTGACGCCGAGCGCGCCGAGGAACGAGACGAAGAACGACTCGCGCACCGCGAGCCCGTTGACCGTGAACGGGACGAGCATGACGAGGAAGAGCAGCGGCCCCATCACGTAGTACGGGCGCGGCGACAGGTCGACGCCGACCGCCTTGCCGGAGCACCAGATCGCAAGCACCCGCACCGCCGCGACGACGAGCGTCAGCGCGAACATCGCGGCGAGCAGCGGCGCGTCGTCGCGGAAGGCGTGCAGGCCGAGATACGCCTCGCGCAGCGGCCGCTCCAGCCGCAGCCGGCGCAGGAGCGGCCGCGTTCGCTGCAGCAGCGGGTGGAGCCGCTGCGAGAAGACGACGACGCCCGCAACCGCGGCGCCGACGACGAATGCGAGCTCGATCCAGAGGTAGCCGCCGACGTCGTACCGGCCGACGGCGAGCGCGAAGCCGACGGCGGCGAGCACGAGCGTGGCGACGCCGCCGAGCAGCCGCTCGAGCAGCACCGTCCCCGCCGCTGCGCCGCCCGCGCCCGGGTGGCGCCGCGTCGTCTCGTAGATCCGCGACGCGTCGCCGCCGAGCGACGTCGGCAGCACCTGTCCGGCCGCATACCCGACGAAGTACGTCCGGACGAGGCGGCCGAGCGAATCGTGCACGCCGCGCGCGGCGAGGAGGCGCTGCCACCGCCATGCCATCGGCCACGTCGCGAGGATCATGATCGCCGCCGAGGCGAGCCACCAGAGCGGCCGACCGTGCACGAGCACGTGCGCCGTGTGACGGACGTCGATCTTCCAGAGGATGTACGCGGTGCAGAGGCCGGTGACGACGAGCGTCGCGACGGCCTTCCTCATGCAACCGCCTCGGCGGTGCGCGTGACGAAGCGGATCCGCTCCGCCGCCTCGTCGGCGGCGTCGAGCGCGTCGTCGCGCGTGTTCCCGGTCGCGAGGATCGCACCCGCCCGGTCGGACGCCCGCTGCAGCTTGCGGAAGACGTGCCCGGGCTTGCGGTAGATCCGGATCCCGCGCACTCCGTCCACCGCGAACGCCTCGTCGACTCCGCGCACGTCGTGCAACGCACCCGGCGGCGCGACGAGGAAGCGGACGCAGGCGGCGCCGACCCCGTGCTTCGGCGCGAGCTCCTGCGCGCGGATCGGCTCGGCGAGCGCCGCCCGCACGGCGAGCGCGTTGCCGTCGATGCCGAGCGCGACGCGTGACAGCTCGCCGTCGTGCCCGCCGCCGACGCGCGCCGAGAGCTTCGCGACGAGCGGCCCGTCCTCGCCGACCAGCACCTGCGTCGTCGTCGGACCGTCGGTGACGCCGAGCGCACGCGCCGCGGCGCCCGCGGCCGCGATCGCCGCCGCGATCTCCGTCGGCTCGAGCTCCGCCGGCCAGACGTTCGCCAGCGTCACGCCGAACGCAGGCGGCGGTGCGAGACTGCGGTCGGTGACGGTCAGCGGCACGAAGCGGCCGGCGATCGAGAATCCGTTCACCGTCACGGTCGGTCCCGTGTGCAGCTCCTCGACGAGGCAGTAGTCACCGCTCGCATCCGCGAGCGCCTCGGCGGCCGCGCCCGCGAGCGCTTTGCGGTCGGTGGAGAGCGCGACGCTGCGGTCGCCGGCCCGGTCCGGGGCCTCGATCACGACCGGGAAGCCGAGCTCGGCGGCGGCGGCCGCAACCTCCTCGAGCGTGCGGCAGACGATCGAGCGCGGCTGGGCGACGCCGGCGGCGGCGAGCGCCTCGCGTTGCCTGAGCTTGTTGACGGACAGCGTCGCCGCCTCCGGGGTCAGCGGGTGCGGCACGCCGAGGCGCGACGCGATCCTCGCCGCGACGGCAACCGCGTGGTCGCTGCCGGGAGCGACGATCCCGTCGATCTCCTCGGCTCGGGCGAGCCGGTCGATCGCCGGCTCGTCCTCGATCGAGACGATCGCCCGGCGGTCGGCGTAGCGGAAGCCGGGCGCCGACGGGTCACGGTCGGCGGCGACGACCGTCTCGCCGCGGCCGCGTGCCGCAGCGAGCACGCCGAGCTGCGCCGGGCCGGCGCCGAGGACGAGAAGGCGGCTCACCGCCGCCATT
Source organism: Gaiellaceae bacterium (assembly GCA_036503495.1). Taxonomy (GTDB): domain Bacteria; phylum Actinomycetota; class Thermoleophilia; order Gaiellales; family Gaiellaceae; genus Palsa-739. Next base: position 43,600 of record DASXWV010000013.1, read on the forward strand.
CTCGCCCAGGCGCCCGTCGGCGCCGCGTTTCCTCGTCTCGCGCCGTCTATGCAGGTTCGGCGACAGCCGCGCCGACCGCAAGGCGGCGGCGCGGGATCAGCGCCGCCGCGACCGCTCCGGCGAGCACGACCGAGGCGCCGACCCAGACGGCGGTCGTCGTCCCGTCCGCGAACGCCGCGCCCGACTGATAGCCGCCGACGTGCGAGAACACCGCGGCCAGGACGGCGACGCCGAAGACGCCGCCGAGCTCGCGGATCGCGTTGTTCGCGCCCGACGCCTTGCCCTCGTGGCCGGGGCGCACGGAGCTGAGCACGACGTTCGCGACCGGCGCGAAGAAGAGCGCCATGCCCGCGCCCGAGAGCATGAACGGCCCGACGAGATCGGCGTACGGCACGTCCGCGCTGTTGACGCCGGCGATCCAGAACAGGCCGGCCGACTGCAGGAAGAGCCCGACCGTCATCAGGCGCTGGCCGCCGATGCGGTCGGAGAGCGCGCCCGCGATCGGTGCGATGAAGATCGGCATCGCCGTCCACGGCAGGATGCGCAGGCCCGACTGGAGCGGCGTCATGTGCTGCACCGTCTGGAAGAACTGCGCGAGGAGGAAGATCGAGCCGAACATCCCGAAGAACATCAGCAGCGACGCGACGTTCGTCAGTGCGAACGTGCGGTCGCGGAAGTACTGCATCGGCAGCATCGGGGCGGGCGCGCGCAGCTCCCACACGACGAAGGCGACGACGAGCAGGACACCGACGACGATCGGCGTGACGATGCCCGGGGTCGTCCAGCCGTGGTCGTTGCCGCGGACGAGGCCCCAGACGATCCCGAGCAGGCCGGTGCTGCCGAGCGCGACGCCGCGCAGGTCGAGCCCGCTCTCGGGGCCGTGGGTCTCCTCGAGCTTGCGCGCGGCGAGCGGCGCGAGCACGAGCCCGATCGGCACGTTCAGCCAGAAGATCCAGTGCCACGAGACGCCGTCGACGATCGCGCCGCCGACGAGCGGCCCGATCGCGATCGCGAGGCCGCCGATCCCGCCCCAGATGCCGAGCGCGAGCCCGCGCTGCTCGGGCCGGACGCCGTTCGAGAGGATCGTCAGCGTCAGCGGCGTCACGATCGCGCCGCCGACGCCCTGCAGCGCTCGCGCGACGTCGAGCGCGTTCGCCGAGCCCGCGAGCGCGGCGAACGCCGATGAGCCGGTGAAGAGGAGCAGGCCGAGGACGAAGAGGCGCCTCCGGCCGAAGCGATCGCCGAGCGCCGCCCCGGTCAGCAGGAGGACTGCGAACGTCAGCGTGTACGCGTTGACCGTCCACTCGAGCTGCGAGATCGTCGCGTGCAGGTCGCGGCGGATCACCGGCAGCGCCGTCGTGACGACGAGGTTGTCGAGGCTGACCATGAAGAGCGCGGCGGAGGTGAGCCCGAGCGTCCAGAAGGTCGCCGCCCTACTTTGTTTGTGAGTCATCACTACCTCCTTCGTGAAAAAAAGAGAACGACGGTCAGTCCTTCTCGCAGCCCTCGAGCAGCCGCTGCGCCCACGGCTCGCCGCCCTCGCCGAGGTTCATCGAGGCGAGGACGTTGAGCAGCATGCCCGTGGCGAAGAACTGCGCCACGTGCTCGGGCGGCAGGCCCGAGACGCGTTCGACGTACGCGACGAGGTCGCCGAAGCCGTTGCGGACGACGGCGCAGATCTCGGCGTCGTCGCACGCCGCGTACGCCTGCATCTGCGCCCGCAGATACGTCCGGTCGGCGAGCAGCTGCTCGCGGTAGCGGCTGCCGATCGCGTGCAGGGCCTCCTCGCCGCGGAGCCCCTCGGCCGCCTCCTGGAACGCGGTCAGCGTCCGCGTGAAGCAGCGCGCGACGGTCGCCTTGAAGAGCTCCTTCTTCGTCCCGAAGAGCCGGAAGAGGTAGGGCTGGGAGATCCCGGCCGCGCGGGCGATGTCCTCCGTGGACGTGCCCTCGTAGCCGGCCGCTGCAAAGGCGGCGAGCGCCGCGTCGAGGACGTCGTCCCGCCGCTCCCCCGCCGTTAGCCGTACCGCCATGGCCGGTAAGTTAGTGACTACTCACAAGCTTGTCAAGCGCCGCCGCCACCCGGTCGAGCTCGGCGTCGGTCAGCGCTGCGTGGAGCGGCAGCGCCAGCGCGCGCTCGAAGGCGGCGTCCGCTCCGGGAAACGCGCCCTGGCCCCGGTACGCGCCGAGCCGGTGCAGCGCGTACGTGCCGATCTGGCACTGGATCCCCTGCTCGCGCAACCCGGCGAGCACGCGGTCGCGGTCGTCGAGCTGGATCACGTACGCCTGCCAGCCGTGGCGATCGCCGGGGTCGGTCGAGGGCGTGACGACGTCGCGGCCGGCGAGCCGCTCCGTGTAGCCGCGCGCGACGCCGTCGTACGCCGCGTAGAGCTCGTCGAAGCGGCGGAGCTGCGGGATGCCGAGCGCGCAGAGCACATCGCTCAGGCGGTAGTTGAACGCGGGCTGCGGCAGGTCCGCGTACTCGGCCGAGGGCGACCAGCCGTGGTGGCGCAATGATCTCGAGGCCTCCGCCAGCGCGTCGTCGTCGGTCGTGATCGCGCCGCCCTCACCCGTCGTGACGATCTTCCGCGGATGGAACGAGAAGCACGCGAGCGAGCCGAGCGAGCCGCACGGGCGCTCGCCGCGCCGCGCGCCGAGCGCCCCGGCGGCGTCCTCGATGATCGGGAGCCCGGCCGGCAGCTCCTCGAGCCGCGCCGGCCGCCCGAAGAGGTGCACCGCGAGCACCGCCTTCGTTCGCCGCGTGACGCGGCGCGCGGCGTCCTCGGGATCGAGGTTCATCGTCACCGGGTCCACGTCGACGAGCACCGGCGTCGCGCCCGCGAGGGTGACGACGTTCGCCGTCGCCGGGAACGTGTAGGCCGGGACGAGCACCTCGTCGCCCGGGCCGATCCCGAGCGCGAGCACGGCGACGTGCAGCGCTGCGGTGCCGGAGGAGACCGCGACCGCGTGGCGCGTCCCCGCGAGATCGGCGAGCAGCTGCTCGAACTCCGCGACCTTCGGGCCCATCGTCAGCTGGCCCGACTCGAGTACGTCGCGGATCTCCGCGAGCTCCTCCTCGCCGACGGCCGGCTTCGCCAGCCGAACGATCACGTCAGAGCCGGCTTGCGAGCTCGATACCACGCGATCGTCTTCTCCAGTCCGTCGTCGAGCTCGACCTTCGCCTCGAAGCCGATGTCATCGCGTGCCTTCTCGACGTTCGGGATGCGCAGCTCGACGTCGACGTAGTCGAGCGGCGCGAACGTGATCTTGCCCGGGCAGCCGGTGAGCCGCTTCACGCGCTGCGCGAGATCGAAGATCGTCACCGCGCTGCGCGGGTTGCCGACGTTGTAGCTCTGGCCGATCGCGTTCGGATGCTCGAGACAGAGCCGCACCGCCTCGACCATGTCGTCGACGTAGCACCACGCGCGGATCTGCGCGCCGTCGCCGCGGACGACGAGATCGTTGCCGGCGAGCGCGTTCTCGATGAACGCGCGGATCGCGCCGCCGCCGATCTGCCCCGGCCCGTACACGTTGAACGGCCGGACGGTCACGGTCGGCAGATCGAGCTCGTCGTGGTACGCATGCGCCATGTGCTCGCCGGCGAGCTTCGACACGGCGTACGTCCACCGTGCCTCGCCGACGGAGCCGATCGTCGACACGCTGCCCTCGCGCACGTTGTACGCGTGCGTGCCGAACACCTCGCTCGTCGAGAAGTCGACGAGCCGCTCGACCGTGCTCTGCGTCGCGACCGCAGCCTCGAGGACGTTGTACGTCCCGATCAGGTTGACCCGCATCGTCCGCACCGGCGACTCGAGCACCGTGTCGACACCGGCGATCGCCGCGCAGTGGACGATGTGCGTTGCACCCTGCGCGAGCTCGCGCACGGCGTCGACGTCGAGCACGTCGGCCTGGTGGAACGAGAAGTTCGGATGGTCGCCGAGATCGGTGCCCGAGAGCGCGTCGCGATGGAGGTTGTCGAGCGCTACGACCTCGTTGTCCCCGACGAGCGTCCGCGCGAGCGTCGTCGCGATGAACCCGGCGCCGCCCGTGATGAAGACGCGTTTTCCCTGCAAAGGCACGGCGGTCACTCTAGCCTCCCGGGCGTGGACGACTTCGTCGAGCGGGCCT
>DASXWV010000014.1:0-3003 GCA_036503495.1 Gaiellaceae bacterium
CGACGCCGAGGATGCCGCACAGCAGGTCTTCCTCTCGGCGCACCGCGCACTGCTCAACGGTGCGCACCCGCGCGAGCCCGCGGCGTGGCTCGCGACGATCACGCGCAACGAGTGCTGGGCGCGGAGCAGAGCACGGATGCGCGAGCCGCTTCCGACCGACGACCTCGACGACGTCGCCGCCCCGGACGACCCCGTGGCCGCCGCGATCCGCCGCGCCGACCTGGCGGCGCTGTGGCGCGCGCTGCGGGCGCTGCCCGAGCAGCAGCGGAACGCACTCCTGCTCCGCGAGTTCGGCGGGCTTCGCTACGACGAGCTCGCGGCCGCACTCGCCGTCAGCGAGCCCGCGGTCGAGTCGCTGCTCTTCCGCGCCCGCGCGCGGCTGCGTGCGCAGCTCCGCGCGGCCGCCGCCGCGCTCACCGGCATGTCGTGGCTCGAGCCGGTCGCCCGTCTCGCCGCCGGCGGCGGCACGCCGGCGCTCGCGACGAAGGCGGTCGCCGTCGGCCTCGGCGCGGCCGCCGTCACCGGCGGCGCCGCCGTCGTGCCGACCGCCGTCGCACCACGGCATCACCGCGCGCCTGTGCCGATCGTCGAGCACGTGCAGCCGCTGCCGGCGATCGAGGCGCCCGCCGCGCCGCGCATCGTCCGCACTGTTCACGCCCGCCCCGCCGCACCTGTCTCGGCGCCGCCGCCGCGTCGCGTCGAGCGCCGCCGCGCGCGGACCGAGCACCGCGGCCGCGACGGCGGCAGCGTCGCCGCGGCGACGACGACGGAGTTGCACGAGGGCCGCGACGGAGAGCGCCGGGAGAACGAGACGACGACCCAGACGACAGTGGTGGCTGCGACGACGATCGTGCCCCCGCTGGGCCTCACGACCACCACGGAGGACGGCGGCCGCGACGGCGGCGGCCGCGACGGCGGCGGCGACGGGCTTGACGGCGGCGGCTCGGACGGCGGGGGAGGCGGGCCCGGGCCGGGTTAATACGATTTGCAACGACGTTGCGGGCAGCCGCGAGGTCACCCACACTTAGGCGGCCCAGGCTTCGGGGGAGCTCAGATGGCTGCAGTCCCATCCATAGGTCGTGCCAACCGCGTCGAGGGCGGCGCCGCCCCCGAGGCCGACCTGACACGGGCGCTCTACGAGCAGTACGCAAGCCAGATCTTCCGCTTCTGCCTGCACCAGCTCGGGTCGCGCGAGGAGGCCGAGGACGCGGTTCAGAGCACGTTCCTGAACGCGTTCCGGGGCATCCGGCGCGGGATCGTCCCGCAGAGCGAGTCGGCATGGCTCTTCAAGATCGCGCACAACGTGTGCCTGTCGCGGCGCCGCTCGTCCTGGCGGCGCGACCGCGTCGAGTCGCCGGCGGACTTCGAGCTCGTCGAGGAGCTGACGCCGGCGCCTTCAAGCCGCCGCGATGAGCTGATCGGGCTGCAGGACGTGCTCGAGGGGATGCCCGAGCAGCAGCGCCGGGCGATCCTCCTCCGCGAGTGGCAGGGCCTCTCCTACCGCGAGATCGGCGAGGAGCTCGAGCTCACGCAGTCGGCGGTCGAGACGCTCATCTTCCGCGCGCGGCGCGCGCTCGCCGACGGCCTCGAGCAGCCGGCCGAGCGGCCGCGGCGGAAGCGGCTCGCCTCGTCCGCGCTCGCGAACCTCGTCTCGCTCGGCAGCGGCGCCGCCGCCAAGATCGCCGCGCTCGTCGCGGTGGCCGGTGTCGGCACGGTCGTCGCGACCGCGCCGGTTCACCGGCCGGCGCCGCAGCAGCCGCAGCGCCGCGTCCATCTACCGGCGCCTGCGCCGGCGCGCGTCCCGGCCCACGAGCCCGCGGCGACCAGACCGGCGGCGGCGCACGTGGTCGTCCCCGCCCGCCCGGCGGCGAAGCCGGCCCCGCGGCCGAAGCCGGTTACGCGGCACGTCGCGCCGCAGGCGGCGAGGCCCGTGCCTGCGGTTGTGACTCAGACCCCGGCGCCGGCACCGCAGCCGCAGGCGGCTGCGCCCGGCCGGGTGAAGGCCGCCGGCACGCCGGCGGTCGGCCGGGGGAAGGCGACTGCGCCGGGCCGGCTCAGGAAGCAGCAGAAGAAGCAGCAGCCTCAGCCGCCGGCGGCGGAGGTTCCCGCGGCGCCCGCCCAACACGGCAAGGCGACGGCGCCGGGTCAGCTCAAGAAGAGCGATCCGCCTCCTGCCGAGGAAGCCGGTCCGCCAACCGGCAACGGCAGCGGGCACGGCAAGCCGTAGAAATCGAGGGCCGCCCGAAGGCGGCCCTCAACCCTTAAGCGGCGTTGACGAGCTCGTCGCCGAGCTCGTTCGAGAGGCGGTGCAGCGCCTCCGACTCGAGCTGGCGGACGCGCTCCCGCGTCAGCCCGAGCTCCTTGCCGATCGTCTCGAGCGAGGCGGACTCGCCGTCGAAGCCGAAGCGGAGCTCGATGATCCGGCGCTGCCGCTCGGGCAGGTCGGCCACCGCGCGCTGGATCCGCTGGCGGCGCACCGCGTCGACGGCCTCCTCGGCCGGGTCGGCGGACGTCTCGTCGGCGAAGAGATCGCCGAGCTCGGAGTCGCTGTCCGAGCCGAGGCCCTGGTTCAGCGAGATCGAGTCGACCGCGTCGAGGGCCTCGACGACGTGCTCGACCTTGAGGCGGGTCGCCTCGGCGAGCTCGTCGACCGTTGCCTCGCGCCCGAGCTTCGCCTGCAGCTCGGCCGACGCGCGGTTCAGCTTGATCCGCCGCTCCTGGACGTGGACGGGGATCCGGATCGTCTTCGACTGGTTCGCGACGGCGCGCTGGCACGCCTGACGGATCCACCACGTCGCGTACGTCGAGAACTTGTAGCCCTTGCGCCAGTCGAACTTCTCGGCCGCGCGGTTCAGGCCGATCACGCCCTCCTGGATCAGGTCGAGCAGCGGGACGTCGTGCCCCTGGTACCGCTTCGCGATCGAGACGACGAGGCGCAGGTTCGAGTTGATCATCCGCTCTTTCGCGGCGAGGTCGCCCCGCTCGATCCGCTTGGCGAGGTAC
>DASXWV010000015.1:0-12443 GCA_036503495.1 Gaiellaceae bacterium
CGCGCCGCCGCCGCGGCACCGTCACGGTCGACGAGCTCGAGCGCGCGCTGCGGCTCGTGCGCGAGGCGGAGGCGCGCCCACCGGCCGACCGCCGCCGCGCGCTCGGCCTGCTCGCACGCCTGCTCGACGCACGCGACGGCCGGCTCGCCGGCGCCGCGCGCACGCTCGCGTGGTCGCGGCCCGAGCCGGAGCCGGCCGCGGTCGACGACCTCGTCGACGACGTCCGCCACGGGTCTGCATCGTGAGCGTAGGCTCGACGGAGCTCACCAGGAGCGAAGGCGCCGGCTTCGCCGGCGCCTGGGGCGGGATTCTGAGCTCGATCCCGCTCGCCGACGCAGGCGCGCTGCGCGCGCCGGCAGACCGCACGCTGATCGTACGGCTGGCGCTCGCGCTCGCGTGTCTCGCCGCGGCGCTGGCGGCCGTCCTGGTGTCGCGGCACCCGCACACGCACACGATCGTCCCGCTGCCGCGCGACGGGCAGACGGTGCTCGTGCTCGATCTCTCGGCGAGCATCTCGTCCGACACGTTCTCGCGCATCGGCGGCACGCTCGCCGCGCTCGCGCGCAGCCGCACCCGGCTCGGTCTCGTCGTCTTCTCCGACCAGGCATACGAGGCGCTGCCGCCGGGCACGGCGTCGGCCGACCTGGCGCCGTTCGTCCGCTACTTCACGCTGCCGAAGCAGCGGCGGCCCGGATTCGCGCCGACGTTTCCGGCGAACCCGTGGCAGGACACGTTCACCGCGGGAACGCGCATCTCCGCCGGCCTCGAGCTCGCGCACACGATTGCGACGCGCGGTCGCCGCCCCGCGACGGTCGTCCTCGTCAGCGACCTCGACGACGACCCCAACGACCTGACGCGGCTCGCGACCGTGCTGCTCGCGTACCGGCGCGACCACGTGCCGGTCCGCATCGTCGGACTGAGCCCGTCGCCGTCCGACGCTGCGCTGTTCGACCGCCTCCTCTCGCCGCGGCCCGTCGTCGTGCAGGCGCCGACGCTCGACGAAGCCCCGCCGCACGACACGACGCCGTTCCCGTGGCCGCTCGTCGCGTTGACGCTCGCCGCCGCCGGCGCGCTCGCGGTGCGGGCGGCGTGGTCGCCGCGGCTGGAGTGGGGGCGGGCGTGAGGCCGCTGCGGAGTGCCCTCGCGATCGCGCTCATTGCGGCGGCAGTCGTCGTGGCGCTGCTCGCGGCCGACGTCCACGCGTGGCGCAGCGCGCTGCGGAACGGCGACGCCGTCTACGTGGCGACGCCGTCGCGCGCGACGTGGCACGCGGACACGCACATCGGCGGTGCAGCGGCCGCGCTGCTCGGAGTCGACGACGACGTTGCGGCGCGCACGGCGCTGCGAGCGTATGTCGACGCGTCGAAGCTCCACCTGCGGCTCGACAACGCGGCCGAGGTCGAGGCGGCGCGCGGCCGCGTGCAGGACGCGCTCGAACGCATCGCGCGCTCGAGCGACCGCTCGCGCGCGGCGCAGGCGCTGACGCTGCTCGGCGTCCTCGCCTTCCGGTCGAGCGCCTCGGGCGGCGGTGAGAGCCAGGTCGACGCCGCGATCACCGACTTCACCGATGCGGTGCGCAGCGATCCGCAGAACGTCGCGGCCGCGTTCGATCTCGAGCTGCTGCTGCGCCTGACGGCGGCGCGGGGGACGCGCGTGCAGCCCGGTCAGGGGGGCGGCTTCGGCCGGAGCGGGCACCGCGGCGCGGGCTCCGGGCAACCCGGCAGCGGCTACTGATGACATTCCTGACGCCGCTCGCCGGTCTCGCCGCACTCGCGCTCGTCCTGCCCCTCGCGGCCGCGTTGCTGGGCGGCCGGCGCGTCGATGCCGTGCGCCGGACGCTTCGCCTGCCGGCGCCGGACCGGCGCGCGCTCGTCGTCGAGCCGGCGCTCGCCGCAGCCGGGGTCGCACTGCTCGGGCTCGCCGCGGCGCAGCCGGCGCTGACCCGCAGCTCGACCGTGCGCGTGCAGCGCGGCGTCCAGGCGATGTTCGTCCTCGACACGTCGCGCTCGATGGCGGCCGCCGCGTCGCCGCGGGCCGCGACGCGGCTCGACCGCGCCGTCGCGGCCGCGGTCGCGCTCCGTGACGGCGTGCCGGGGATCGAGGCGGGCGTGTCGGCCTTGACCGACCGCGTTCTCCCCGACCTCCTGCCCGTCGCCGACCGTGCAGGCTTCACGGCTGTGGTGCGCCGGTCGGTGGCGATCGAAGCGCCGCCGCCGCAGCACGGCAGCGTGCGCGCCACCGACTACGGCGCGCTCGCCGGCCTCGCCACCGGCAATGCGTTCGCGCCGACGGCGACGCGCCGCATCGTCGTCCTGCTCACCGACGGCGAGAGCGTCGCGGTGCCGGGCGGCGAGCTCGCGCGCGCGTTGCCCGCCGACCGCGGCTACCGCTTCGTCGCCGTGCAGCTGTGGCGTGCCGACGAGTCGGTGTACAAGGCCGACGGCACACCCGAGGCGGCCTACCGGCCCGATCCGTCGAGCCGCGCGACGCTGCACGATCTCGCAGCAGCGCTCGGCGGGCAGAGCTTCGACGAGGGGCACGTGACGCAGGCGCGCGACTACCTGCAGCGGCTCGGCGGCAACGGCCCAACGGTTGCGACCCCCGGCACGCAGCGGAGCCGCATCGCGCTCGCGCCCTACGTCGCACTCCTTGCATTGCTCGTGCTGCTCGCGTCGTTCGCCGTTTCGGTTTCCGCGGAGCGGGGTCTACGATGGATCGGCCGATGATCCGTCCTGCAGCCGTTGTCCTCGGTGCCCTCCTCGCGACCTGCCTGCTCCTCGCCTCGGCGTCGGCGCAGACGGATGCGTCGCTGAACGTCGGCTGGGGCGGCTTCGGCAACACGCCGAACGAGATCCGGCACTCGCCGCTGACGATCATCGACAAGGGGAACGTCGACCAGCTCGGCCGCCTCTACACGGTCAACTTCCAGAGGATCGACCCGTCGGTGCGCCGCGGCCAGCAGTCGTACCCCGTCGAGCAGGGCGGCGTGCTGTATCTGACGACGAACGACGACAACGTCTGGGCCCTGGACGCGCTCAGCGGCCAGGTGAAGTGGCGGTACACGCCCGACGACGTCGCCGTCTTTCGCAACTTCGGCATCGTCGCCAATCGCGGCGTCGCGGTCTGCGACGGCCACGTGTTCGAGCTGACGCTCGACATGACGATCGTCCAGCTGAACCAGCGGACGGGCGCGCTCGAACGCCGCGTGCCGATCGCGAAGGCGGTGCCGGGGGCGTCGATGAACTACGGCTACTCCGAGACGAGCGCGCCGATCTGCGCGAACCACCGGCTGATCGCCGGCGCCGCGGGCTCCGAGTACGGCGTGCGCGGCTTCGTGATGGCGTGGCGGACGAACGACCTCAGCCCGGCGTGGCCGAACCCGTTCTGGACGATCCCGCCCGCCGGCACCGAGTGGCGGCGCAACTCGACGCTCGCCGGCGGCGGCGTCGTCTGGACGCCGACGACCGTCGACACGGCGTCGAGCACGCTCTACTTCGGCACCGGCTCGGCGACACCGCTCTACTTCCCGTCGATCCGGCCCGGCTCGAACCCGCGCGCCGATTCGCTGATCGCCGTCAATCTCGCGACCGGCCGGATGAAGTGGTGGCAGCAGCAGATGGCGCACAACGAATGGTCGTACGACACGGCGCAGCCGCCGCTCGTCTACACCGCGAAGGTCGGCGGCAAGAAGCAGCGCGTCGTCTCGGTCGCGACGATGGAAGGCGTCTGGTTCGCGTACGACGCACGCTCCGGCCGGCCGATCTACGAACGCGTCAAGGTGATCGACCGGATGGAGCACCCCGCGCTCAAGCCGGGTAAGCCCGTCGCGGTGTTCCCGTCGTCGCTCGGCGGCATCAACTACTCACCCGCCTCCTTCGACCCGAACACGAACTACATCTTCAACGGCGCCGCCGAGACCGCGGCGATCGACGTCCAGACGAGGCTGACACCGACGCAGAAGAAGCGGAAGTTCACGCTCGGCGACGTCTTCCTCGGGCTGCAGAACGGCAACTTCGGGACGCTCCTGCCGGGCTGGCACGACCACGGCTCGATCAGCGCGATCGACGTGAACTCCGGCCGGCAGGTGTGGAAGCTCCAGACGCCCGAGCCCGAGCGCGGCGGCATCGCCACGACCGACAGCGGGCTCGGCTTCGCGGGCGGCGGCGACGGCATCCTGCGTGCGTTCGACGTCAAGAACGGCAAGGTGCTGTGGAAGTTCCAGACCGGTCACCAGATCGCGAGCGGCGTCTCGATCTACTCGATCGCCGGCAAGGAGTACGTCGCGGTCACCGTCGGCGGCACGCCGACGTCGTCGGGCGGCGGCACGGCGTCGGAGCTGCAGGTGTTCGCGCTCGGCGCGTCGTCGAACGAGTCGCCGCCGCCGGTGCTCCCGATCCGGACGCTGCAGTCGGCGCACCACACCGCTGCTCCGGCCGCGCCGACGGTCGCCGCCGCGCCGCGGGGCGTCGGCCGCATCACGACGCAGGCGGCGATCCCGGTGCGCCTCTGGCAGGCGAGCTCGTCGAATGTGACGCGCGTCGGCGGGCGCGTGCTGCTGAACGGCCGTCCGGTGGCGGGCGCGCGTGTGGCACTCGACGGCTACCGGCTGCCGCAGGCGACGGCGAAGGACGGTTCGTTCTCGACCGACGTCGACAACACCAGTCCGCTGCGGCGCGCCGTGCGCGTCTTCGACGCCTCCCGCGCGACCGTCGCCGGCAAGCGCCTGTCCGCGGGTCAGCAGAGCGCGCTCCGCGCGGCGCAGGGTGGGTTCAGCACGTCGTATTCGCTCCGCGGCGTGCAGACGCGCCGGCAGGGCGGCAACGTCGTCGTCACCGGCCGCCTCGTCGGCGCGAACGGACAGGCGCCGCCGACCGTCCGCCTCCTCACGTATCAGCTCAGCGGCACGATCACCGACGCCTCCGGCAAGCCCGTGCAGGGCGCGGTCGTCATCACGCGCACGCAGGACCGCGACTTCTGGACGCACTCGTCGGCGTCGGATGCGAACGGTCACTACACGTCGTTCTTTTCGGCCTCCGACGAGACGGGGGCGAACCCGGTGCTGCTCTCGGTCGGGCTCGCGCACGGCGGCACGTCGTACGGCGGCAACGTCGGCGTCAACACGAACTTCGCGCATCTGAAGAGCGCGCGGCTGAACATCCAGCTGGGCTCGGGAACGAGCTACACGCTGCAGACGCCGACCTCGTACAGCGGCGCGGTCTACTCCGGCCTCGTCGTCGGCGTCACCGCCGGCGGCAAGGTCGTGAAGCCGCTCGCCGCGCACTGGCCCGACGCGCGCGGCAACTTCTCGCTGACGCTGCCGGGCTCGGTGCGCGGGAAGACGCTGCACTTCTGGCAGAACCTGCGGCAGGCGTTCTCGCGCTTCGCGGCGCGGCCCGGCGGGCCGCTCGACGTCCGGTCCTGGCCCGCGGCGCTCGGCGACGCGACGCCGCAGGGCCTCGCGTCGCTCAGGGTCCGCTAACGGGGCGGGACGATCGGCGCGGCCGAGTTGAAGTCGCCGTAGCGATCGCGCATGAAGTGCGCGGTCGCGATCATGTCGACCTCGAGCGTGCGGTACGTGCGCCTGTCGACGACGATCGTGAACCAGCCGGGCGTCCCCGGATCGAAGAACGAGATGCGCCACGCGGGATCGCCGGCGACCATCGTCGTCCCGAGCACGTGCGCATCGGTGACGCTCACCCACGTCGGCACGGGCTGGGTCACCGACGTCTGCGGCGACTTGCGCCAGCGTTGCGAGCCGGGCGCGCGATCCCAGCGGCTGCCGCCGACGATCACGGCCGAGTAGCCGCCGTCGACGTCGTAGGCGATCCGGTCCGGAGCGCCCACCCGCCAGCTGCTCTCGGCCGCCTCGCCGGGCCCCGAGGCGAGCCTTTCCCGGAAGGAGAGCGAGCGAAGCGACCGCCAGACGCGCTCGGCGCGGGCGATCAGGCGGGTTGCGTCCGGGGGCGGCCAGGTGCTCGGCAGGGCGACGCGCCAGCGCGTCGAGCCGATCTCGACCGTGACCGCGCGCGGCGTGCCCGGCGCGGACACCTTCGCGCGGTAGCAGCCGGCGCCGCACGACGTCGCCGTCTCGCTCGACCCGCCCGCGCTGAACGACACGGACAGGCCCTTCACTCCCTCGCCCTGTCCGCCGAGGACCGACGCCTGCACGAGCAGCGCGCCGCCCTCCGGCTTGACCGCGAGCCCGACCGCAGCCGACCCGAGCGCGCGGCTGAACACGACCGCGTCGGCGAGCGGCGCCGGGAACGACGGCGTCGCGACCGACACCGTCGCCGGGCTCGAGCCGCCGCAGCCCGCGACGACGACGGCGAGCACGAAGAGCACACCGAGACGCTTCACGGGGCCACCGTAGCCTCGCGCTTGCGAAAGGTCCGACCAAAGTGCGATAGTCCGTGTCGGGCCTGGGTCGCAGGCTCGTTTGCATTCCGGGTCTGAACTGGAGGGAGCCTATGCGCCGTCATCGTCTGCGGGTCATCATCGGCCTCGTCACGCTCGCCGCGCTGGCGGGGGTCGTGGCGACCGCGTCGTCATCACGAAATTCGACAAAGGCGATCACACCGACGCCTGCGTTGACCGAGGCGCAGCTGAACGCGCCTGCCGCGAACAACTGGTACGAGTACTACGGCAACCTGCAAGGGACCCGGTACTCGTCGCTCAACCAGATCACGACGTCCAACGTCGGCTCGCTCAAGCAGGTCTGGCAGATGAGCCTCGGGACGTGCACGGCGAGCGTCATCGCCGGTAACCCGATCATCCCGGGTGCACCGAAGGGCGCGACGAACAACCCGACCAACTGCGGTTCGATGGAGTCGAACCCGGTCGCGGTCGACGGCGTGCTCTACACGACGAACGCGCCGCTCGGCGAGACGTTCGCGATCGACGCGGCCTCGGGCAACATCATCTGGAAGTACACGCCGTCGTACGCCGGTGAGACGCTGCCGAACGGGCAGATCTTCTCGCCGGGCAGCGGCGGCCGCCGCCCGGGTGTGGCGGTCGGCGAGGGCAAGGTCTACGTCGGTCTTCCCGACGCCCGCCTCGTCGCGCTCGACCAGGTGACCGGCACGCCGGTGTGGGAGACCGCCGTCGGCTCGTACAAGGTCAACGCGAAGATCTCCAGCGCGCCGATCTACGTCGACGGCATGGTGATCGCCGGCGACGGCTCGGGTGACGGCGGCGGCGCCAGCCCGTCGCTCCAGGCGTTCCGCGCCACCAACGGCGGACGGATCTGGACCTGGACGCCGATCCCCTCGCGCAACCAGCCCGGCTACAACACGTGGGGCACGGACAAGTGCCTGAACGCCAACGGCAGCACCGACTTCGGCGGGGGCTCCTTCTGGGAGTCGCCGATCATCGACACCGCCAACGGCCAGCTGATCGTCGGCACGGGCAACCCGGAGCCGTGGAACTCGCGCTGCCCGGGGCAGAACCTCTACACCGACTCGATCGTGGCGATCGACCTGCAGCACGGAAAGATGAAGTGGTTCTTCCAGGTCGCGCACCACGATCTGTGGGACTCGGACCTGCCGAACAACGGCGTGCTGTTCGACGGCACGTACAAGATCAAGACGAAGGTCAAGGGCAAGACCGTCACCAAGACGGTCAAGCGGCCGGGCGTCGCGTACGTCAACAAGACGGGCATGACGTTCGTCCTCGACCGGATCACCGGCAAGCCGCTGATCCCGGTCAAGGAGACGAAGGTCCCGCAGAGCACGTCGCCGGGCGTCCACACCTGGCCGACGCAGCCGATCCCGCAGAGCGACAACGTCCTGTTCAACCCGATCGGCAAGGACCGCATCCCGTGCACGACGCCGGACGCCACGAACGCGCTGGGTCAGCCGTTCGCGACGGCGACCGCGCCCGACGGCAAGCCGTACAAGATCGGGTGCGCGTACACGCCGTACGACACGAACCAGTACGTCGTCATGCCGTTCGAGATGATGGACTGGCCGGCGAGCTCGTACAGCCCGGAGAACCACACGATGATCACGTGCGGTGTCACGGGCCGCGCGACGGCGATGGAGCAGATCCCGGCGGCGTCGCAGGTGGCGACGCTGTACGGCGGTCTCGGTGCCGCCCGCCTGGGCGTCTCCGACGGCTCGACGCCGATCAGCAACTCCGGCAACTTCTCGGCCTTCAACGTCGAGACCGGGAAGCTCGCGTTCCATCAGCACTGGCCCGCCATCTGCTACTCGGGCTCCGTCAACACCGCCGGCGGCGTGACCTTCGTCGGTCACTTCGGCAGCGGTGACGGCTCGAAGGGCGACGGCTACCTGGAGGCGGTCGACACGAAGACCGGCAATTCCCTCTGGAAGTCGGGCCCGATGCCGTACCCGGTGGCGTCTGCGCCGATCACCTACACGGTGAACGGAAAGCAGTTCGTGACCGTCGAGGTCGGCGGCGCTGGGCACAACGACGTCACCCGCCCGTACGGGCTGCTCGATCCGCGGCGCGTCCGCGGGGATTACGTCTACACGTTCGCGCTCCCGTAGAGCGCTGACGATCACGGTGGCGGCCGTCCGGTAGATGCCGGCGGCCGCCGCCGAAATGTCCGTGGCACCGACGCGCTGACCCCGAGATCCGGCGGACCGCGATCGATTCCGGACTGCTGGTACGTTGGTGCTGCTTAACGGTCAATAGAAAGGAATCAGTAGAGATGCGCCGTCTTAGATGGATGGGCTTGTTCATTGCCCTCGCGGGCTTCGGGGTCGCCGCTGGTGCTTTCCTGCCAGCGAGCCACGCGACTGTCGGCGCCGCTCACGCGAAGAGCGTCACGATCAAGGTCACTGCGCGGGAGTTCTCGTATTCGCTTTCGAGGCGGAGCGTCCCGGTCGGCACGACTGTGACGTTCAAGGTCACGAACAAGGGCAAGATCAGCCACAACTTCGTGATCGCCGGCAAGAAGACGAAGACGCTCAATCCCGGGCAGTCGGCGACGCTCACGGTGAAGTTTGCGAAGAAGGGTCAGATCAAGTACCTCTGCTCGCTGCCGGGTCACGCAGCGGCGGGAATGAAGGGCAAGTTCGCGGTCGGGGTCACGGCCGTGAAGCCGCCGCCCACCACGACGCCGTCGACGACGACGAGGACGACCGTCCCGCCGACGACGACGGGCTCGGTCGGGACCGCGAAGACGACCGTGACGGTCAACATGGTCGAGTACGCGTTCCAGCTGTCGCAGACGAGCATCCCTTCGGGCCAGGTGACGTTCGTCGTCAACAACAAGGGCGCCGAGGTGCACAACTTCGACGTCAACGGCGTCAAGTCGGGCGCGCTGCTCGCGCCGGGCGCTTCCGAGACCTGGACGGTCTCGCTCGCCCCGGGTCAGTACTTGTTCACCTGTGACGTCCCGTTCCATGTCGATCGCGGCATGACGGGCACGTTCAACGTCACGCCGTAATCCCGGTGTAAAGCGCTTTCCGGCGCCCTTCGGGGCGCCGGAGAGACGCTAAAATCGGGTCTCGCATGAAACGTTCTCTTTCAGTCGCCGCCGGAGTCTGCGCAGCCGCTCTCGTGGCCGTCGCCCCCGGCGCCGCGACGACGAATCAGCCGGCGACCTTCACGGTCCGGGTGACGATCAAGGACTCGGCGATCGACATGTCGCCGAACCATGCCGTCCGCGGCAGCTCGATCATCTTCGTGCTGACGAACCGCGGCCGGAAGACGCACAAGTTCACGCTCGGCGACGTCGAGCGCGGGGCAGGGCGGACGATCGGCTTCAGCCGGACGCTCGCTCCGAGCGAGCAGAAGCGGATCGTCATGTACCTCGACATCCGCGGCCTCCTGCACTACCGCACGGTGACGGGCAGCAAGATCGTCGCCAAGGGCATCTTCAAGGTCACCTAGTTGACCCGCCGGATTCGCCCAGCCGTCGCGATCGCCGTCGCCACAGCGTTCGCGACCGGCGCCGCGGCGCAGGCGCGCCCCGCCGACACCGCCCGGTGGATCGTGTTCGCCGCGTCGACGCCGGATGTCAAGGTGGCGCAGCTCTACAGGATCAGCTCGACGGGCGACGGCCTGCGGCAGCTGACGAAGGGCGCCTATCCGTCGATCACGCCGGCGTTCTCGCCCAACGGCAAGCGCGTCGCCTTCGCGCGCCCCGGCGTCGGGCTCGAGACGATGAACGTCGACGGCACCGGGCTCCGGCGCCTGACGACGAACCCACGCGACGGCTTTCCCGTCTGGTCGCCGGACGGCAAGAGGATCGCGTTCCTGCGCGCCGGCCGCGATGCGTGGCACGTCTGGACCGTGTCGACGGCGGGCAAGAAGCCGGTGGCGCACAAGCTGAAGCACTCGCCGCCGTCCGGCCGGCCGAACTGGACGAAGCAGGCCGGCCTGCTCGTCCCGTCCGGCGGCGATCTGGTCAGGCTCGACCCGAAGACCGGGAAGGTCGTGAAGTACTACAGCGCCAACATCGACGCGGTGTGGGGGATGGACTCCACGGCGGTCGCGAGCGACGTCGCGATGATCGCGTTCCTCGGCGCGCGCGACCCCGATCCGGGCGACATGGAGTGCGGCGAAGGGCCGTGCCAGCGATTCGCGCTGTTCGTCGAGAGCCTCAAGACGACGAAGAAGCGGCCGCTGCTGCTGTTCAAGGACGTCGGCCCGCCCGGTTTCTCGCCGAACGGCAAGCAACTGGTGTTCTCGGCGCACGACCGCCTCGAGATCGCTTCTCGCAGCGGCGGCCCGCGCGTTGGGCTCGACACCGGCGATGCCGTGCCGGCGCTCGGGTCACCGCCGGCCTGGCAGCCCTAACCGGTCCCGAACGCCACGATCTCCGCGGCGGCGCGCGCGAACGCGGGGTGGGACGCGCCTGCGGCGACGACCAGCACGTCGCGGCCGACCGCCGGGCACGCGTTGATCCCTGCGGACACCGTCGCGCTCCAGAGCGTTCGCCCGTCGCCCGCGGCGAACGCGACGACGCGGCCGTTGTACGTCGGGACGAAGACTGCATCGCGCGCGACGGTCGCGCACCCGAACGGCGCCGAGCCGAGCCGCCGCTGCCACGACGTCTTGCCGGTCGCGGCGTCGAGGGCGTAGAGCGTGCCGCGGCCCTGCGCCGGCGGGCGGAGGAAGGCGCTGTTCGACGTCGTCGCACTCTCGCGTGAGCACAGCTCGACGACGGGCACGAACAACCGGCCGTCCGCGTACGCCATCGGCGTCAGCACTCCGCCCAGGAACCCGGGGCACACAGTCTCCGGCTCCGCGGACAGCGGGCCGAGGTCGCGGCGATGCGTGCCGACCGCGCGCGTCCAGAGCCGCGCGCGCGTCACACGGTTCCACGCGACGACGCGACCCGCCTTGCCGGCGCCGAAGACGGCGCGCTTGCCGCCGACCGTCGCCAGGATCGGCGAGACGGCGAAGTCGTAGTCGCGCACGTCGTGCGGCGTCACCTGGTCGTACCAGAGGAGCTTGCCCGACGCCCCGGCGAGGACGACGAGCGAATCGGTGTAGAGCGCGTCGGCGAACCACCCTCCGTTCGGGAACGCCCGCGAGCCGCCCCACGGCGCCGGGTTCGCGATCCCCGCATAGACGTTGCCGCGCTCGTCGACGCTGACGGGATACCAGGCGCCGCCGCCGCCCGCCTCCGGGTGCGGCCACGGGTCGCGGATCGTGCCGAACCGCCAGACGACGGTGCCGCGTGCCGCGGAGAGCGCGTACAACGCGCCGCGGCCGCCCGGCGGAAAGCCCTGCGTGCTCAGGTACACGCGGCCACCGTCGATCACCGGCGCAATCGCGACGAACTGCTCGAACCGGTCGACGAGGCGCCTCGTCCAGAGCAGCCGGCCGCTGGAGACCGAGAGTGCGAACGCGGTCGTGTCGGTCGCGCCGTAGACGCGGGCGCCGGCGACGGCGACCCCGTTCGGCCCGTCGTTGTGCGCGACGAACCGATGCTTCCAGCGGAGCGCGCCGCTCTTTGCGTCGATCGCGTACACGCTCGAGCTCGAGTCCTGCACGTACACGGTGTCGCCGGCGATCACCGGGTTGGCGGTGACGGCGCCGAACTCCGAGCCTTTCGTTCGCAGGCGAAAGCGCCAGCGCACGCGCAGGCCAGGGATCGTCTTTGCATCGAGCGAGGTCGCGTCGAGCGACCGCCGGCTCGTCGCGTCACCGTTCGGCGTCGGCCACGAGCCGCTCGGCGCGCTGCCGCCGCAGCCGGCGGCCGTCAGCAGGACGGCCGCCGCTGCCGCGGACGTGCAGGCCCGCAGCTTCGCCATCGTTCAGCCGGCGAAGACGCCGGCCGTCACCGCGCCGCGCGCCGACCGCGCGGTGACCGACACATAGCAGCGCGTCGCGCCGTCGAGCACGGGCGGATACGCGACGACCGAGTGGACGCCGGTGACCGTCGCCTGGTTCTCCTGCGTGATCTCGTCGTCGGACTGGAACTCGCAGTACGTCCACCACGAGACGCGGATCGGGCTCGACGAGCG
>DASXWV010000016.1:0-16676 GCA_036503495.1 Gaiellaceae bacterium
CGGGAGAACAACATCAACCCGGCCGCGTCGTGCCTGCCGATGCTCGTGCAGCTGCCGGTCTTCATCGCGCTCTACTACTCGCTGCGCCACTTCTCGAAGGAGCCGGCCTCGCTCCATCCCGGCTCGCTCTCCTTCCTCCACTTCATCCCGTCGATCGCCGACAAGACGACGGCGCACTGGGGCGGCTTCATCCTCCTCGTCGTCTACGTCGGGTCGCAGATGGCGTCGACGCTGTACATGTCGGCGACGGTCGACAAGATGCAGCGCTACCTGTTCATGGCGATGCCGCTGATCTTCGTCTTCGTGATCGCGCACTTCCCGGCAGGGCTCGTCCTCTACTGGGTGACGACGAACCTGTGGACCGTCGGGCAGGGGCTGATCACGCGCCGGGTCGTGCCGAAGACGCCGCCCCCCGAGCTCTTCAAGCGCAGCTCGCGGACACCGCCGAAACAGGCGCCCCCGCCCGCGGAGCCCGAGCCGGCGCGGAAGCCGGCCGCGAACGGCGCGCCGAGGAAGGTCCGGCGGAAGAAGAGCGGCGGCCGGCGGTGAGCGAGGACGCCGTCGTCGAGGCGACCGGCGAGACCGTCGGCGAGGCCAAGTGGGCGGCCCTGCGCGAGCTCGAGCAGCGGCATCCCGGGATCGACAAGTCGGCGGTGCAGTTCGAGATCGTCTCCGAGGGCGAGCGCGGTCTGCTCGGCGTCGGGTTCGAGCCGGCCCGTGTCGTCGCCCACGCGCCTGCGGACGCGCTCGAGGCGGTGTCGTTCGGCGACGAGACCGAGGCGGCGGCCGACGCTCGCTCGCTCGCGCAGCAGATCATGGCCGCGATCGGCGTCGAGGGCCGCGCCGACGTCCGCGAGGACGACGAGGCGATCACCATCACCTTCTCGGGCGCGGACGTCGCGCTGCTGATCGGCCGGCACGGGCAGATGATCGACTCGGTGCAGTACCTGCTGAACGCGATCTCGCACCGGCTGTACGGCGCCGAGCGGAAGGAGGTCGTCGTCGACGCGGCGGGCTATCGCGAGCGGCGGCGCTCGACGCTCGAGTCGCTCGCGATCCGGACGGCGCGCGAGGTGCTCGACACCGGCCGCCGAGCCGAGCTCGAGCCGATGACGGCGGTCGAGCGCAAGGTCGTGCACCTGCGCCTGAAGGAGTTCGAGGGCGTCGAGACGTCGTCCGAGGGGACGGAGCCGAACCGCTACGTCGTCGTCCTCCCGTCCAGCTGACGACTGGCTCGCCGCCGTCCTCGCGACGCGCGGCCTGACCGCGATCCGCGATCCGGCGGAGGCGCGGGCGATGCTGCTCGACGACGCGCTGCGCGCCCTCCCGCTCCTCACCGAGTACGGCGGCCCGGTCGTCGACGTCGGCTCCGGCGGCGGGTCGCCCGGGATCCCGCTCGCGCTCGCCCTGCCGGAGCGGCCGTTCACGCTCGTCGAGGCCGAGCGGCGCAAGGCGGACTTCCTCCGCGCGCACGCTCCCGCGAACGTCGAGGTCGTGTGGGGGCGCGCCGAGGAGCAGCCGGTCGACACCTGGGGCGTCGCCCTCGCCAAGGCGCTCGCCCGGCCGGCGACCGCGGTCGAGTGGGTCGTCCCGCTCGTCGCACCGGGCGGCGCGGCCTTCTTCTGGCTCGGCCCGGCGGCCGATCTCGCTGCCGTGGCGGCGGTCGCAGCGCAGGTGGGCGGCGGCGAGCCGGTGCTGCGGGACGGCCTCGCCGTCGTCCCGAAAGTCGCGCCTACGCCGGCGGGATTTCCGCGGCGGGTGGGAGTGGCGAAGAAACGGCCGCTGGGATGAGGTGCTCGGGATGGAGGAGCGGCCCCGCCGGCCGCGCGTCGTAGTCCTCGGCCGTCAGCAGGACGGTGCGGCGGCACTCCGGGTCGCCGCACTCGCAGAGGAGCGCGATCGTCCGTCCTGCCGTGCCGAAGCGCCGGCGACGGTCGGCGTTCATCCGTTGACGATCGGGTGTGTCCATCGTGGTTCCGCAGCCGAACAACGCCCTCGAGGGCCGCGACGAGGCAAGTCTCCTCTTGCCGCAAATTCCGATTTTCAATCCTGATTCGTCCGCCTCTGCCGCGACAATGCCGGCGTGGCGAAGATCTACGCGCTCGCAAACCAGAAGGGCGGTGTCGGCAAGACGACGACGGCGATCAACCTCGCCGCCTGTCTCGCCGAGGCCGGCGAGCGGGCGCTCGTCGTCGACCTCGACCCCCAGGCGAACGCGACCTCCGGCCTCGGCATGCGCGCGAACGGCACCTCGAGCTACGACCTGCTCGACGGCGCACCGCTCGCCGAGCTCGCGAAGCACACGCAGTTCGCGAACCTCGACCTCGTGCCGTCGAAGCCGGAGCTCGCCGGCGCCGTCGTCGAGCTCGCGCAGCGCGCGGACGGCGAGCGGTACCTCGCCCAGGCCCTCGCGTCCGGTTCGTCGCAGTACTCGTTCGTCTTCCTCGACTGCCCGCCGTCGCTCGGCCCGCTGACGGTGAACGCGCTCGCCGCCGCCGACCGGGTGCTCGTGCCGGTGCAGGCCGAGTACTACGCGCTCGAGGGCCTGTCGCAGCTGCTGCAGTCGATCGACCTGATCCGGCGCCGGCTCAACCCGCAGCTCGGCATCGGCGGCGTCCTCCTGACGATGGTCGACGCGCGGACACGGCTCGCGCAGGACGTCGAGGCGGAGGTGCGGAAGCACTTCGGGCCGCTCGTCTTCGAGACGACCGTGCCCCGCTCGGTGCGGCTCGCCGAGGCTCCCTCGCACGGGCTGCCGGCGATCGCGTACGACCGCTCTTCCCGTGGTGCCGACGCATACTGGAAGGTGGCGATGGAGCTTGTCGAGCGCGCCTAACCGGAGAGGCCTCGGCCGTGGGCTGGAGGTCCTCGTCGGCGGTATGGAGGCCGTCGGCCCCGAGCTGCTGGAGCTGCCGGTCGACGCCGTCCATCCGAACCCGAAGCAGCCACGCCGCCGCTTCGACGGCGAGGCGGGCACCGGGCTCGCCGAGTCGGTCAAGCACCAGGGCGTCATCCAGCCGCTGCTCGTCCGGCCGCGCGCCGCCGGCGGCTACGAGCTCGTCGCGGGGGAGCGCCGCTGGCGGGCGGCGCGCGAGGCGGGGCTGGCGACCGTGCCGGCGGTCGTCCGCGAGGCCGACGACCGCGACACGCTGCTGATCGGCCTGATCGAGAACGTCGCGCGCGAGCAGCTGACTCCGGTCGAGGAGGCGCGTGCGTACGCGGTGCTGCTCGACGAGTTCCAGCTGTCGCTCGGCGAGGTTGCCGACCGGGTCGGACGCTCGAAGCCGTCGGTCTCGAACCGGATCCGCCTGCTCGACCTGCCGGACGACGTGCTCGGCATGGTCGAGCGCGGGCAGCTGACCGAGGGACACGCCCGCGCAGTGCTCGCGGTCCCCGATCACGAGGGCCGGCGCCGGCTCGCGCGCGAGATCGTGCAGAAGGGGTTGTCGGTCCGCGCCGCCGAGCAGCGTGCGAAGTGGGCGGGTGCGCGGCAGAAGCCTCGCGCGCGATCGGCGCCGGTCGACCCGGCGCTCGCAGCCCGTGCGCGCGACGCGGTCGAGCGGCTGACCGGTTGGCGCGCGCGCGTGACCTCGTCGCGCGTCGAGCTCTCGTTCGCAGACGAGCACGAGCTCGCCGAGCTCGTCGAGGCGCTCGAGAACGCCGCGCCGAACGCGTAGCTACCTTCAAGCGGCAAATGGCGCCGCTCATCCACGCACGCGGACTGACGAAGCGCTTCGGTGACTTCACCGCCGTCGCCGGCATCGACTTCGACGTGCAGCCGGGCGAGGCGTTCGGCTTCCTCGGCCCGAACGGCGCGGGCAAGAGCTCGACGATGCGGATGATCGGCTGCGTGTCGCCGCCGAGCGGCGGGACGCTGCGCATTCTCGACAAGGACCCCGTCAGGGACGGCTCGCAGATCCGCGCGCGGCTCGGTGTCGTTCCGCAGGCAGACACGCTCGACAACGAGCTGACGGTGCACGAGAACCTGTTCGTCTACGGCCGCTACTTCGGGCTCTCGCGCAAGGAGGTGCGAGCGAAGGCGGCGGAGCTGCTCGAGTTCGTGCAGCTCTCGGACCGCGGCAACGCCAAGGTCGAGTCGCTGTCCGGCGGCATGAAGCGGCGCGTGACGATCGCGCGCTCGCTCGTCAACGATCCGGACGTGCTGTTGCTCGACGAGCCGACGACCGGCCTCGACCCGCAGGCGCGCCATCTCGTCTGGGACCGGCTGTTCCGGCTGAAGCAGGGCGGTGCGACGCTCGTCCTGACGACGCACTACATGGACGAGGCCGAGCAGCTCTGCGACCGGCTCGTGATCATGAACAACGGCAAGATCGCGGAGGAGGGGCACCCACTCGAGCTGATCCGCCGGCTGTCGACGCGCGAGGTGGTCGAGCTGCGCTTCACCGGCGAGCCGCCCGACGTCGATGCCGGCGTGTTCAATGGGCAGGTCGCGCGCATCGAAGTGCTGCCGGAGCGGCTGCTGCTCTACACCGACGACGGCGATGCGCTCGTGCCGGTCGCGCACGAGAAGCTGCACCCGCAGAGCGTGCTCGTGCGGCGCTCGACGCTCGAGGACGTCTTCCTGCGGCTGACCGGCCGCACGCTGATCGATTGATGGCGTATTCGCTTCGTGCCTACGAGTACTGGCTGGTCGTCTACAAGCGGATCTTCCGCGGCACGATCACCTCGAGCATCCTCAACCCGGTTATCTATCTCGCGGCGATGGGCGTCGGCCTCGGGAAGGTCGTCAACCACGGCGCGCATCCGCTCGGTGTGCCGTACCTCGACTTCGTCGCACCCGGCCTGCTCGCGGCCGTGGCGATGCAGGTCGCGTGCATCGAGTCGGCGTTCCCGATCCGCGGCGCCGTCGTGTGGAACAAGAACTACGAGGCGATGCTTGCGACGCCGCTCCGGACTCGCGATCTGCTGTTCGGGCACCTCCTCTACGTCGCGACGCGCGCGGTGATGGTCACCGGCATCTATCTCCTGATCATCACGCTCTTCGGCGTCGTGCACTCGACGCTCGCGCTGCTCTCGATTCCCGTCGGCGTGCTGCTCGCGCTGTCGTTCGCGGGCTTCGTGTCGTCGCTCGCGATCCTGGCTGAGAAGGATCCGTTCAACCCGCTGTTCCGCTTCGTGATCACGCCGCTCTTCCTGTTCAGCGGGACGTTCTTCCCGATCACTCGCCTGCCGCACGTGCTGCGCGAGCTCGCGTACGCCACGCCGCTGTGGAACGCGGTCGATTTCGTCCGCGGTGCGACGCTCGGCACGCTGACGTGGCAACGCGCAGTCGTGCACGTCGCGTACTTCGCCGTCGTCATCGCCGCAGGCATCGTCGTCGCTGCCTGGGCGTACCGGAAGAAGCTGGTCTGGTGAGCTCGCTCGCGCTGACGGTGCGGTCGCGGACGCGCGGCCATCTGCTGATCGAGCGCAACCTGCTCGTCTACCGCCATGCGTGGATGACGATCTTCAGCGGCTTCTTCGAGCCGCTCTTCTACCTGTTCTCGATCGGCGTCGGCCTCGGCCATTTCGTCGGCAAGATCCACGGCGTCTCGTATGCGAGCTACGTCGCGCCGGCGCTGCTCGCATCGAGCGCGATGAACGGTGCGCTCAACGATGCGCTGACGAACGTCTTCTGGAAGCTCCGCTACATGAAGCTCTACGACTCCGTGCTGTCGACACCGCTCGGGCCGGGGGATGTCGCCGTCGGCGAGACGATCTGGGCGCAGATGCGCGGCATCCTCTACTCGATCGGCTTCATCATCACCGCCGCCGCGCTCGGGTTGATGCACTCGTGGTGGGCGATCCTCGCGCTGCCCGCGACGATGTTGATCGGCTTCGCGTTCGCCGGCATCGGCATCGGCGCCTCGACGTTCGTCCGCACCTGGCAGGACCTCGAGCTCGTGCAGATCGTGCAGCTGCCGATGTTCCTGTTCAGCGCGACGTTCTATCCGCTCTCCGTCTATCCACTCGCGATCCAGTGGTTTGTCCGGCTCTCGCCGCTGTATCACGCGATCACGCTGATCCGTGCGTTCACGCTCGGGCATGTCGGCGCGGTCAATCTCGTGAACGCGGCCTACCTGCTCGTGCTCGGCCTCTTCGGGATCTGGCTCGCGCGCCGCCGGATGGCCGGGCTGCTGCTCACGTAGCGCCCGCGGCCAACCGCACGGCATTCCGCCCGGCCGCCTTGGCGCGGTAGAGAGCGCGGTCGGCTGCGGCGATCAGCGTCTCGGCCGTGCTGGCCGGCTGCGCGGTGGCGACGCCGAAGCTCGCGGTGACGTGGCGCGCGGAGCGGTCGACGCGCACACGCTGCTCGAGATCACGGCGAAGCTGGTGCGCGAACGACACGGCGCCGTTTGCGTCCGTGCCCGCGAGGATCACCGCGAACTCCTCGCCGCCGATCCGCGCCGGCAGGTCCGTCTCGCGCACACGCTCGCGAATGACGCTCGCAGTGTCCTGCAGCACACGATCGCCGACCTGATGGCCGCACTCGTCGTTGATCGCCTTGAACCGGTCGAGGTCGAACAGCACGAGCGAGACGTGTGTGCCGAAGCGCCGCGCACGTGCGACCTCGTGCTGGAGCGCCTCCATGAACCGCCGTCGGTTGGCGAGATCCGTGAGCTCGTCCGTCTGCGCCTGCCTGCGGACGATGCCGTGCAGGCGCGCATTCTCGAGCGCGACCTTCCCCTGTGCGACGAGCGACTCGAGGATCTCTGCGTCTCGCGTGGTCAGCCCGTCGGCGGCGGGATAGAGGACGAGGCGTGCGGCGCCGTCCTCGTCGTCGAGCGACAGAACGACCTCGGTTCCGGCGCGCTCGCCGATCGCCGCGAGCTCCTCCCCGTTCCAGATGACGCGGCCGCCGGCGGCGTCGGTCGCGACGACGGCCGTCTCGAGCAGGACGGGCAGGAGCGCGTGCGGGTCGTGCGCCGCGACGGCGATGTCGCCGACGAGCGCGACGGGGCTGCGCCGGTGCGGCCGCACCCGCTCGGGGTGCCGGCGTGTGCGGCGGGGGCGGAGCCCGTTCGGCATCAACAGGACGAGTGCGGCAAGGGCGGCGATCGTCGATGCGCCGGCACCGAGCGTCAGGAGCTCACGGTGCCGGACCGAGCGGCTGATCGTGCTGTAGGGGATCGCGAGCTCGACCGCCTCGCCGTTGCCGGCTCGCACCGTCAGCAGCCGAAACCGCTCGCCTGCCAGCGTGCCGTCGTGCGGCCGGCTCCGGCCGTCGCCGTGCGCCGTGCGGACGGCCGTATGCAGCCCCGTGCGGAGTGCGACCGAGTGGAGGCCGACGACTCCCGTCACCGTCCCGAGGACCCTTGTGCCCCGCTTGACGATCGCAGTCCGGACGATCCCGCGGGCGGGCGCCGGCGTGCGACCCGGCTCGACGGTGAGCGAGATGACGCCGTGCGCGGTCGCGACTCTTCGCGCCGGCGTCGGCGTGCCGGCGGCGAGCGCCGCCTGGACCTCGGTCGACCGCGCCGTGCCGTCGACGAGTGCTGCCGCGTCGTCGGCGGCCGCGCGCGAGTCGCTCAGCGTCATCTCGGCGCCGGCGACGAGCCGGGCGTCGGCGCGGCCGATCTCGCTCTGCTCGTAGGCGCGGCCGAAGGCCCACGTGGCGAGCAGGAGCGGCACGACCGCGAGCAGCGCTGCGGCGGCGACGATTCGCATCCGGCTCGAGCGCGTGCGCCGGCGCGCCGCCGGCCGGCGGGAAGGAAAGCCGGGCGGATCCCCCGAATGGGTGACGGTGCCGCGCGGGCGGACGCTGCTCATGACGCCGCTTTCCAAATCCCCCGTCTCAGATCCCGCCGCCCTGGTGCGGCGCCTGCCGGCCCTCGCCGACCTGGTCGAGGAGGCGGGGCGCGTCGATCCCTCGTTCTGCGGCCATGCCGTGCACGTGCTGTCGTTGAGCGTCCGGATCGCGCGGGCGCTCGGGCTCGCGAAGGCGGAGGTCCGCCCGCTCGCCGTCGCCGCCGCTCTGCACGACGTCGGCAAGCTGCGCGTCGGCGCGTCGATCCTCGCGAAGCCCGGGCCGCTCGACGACACCGAATGGGCGGCCGTCCGCGCGCACCCGGCCGACGGAGAGCAGCTGCTCGCGTCGTTCGTTCCGCGGAACGTGCTGCGGATCGTGCGCAGCCACCACGAGCGGTGGGACGCGACCGGCTACCCCGACCGTCTCGCGGGCGACGAGATCCCGCTCGGCGCGCGGATCGTCGCGGTCGCGGATGCCTACGCGGCGATGATCGAGCAACGCGCCTATCGTCGGCCGCGCAGCAAGAGCGCTGCACGGGCCGAGCTGCGCCGGCAGCGCGGGCGTCAGTTCGATCCGGCGTGTGTCGACGCGGCGCTGCGGGTCACGCGCGTCTGACCGGAGCGCCGTCGCCGTCATCCCTTCGGATGCCCGGGCGGCCCCGTGTGCAGGTGGTTCGGGTCGCCGTAGCCGTTGCCCGGGCGGGTCGAGACGGGCTTCGGCCCGGGTGAGGGCGTGGGCGGCGGCCCCTGCGGTGGCCCCTGCGGTGGCCCCTGCGGTGGACCGGCCGGCGGCGGGGTGACGGGCGGTGGATTGACGGGCGGGGGCGTCACCGGCGGCGGCGTGACGGGCGGCGGCGTCACGATCGGCGTGGGTGTCACCGGCGGGGCGGCGGGCGGCGTGCTGGGCGGCGCCACGGGCGTCTGCGGCTGGCTCGGCGTCGGCGCCGGGGAGGACGGGGCCGACGGCGGTGCCGGCGCCGGCCTCGGCGCCGGTGCGGGGACCGGCTTCGGGCTCGGAGCGGGCGTC
This sequence comes from Gaiellaceae bacterium, assembly GCA_036503495.1. Lineage (GTDB taxonomy): Bacteria > Actinomycetota > Thermoleophilia > Gaiellales > Gaiellaceae > Palsa-739. The sequence continues at coordinate 8,777 of DASXWV010000016.1, forward strand.
GGCGTCGGCTTGGGCACAGGCTTCGGGGCAGGTTTCGGCGCCGGCTTCGGCGTGGACGGCGGCTTCGGTGCGCGCGGCGCCGGCGGTGTCTGCGGCCGATGAGCGGCACCGTGCTGCGCTCGCTGGTGGTGCGCGGCCCGGTGCGTCGTCCGCGTCACGCGCGCCGGCGAGCGGTGCGGGCGGGCACGCCGCTGCGCCGGCGTGCGATGCCGCTTCACCTGCCGGGGCTCGACGGCGGCGGGCGGCCGCATCGGTGCCGTAGCGGCGGGTGCGATGACGACGCGGGGCTGCGCGCGTTCCGGGATGTCGCGGGTCGGAAAGACGATCGTCGGCTCCGGATGGAGGGCCGCCGACCAGAGCTCGCCGGCCACCACGAGGCAGCCGGTCGCGCCGACGATCGCGAACAGGCGCAGAACGCGCACGATGACATGTTCACGACGCCGTAGGACGGACCCGCAGGGCGGGGCGATGGGCGATCGTGGATTCGAACCACGGACCTCCGCCTTATCAGAGCGGCGCTCTAACCAACTGAGCTAATCGCCCGCCGGAGGCGTCAGTGTAGCTAGTGAAAGCGCGTCGTTCGGCGCAGATAGTCCTCGACCGCGAGCAGGAACGGCTCGTCGTTCGCGAGCTCGGTCAGGTGTCCCTTCGTCTCGTCGTCGAGGTCTGCGTCGCGCTCGATCTCGTCGATGAAGCCGGTGAGGCGGCCGTCGTGCGACATCGCCGCCATGCGGAGGAAGATCCGCCGTGTGTCGTCGTCCTGCGAGATCGCTTCGAAGGACTCGAGATCAAGCCACCGCCCGTTCACGTGGCTCTAACGAGACACCCACCCCGAGGGATACGGCTGCACCGGTTCCGGCGTCGATAGATCCCTCGGCTGCGGCATGCGAATCGGCGATCTTGTGACCTACCGCGGGCGGGCGGTCATTCTCCTCGGGCTCGACCCGATGAGCGTGCTCGACCGTCGTGCGACCGTGCGCGACCCCGACACCGGCGAGGAGTGCAGCGTCGCGTTCGACGAGCTCGAGACGCGCGAAGGGCTGCCGCCGACGGCCTGAGCTATATTCGGCTCGAGGTCTGCGTTGCACGAAATGCACATCTACGGGGTCAGCTTCGACCTGGTTGGCAAGCAGCCGATCGTGCTCCTGAAGACCGCCGAGGGGAACAAGTTCCTGCCGATCTGGATCGGCCATCCGGAGGCCGCCGCGATCCTGATGAAGCTGCAGAGCCAAGCACCGCCGCGTCCGATGACCCACGACCTGATGAGCGAGCTCCTCGAGCAGCTCGAGGCACAGGTCGTTCGCATCACCGTCACCGAGCTGCGGGAGAACACGTTCTACGCGCAGATCACGGTGCAGCAGGACGGCCGCGAGATCGAGATCGATTCGCGCCCGTCGGACGCGATCGCGCTCGCGATTCGCGCGGAAGCGCCGATCTTCGCGGCCGACCGCGTGATCGAGGAGTCGGCGATCGAGTTCGAGGGGGACGACGTCGACCAGGAGGTTCTCGAGGCCGAGGTCGCGAAGTTCAAGAACTTCCTCGACGAGGTCACGCCCGAGGACTTCGCCGTCGAGTCCGAAGAGGAAGACGAGTAGTCAGCTGAGCACGGACGCCGCGATCGCTGCGGCGTTGAACAGCGCGTGCACGATCATCCCCGGCACGACGCTACGCGTCTGCTCGCGCACGTAGGCGAGCAGCCAGCCGAACGGGATCAGGACGAGCAGCGCGATCAGCAGCCCGTGCCAGGCGCCGAACGCGACGCCGACGACGAAGATCGCGGGCGCGGCGCCGAGGCCGCGGAGCAGCGAGTAGCCGACGCCGCGGAAGAGCAGCTCCTCGACAAACGGCGCGAAGAGGACGAACAACGCGGTGTTCGCGCCGAACGCCGCCGCGTGCGCCGACTCCCACCGCGTCGGCGTCAGTCCCTGCTCCTGGCCCGGATCCTCGAACGGCAGGAGCGTCACGACGTACTCGACGACGATGATCGCGACGATCACGACGCCGGCGATCCGCGCTGCGCGCGCGAAGCCGGCCGGCTGGTGCAGCGCGAGCAGGTCCCAGCGCTCGACCGCGAGCAGGAGCGTCACCCCGAGGATGAGCGCGTAGAAGACGATGCCGTCGCCGAACGCGCTCCACTTGTAGATGTCGTCGCTGTGGCCGCTCGTCTTGCCGTACGCCGCATAGTTGAGCGCGGCGACGGCGCCGACGACGAGCAGCCAGAAGAAGAGGCGCGTCCGGCTCACGCGAGGATTCTCCGGACGGCGGCGGCGAGGGGCGCGGGCTCGAAGCGCAGGCCTGCGGCGCGCGCGCCCTCCTCGTCGGCCGCCGAGTCGCCGACGTGCACGGTGCGTCGCGCGGCGGTGCCGAGACGGTGCAACGCCAGCTCGAACACAGCCGGATCGGGCTTGGCCGCTCCGGCCTCGGCCGAGGTGATGACCGGCAGGTCGAGCCCGAGCGCCCGCAGATACTCCGAGAGGCCGATGTCCCAATTGGACACGACGGCGAGCCGGAGCCCCGCTCGTGACAAATCGTCACATGCTGCACGGCCGTTCGGGACGAGCTCGAACTGGAGCGACTCGACGAACGGGAACGCGGCCGCGTCGAGCTCGCCGGCCGCGGCCGCGGCGAGGAACACGCTCGCGCAGTCGTGGCGCAGCGCGGCGAGCGTCGCCGCGTCGCGGCCCTCGTGCGCGCGGAGGACGTAGTAGTCGACCTCGGCGGCGAACGCCCGGCGGACGGCCCGAGCGTCGCGCGACACGCCGCGCGCCGCGAGCGCGGCCCGCAGCGCAGGGACCGGATCGCGCAGCGTGACCAGCGTTCCGAATGCGTCGATCGTGACGGCTTCGACGTCCACGGCGGCATAGGGTTGCAGCCGTGCGCCACTTCACTCCCGAGGAGGCGAACGCTGCGCTCGCGCACGTGCGGCCGCTCGTCGAGCGCATGGTCGCCCAGCGCCGCGAGCATCTCGGTGCGCTCGAGCGGCAGGAGGAGCTCGAGGGGCGCATCCGCGGCAACGGCGGCGGCATCCCGCCGGCGACGCTCGCAGAGACGGCGGCCGAGGTCGACCGGCTCGCGCGCGAGCTCGCCCAGACCGTCGACGCGATCGGCGAGCACGGAGCAGAGGTGAAGGATCTCGACGAAGGACTGATCGATTTCCCAGCGCTCCGCCGCGGCGAGACGGTCCTCCTCTGCTGGCAGCTCGGCGAGGACGAGATCCGCTACTGGCACACGGTCGAGGACGGGTTCGGCGGCCGGCAGGAGCTACCGCTCGAGTAGTCGAAGAACGGCCGTATGCCGTTCTGGCACCGGCTCGTGATCGCGGGCGCCGTCTTCCTCGTCGTCAGCCTCCTCGCCCGCATCGTCGACTGGCGCCTCGCGCGCCGCCCGCTGCCGCCCGAGATGGTGACGCGCTACCGCGTGCTGCGCCGGAGCGTCACGGCGGTGATCCTCGTCGTCGGCTTCTTCTCGGCGCTGCTCGTCATCCCCCAGGTGCGGGCGATCGCCGGCGGCCTGCTGGCCTCCTCGGCGGTCCTCGGCATCATCGTCGGCTTCGCCTCCCAGACGACGCTCGGCAACTTCGTGGCCGGCCTGCTGATCGCGATCACCCAGCCTGTCCGGCTCGGCGACCGGGTCAGCTATGCGGGCGAGACCGGGATCATCGAGGACATCGGCCTCACCTACACGATGATCCGCACGAGTGACGACGCCCGGCTCGTCGTCCCGAACCAGAAATTGGCCTCCGATACCATCCGGAACTCCACGATCCGCAGCAGGGAGTCGTTCGCAGAGGTCACCGTGCAGGTTCCGCTTTCAGCAGATCTCGGCGCAGCGGTCGACGGGCTCAGGGACGAGGTCGCGCAAGAACGCGACGCGGCCGTCTACGTGAGCGCGTTGAACGGCAACGCCACCGTCACCATCCGCGCCGGCGCCGCCGACGAGGAGGACGCGCAGTCGCTCGAGCGCGACCTGCGGATACGCGTCCACCGCCGGCTGCGCGCAGCGGGCATCTGGGGATGACGCGCCGGCAGGCAGAGGCGCACTCGTCCGCGGGCAGGCGCAGGCGGCGCCGTCGCGAGCGGTCGCGCAAGCAGCGGCGCCGCAAGGCGATCCTGCTCGCGCTGCTCATCGGCATCCCGGTCGCGGTCGTCGCCGCCGGCGCGATCGGCGGCACGGTGGCGCTCGGCGCGCGCTGCAACCTGACGTCGTTGACGCCGGTCGCCGTCGGGGAGAACTCCTTCGTCTATGCCGCCGACGGCAGTGAGCTCGGCGTGATCCCGGCCGAGCGCAACCGGACGCCGGTCTCGCGCGACCAGATGAGCCCGTGGGTGCCGAAGGCGACGGTCGCGATCGAAGACCGCCGCTTCTACGCACACGGCGGCGTCGACCCGGTCGGCATCCTGCGCGCCGTCGTCCACGACGTCCGCGCCGGCAAGGTCGTCGAGGGCGGCTCGACGATCACGCAGGAGCTCGTGCGGAACCTCTATCTCTCACGCGAGCGCACGCTCAAGCGGAAGCTCGTCGAGGCGTGCCTCGCGATCAAGCTGTCGCACAGCTGGTCGAAGGACAGGATCCTCACCGCGTATCTGAACCAGGTCTTCTACGGAAACCATTCGTACGGGATCGAGGCAGCTGCAGAGACGTACTTCTCGAACCAGGCGCGCGACCTGACGCTCGAGCAGGCGGCGCTGCTCGCCGGCCTGCCGCAGGCGCCGTCGGTGTACGACCCATTCCGCAATCCGGCGGCGGCGCTCGCACGGCGAAACGAGGTGCTGCACGCGATGCTCGTCAACGGCGACATCACCTCGGCCGAGTATCAACGCGCGAAGACCGACCCCGGCCTGCACCTGAAGCCCGGTCACCGCTTCCAGCGGATCCGCGAGCCGTTCTTCTTCGGCTACGTCGAGCAGCTGCTGCAGGACGAATACGGCTCGAACACCGTGCGCGAAGGCGGCCTGCGCGTGTACACGACGATCAATCCCGGGCTGCAGCGCGCCGCCACGGCGGCGATCAAGCACACGCTGACGTACTCGTCCGATCCTGCGGCCGCGATCGTGTCGATCGACCCGCGCACCGGCGCGATCAAGGCGATGACCGCCGTCTCGCCGGGCAACAGCAAGAACCAGTTCAACTTCGTGACGACCGCGCAGCGGCAGCCGGGCTCGACGTTCAAGCCGGTCACGCTCACAGCGGCCGTTGCACGCGGGATGGATCCGTTCTCGGTGTCGTACCTGTCGGCGCCGCTCCACTATCAGCCCGATTCCACGTGCAACCCGAACGACCCGAACTGCGCGTGGAACGTCGAGACGTACGAGCACACGTATTCGGGCGTCGAGTCGGTCGCGAGCGCGACGCTGCAATCGGACAACACGGTGTATGCGCGCCTGGCGCTCGACGTCGGCCCGCTCAACATCTACCGCATGGCGCAGCGCCTCGGCGTGCGTACGACGCTGACCGACCCGACGAAGCAGGCTGTCCCGTCGATCACGCTCGGTGCGATCGCCGTCACGCCGCTCGAGATGGCGTCGGTCTACGCCACGCTCGCAGCCGGCGGCGTCTACTCGAAGCCGATGGCGATCACCAAGGTCGTTCTGCCGAACGGCAAGATCGACACCGATGCCGGCTGGGGCGAGCCGAAGCGCGAGCGGGTCGTCGCGGACTGGGTCGCGTCGACGGTGACGAAGGTGCTCGAGGAGAACATGCTCGCCGGAACGGGCCGCGGCGCGCACGTCTACAACCACACCGACGCCGGCAAGACGGGCACGACGGAGAACTACGCCGACGCCTGGTTCTGCGGCTACACGCCGCGGCTCGAGGCAACGGTCTGGATCGGCTATCCCAAGGCCGAGATTCCGATGCTCAGCGTGCACGGGATCGCCGTGTCGGGGCCGACGTTCCCCGCCCAGATCTGGCACACCTTCATGGACACGGCGATCGGCAACCGGCCGGACGTGCCGTTCCCGCCTGCGCAGACCGCACCGTCCTGGACGTCGTGGCGCGGCCAGTGGCAGTACAGCGGCTCGTACGGCTCCTCGACCTCGACGAGCTCTTCGCAGTCGCCGCCGGCGACGACGCGGGCTCGCTCGTCGACCCCGCTGCCGCCGGTGGCGCAGCACTCGGCGTCGACGACGACCGAGCAGACGCCGCTGCCGCCGGTCGTCACCTCGACGCCGCCGCCCACGGCCGCGCCGCCGCCCGACACGACGACGCAGGCGGAGCCGCCGACGCCGTAACGGTCGGCTAGGGGCCGGTCGTCGTCGTGAGCGTCACCGTCGTCTCGGTCGGCACCGTCGTCGTCGGCGGCACGGTCGTGGGCGGCGGCGGCACCGTCGTCGCCGCCGCGGTGGTCGTCGGCTGCGTCGTCGTTCGACGTGTCGAGGTGGTCGGCTGCGTCGTCGTCTGCTGCGTCGACGTCGGGGGCTGCGTCGTCGTTGTCGTCGGCTCCGTCGTCGATGTCGACTTCGTCGACTTCGGCAGGCTGATGCGCGGTAGCGAGTGTGTCTTCGGCTGCGCCGGCGCAGACGACGACGGCCGCGTCATCTCGTAGGCGAGCGCGCCGCCGGCGATGAGCAGGAGGAGGAGTGCTGCGAGCGCGAGCGGCATGCGGCTGCGCCGTGGCGGCGGCGGCGGCGCTGCGTCCGGCGCGGCCCCCGGGCGCACGGTGGTTGCGGCAGTCGCGGCGCCTGCGGCCGGCAGGATCTGCGTTGCGCCGGTAGCGAGCGCCGTCGCCGCGGTCGTCGACGCTCCCGCGCCGGTGACGTCGAGCGCTGCGAGCAGCGCGGCCCCGTCGGCGGGCCGGTCTGCGGGATCCTTCTCGAGCGCAGCGGCGGCCGCCGCCTCGAGGCGGCCGGGCGCGTCGCTGCGGAACGTCGTCACGGGCGGCGGCGGCAGATCGCGGTTCATCATCACGAGCTCCATCGGGTCGGCCGACTCGAAGGGGAGCCGACCCGTGAGCATTCGGTAGAGGATGACCCCGAACGAGTACACGTCCGAGGCCGCACTCGCCGGTGCGCCGGACGCCTGCTCGGGCGAGATGTACGCCGCCGTCCCGAGCACTGTCCCGGCCTCGGTCAATGTTCCTTCGCCCGCGGCCATCCGCGCGATGCCGAAGTCGGCGAGCTTGGGCCGCCCCTCGTCGTCGAACAGGACGTTCGCCGGCTTCAGGTCGCGGTGGACGACGCCGCGCGCGTGCGCGTGCGCGAGGCCCGACGCGACTCCGGCGGCGATCGCAGCGGTTTCCGCGTCGGGCAACGGCTCCCCGTTCGCCGCGGCGAGCCGCTCCTCGAGGGTGCCGCCCGGAACGTATTCGAGCACCATGTACGGCCGGCCGCCGTCCTCGCCGTAGTCGTAGAGCTGCATGACGTTCGGGTGCGCGAGCGAGGCGACAGCCCGCGCCTCGCGCTCGAAGCGGGCGCGGTCGGCGTCGGGCGCGAGCAGCTTCAACGCGACACGGCGGCCGAGCTCCTGGTCGTGCGCGCAATAGACCTCGGACATGCCGCCGCGCCCGAGCAGGTCCTCGAGCACGTAGCGGCCGCCGATGACCGAATCGGGCACCGGGCTAGGTTATGCGCCGAAGGTGGCCGACTTACTCACGTACGAGCAGGCGCAGGCGCTCGTCCTCGCCCGCGCACGGGCACTGCCCGGCGAGGCCGTCTCGATCGCGGCTGCGGCCGGCCGCGTGACTGCGCGTGCGGCGGGCGCCGCCGTCGACCTGCCGCCGTTCGCGAGCTCGGCGATGGACGGGTTCGCGGTCCACGCCGCCGACGTGCCCGGCAGGCTGCCGATCGTCGAGCGGATCGCCGCGGGCCGTCCGGCGGAGCACCCACTCGCGCCGGGTCAGGCGATGGAGATCTCGACGGGCGGTGTCGTCCCCGTCGGCGCGGACGCCGTCGTCCCCGTCGAG
>DASXWV010000017.1:0-6440 GCA_036503495.1 Gaiellaceae bacterium
CAGCGCTGCGGCTGCGCACCGGCGGCCGCAAGCTCCGCCCACAGCGGGTTCTCCGGCGAGAACATCGCGCGGTAGCGGCCGTACGCGAGCTTCGCGTTGGCGATTCCCAGCCGGCCGCGCAGCTCGGCGGGAGCGTCGAGCGCGTCGAGGCGGCGGTCGGTCTCCGTGTCGACCCTGGAGACGAAGAAGCTGGCGACGGAGTGCACGGTCGAGACGTCGCCGCCGGCGGCGCGAAAACGAGCGAGCCCTTTCATGTAGGCGCGCGCGACCTCGACGTAGCGATCGATCGAGAAGATCAGCGTCACGTTGATCGAGCGGCCGGCCGCGATCGAGTCCTCGATCGCCGCCACGCCGCCGCGCGTCGCCGGGATCTTCACGTAGAGGTTCGGGCGTGCGATCCGCTCGTGCAGCCGCTGCGCTTCCTCGTACTGCGCGGCGGTGTTGTACGCGAAGTTCGGGTCGACCTCGATCGAGACGTAGCCGTCGAGATGGTCGGTTCGCTCCCAGACCGGCAGCAGCAGATCGCAGGCGGCGGCGACGTCGGCGCAGGCGAGCTCGAGGAAGATCTCCTTCGGACCGAGCCCCGACGTGAGGAGCGTGCGGATCTGCTCGTCGTACGCATCGCCGCCCGCCAGCGCCTGCTGGAAGATCGTCGGGTTCGACGTGACGCCGACGACGGCGTCCTCGGCGACGAGCCGCGCGAGCTCACCGCTCTCGAGCAGGTCGCGTGAGAGGTAGTCGATCCACACCGACTGCCCGAGCTCGTTCAACCGCTGCAGCGAGTTCTTAGGCGGCACGGCCCGCCGCCAGTGTCTCGAGCGCACCGGACCTGAGAGGCTCGCCGGCACGGATCAGCGCGCGCGCGTCGTCGACGCGGCCGAACTGGTTCCAGAGCAGGACGCCGCGCGGCCGTCGTTCGCCGTCGACGTAGTAGACGACGCCCTTGTCGTCGATCTCTGCGAGCTCGACGACCGTCTCGAGTCGGGCGTCGAGTTCGCCGACCGCCTCGTACCCGAGCTCGAACAGGTCGGAGTAGAAGAACGGCAGGTGATCGTACGGCTCGGCGGCGCCGGCCATGTTCGCGCCGACTTGCCGTCCGTGGCTCTTCGCGTGGTCCTCGTGTTCCACGCGCATGTTCCCGCCGAGCACCGACGGGAAGGCGGCGACGTCGCCGGCGGCGAAGACGTCTTCGCGCCCGCCGACGCGGCCGAACGAGTCGACGACGATCCCGTTTGCGACCGGCAGGCCCGCGTCGGCCGCGAGCTCCGCATTCGGCTCGATCCCGAGGCCGGCGACGACGGCGTCGACCTCGAGCACGTTGCCGTCTTCGAGCGTCACGCGTCTGCCGCGGCCGGCGCGTTCGACGCCGGTCACGACTACTACCGCGAGCACGTCGACGCCGTGCTCGCGGTAGTAGTCGCCGAGCGCCGCCGAGAGCGCGGGCGGGAAGATCCGGGCACCGATGCCCGGCTCCGGGAAGACCATCGTCACGGGTGCTCCGTCGAGCGCCAGCGCCGCCGCGATCTCCGAGCCGATGAAGCCGCCGCCGATCACCGCGAAGCGGGCGCCGGCGTCGGCGAGCCTGCGCACGCGGTGGTAGTCGTCGAGCGTGCGGAAGTACGTGACGCCGTCGGCGGCGAACGGCAGCCGTCGCGGCCGGCCACCGGTCGCGAGCAGCACCTTTTCGTAGCCGTAGGTCTCGCCGTGGTCGTCCGTCGCAGTGTGCTCGTCGAGGTCGAGCCGGACGATCTGCCGGCCGAGCCGCTCGTGGATGCCGAGGTTGGCCGTCAGCCGCCAGATCGTGCTCTCGGCCGTGTCCTTCCAGAGCGCCTTCGAGAGCGGCGGGCGTGCGTACGGCGGATGGACCTCGCTGGAGACGAGCATGATCGCACCCGGGTCGGGATCGACGTCGACGATGCCCCGGCACGCGGCATCGCCGGTCAGGCCGCCGCCGACGACGAGATACCGAATCGCCGGCTCTTCGGTCGCCTCGACCGCCGGCGCGTCCTGGTGCCGCCGAAGCCGCATCCGGGTCACACCGCCGCCGTCGTCTGATCCGCTCGACCGCTCCGGCGCGAACGCTCGCGCCACACCACGCCGCCGCACATCGGACACCGGTCGGGGAGGCGTGCGACGACGCCTCCGTAGCCGCAGTCGGCGCAGCGGATCTCGGTCCGCCGCGCCGCCGCGCGCTCGGCCCCTTGCCGCGCCGGCGTCGCGAGGAGGCTCACGAGCGGCTTCCCGCGGTCGCGCTCGACCGCCACGGGCTCGGGTCGACGCGGAGCGAGATCTCGGCGATGCCGCGCGCCGCGAGGCATTCCTCGATCGCCGCGGCGGCGGCCTCGGGGCTCTCGCCGTGGCAACCGGGTGTCGACGCCGATCTCGATTCGTGTCGCATCCGCTGCGCTGAGGGCCGCGACTGGGCCGAGGGGGATCGCCATGGTCGCGGCCCTGCGGCGCAGCTCGTTCATATGCTCCACGGTACGGAGAGGCGGATGTCCGCACCAGCCACGCCGCCGCGGATCGCGTGACGATCGTGTGAGGGTTCCCTCACACGGCGCCGCGGGTCAGGCGGCGACGAGCTTGTAGCCGAAGCCTGGGACCGTGAGGATCCGCTCCGGATACGACGGGTCGCGCTCGATCTTCCTGCGCAGTGTCGACACGTGCGCGTCGCAGGCGCGCTCGTCGCCGACGTACGTGCTCTGCCACAGATGCTGCATGATCTCGCGGCGTGAGAAGACGCGCCCCGGCTCCTGCGCGAGCAGCGCGAGCAGCTTGTACTCCGAGGGGCTGAGCGCGACCGGCGCGTCGTCGACGCGAACCTCGTGCGCGACGATGTCGAGGCTGAGCCCGCCGAGCTTCTGCACGGTCGAGGTGCGCGGCCGGTCGAGCTCGCGCCGGCGCAGGATGGCGCGAACGCGGCTCAGCAGCTCCACCTCCGAGAACGGCTTCGTGATGTAGTCGTCCGCGCCGGTCTCGAGGCCGAGGACGCGATCGGCCTCGGAGTCGCGGGCGGTGAGCATGATGATCGGCACCGCGCTCTCCGCGCGGAGACGGCGGCAGATCTCCGTCCCCGAGAGACCGGGCAGCATCACGTCGAGGATCACCAGGTCGAATGCTTCCGCCTGCGCCGTCTCGAGCCCGGCGTTGCCGTCCGACGCGCCCTGCACCTGGAAGCCCTCGGCGGCGAGCGCGTCGGTGACGGCGTCGAGGATCGCCTCGGTGTCTTCGACGACGAGGATCCGCTCGTTCATGCCGGAGCCGGCGCGCCGGTGTCGGGAAACCGGATCCGCGCTGTCGTTCCCGACCCGAGCACCGACTCGATCTCGATCTGTCCGCCGAGTGCTTCGACCGCTTCCTTCGTGATCGGCAGACCGAGCCCGAAGCCCGATCGACGCTCCTCCGTCGGGCCTCGGTAGAAGCGGTCGAACAGGCGGTCGATCTCTCCGGGAGCGATGCCGGCGCCGGTGTCCTCGACCTCGATCGTCAGGACGCCGGCGCCGTCGACGCGGGCGCCGAACCGGATCCGGCCGCGTTCGGTGTGGCGCGCCGCATTGCCGGCGAGGTTGACCAGCGCATGCTCGAGCAGCTCGCGATTCGTCCACACGACGATGTCATCCGCGCAGTCGAGCGCGAGCTCGACGTCGGGGTTGAGCTCGAGCCCGAGCGCGACGTCTTCGAGCAGCCCCCGCAGGACGATCTCCTCGGCGCGTGGGCTCTCTTCCCGTGTCTGCGCGCGCGCGAGCACGAGCAGCGAGGACGCAAGCCGGTTCAGGCGCGCCGATTCGTGCTGGATGTGCCCGAGGAACCGGTCTCGTTTCTCCGGCACCTCGCTCGCGCCGGCCTGGAGCCGCTCGACGGCGCTCGTGATCGCCGCAAGCGGCGTTCGCAGCTCGTGCGCCGCGTTGTCGACAAACTCGCGCTCGGCGCGCCAGCGCCGCTCGCGCTCCGAGACGTCCGTGATGACGAGGAGCACGGCGTCGAAGCGGACGGCCGGGATCCCTGTCATGTCGAAGACACGCCGGGCGTCTTCGCTCACGACCTGCGCTTCGATGCTTTGGTCGGCCGCGAAGAGATCGGCGACGAACTCGCGGAGCGGAAAGCCCTCCCAGTGCTCGGGGACGCGCCGGCCCTGCTCGAGCGACGCGGGGCTCAGCATGGTGCGTGCTCTCGAGTTGGCGAACTCCACGCGTCCGCCGCGACCGACGCTGATCACGCCTTCATGAAGCCGCTCGATCAGGCGGTTGAGCCCGCTCCGCCCCTCGGATTCAGCCGCGTAGAGCTGGGCGCGTGCGAGCGCCTGCGCGCACTGGCGGCCGAGCGCGAGGACGAACGATCGCTGGGCGGTCGAAAACTTCTGCGGCCGGGTGAAGCCGAGGTAGAGGACGGCGAGCGGCTCCCCCGACACGACGAGCGGGATGTGCGCGCCCGCTCGGCTCCGCACGTCCTCGTGGGCGCGGATGTCTGCTTCCGACTCCACGAATACGGGCTCGAGCCTGCGCAGAGCATCGGTGCTCGGCAGTCGCACGTTCGTCGCCAGGCGGCGCCAGTCGCCGTCGATCAGCGACCGATCCGATCCGTGCCCGCTCACCACCTGGAGCGTCTTGCCGTCGTCGACGAGAAGCTGAAGAGCGCCGGCATCCGCGCGGATGCTGGCGATTCCTTGCCTGACGGCGACCTCTGCCACCTGTGCGGGTGTGATCGCCTCGGCGAGCTCGGCAGCGAGCGACTGCAGGTGCGACGTGCGGTCGACAGCGCGCTCGGCCGCCGTTCGCGCCTGTCGCTCGGTCCGATACAGCCAGGCGCGCTCGAGCGCCTGCGCGCACTGGCCGGCGAGCGTCCTCAGCAGCTCACGGTCGTCTTCGTCGAACGTCCGAGCGTGCACGAAGCCGAGCGCCATCACGCCGATCGGCCGGCCCTGCGAGAGCAGCGGGACGAAGGCAACGGCTTCGTGGCCCGTCGCCGCGTGCTCCTCGGCGAACTCGGGAGCGGCCGCAGCGGCGGCCGCAGACTCGAAGTAGCGCGCGCGGCCCGTGCGGAAGACCTCGGCGCCCGGCAGGGTGCTGTTCAGCGGCAGGCTCTTGTACGTCTCCTTGAACTGCTTCCCGTACCCGAGCGTCGCTTGCAGCGTCAGCTTGCGCCCGCCCGGCGTCAGCAGCCGGACGAAGCCGCCGCTCGCGCCCACGGCTGCCGCTCCCTCGCGGACGAACACCTCGGCGACCGCGGTCGGCGTCACCGCGCGGGAGAGCGCGGCCGTGACGGCTTGCAGGCGGCCGATCCGCTCGACCGACCGTTCGGCCTCCCGTCGCGCCTCCTGCTCGGATACGTGCAGCAGCGAGTTGCCGATCGCCAGCGCCGCCCGGCCGGCCAGATCCTCGGCGAGCGCGAGGTCCTCGGCGTCGAACTGCCGGCTCGACTGTCCGTTCTCGAGCATGATCGTGCCGATCGGCCGGTCTCGCACCCGCAGCGGCACGACGATCAACGACCGTGTGCCGAACTCGTGCAGCAGGCGCAGATGGTCGGCGTCCTCGGCCATGTTCTCCAGCAGCTGGTCGGAGACGTACGGGATCAGCTCGGATCGGCCGGTCTTGAGAACGCGGCTGGCGACGGCGCGGCTGCCGCCGTCGGCGGGATAGCGGCGGCGCAGCTCGTGCTTGAGGTCGACCTTGTCCGGCGTGCGGTGCGCGACGGCGATCTGGGCAAGCGTTCCCGTCGCGTCGACCGTCTCGACGGTGCACCCGTCGGCGATGCGGAGCAGGGCGAGGGCGGCGATCTGCGCCAGCGACTGTGTGTGGTCGAGATTGACAGCGAGCAGACGGCTCGCCTCTGCGAGAAAGCTCTGCGTCTCTGCGCGGCGCTTCCATTCGCTGATGTCGTAGATGAGCGCCGATGCGCCGACGATGTCGCCCGCCGGCCCCCGCACGGGCGAGATGTTGAGGGAGACGTCGACGTCCGTCCCGTCCTTGCGGCGCCGGACCGTCTCGAACCGCTCGACAGCTTCACCGTCGCGCAGCCGCATGACGAGCCCTGCCAGCTCACTCATCCGCTCAGGTGGCACGATCACGCTGATCGGCTTCCCGAGCACCTCGTCCGCGCGATACCCGAACAGCTGCTCGGCGCGCGCGTTCCAGCGGTCGATCGTCGTTTCCGCTCCAGCGGGCGTGTCGACGGTCGCGATGCGGATCACCGCCGCCAGCTCGACCCACGCGTCGTCGGGTAACGCCGTCCTGCTGCGGTCGCTGTTCGCCGCGATCATCTGTGCCTCCGGGATCTCACGCGAAGGATAACGGCGGCCCACGAGTAGCCTGAACCGATGGATTTCGAACGTGTCGTTTTCGAGACGCTCGACTCGCTTCCGACCGAGCTGCGCGATCGGATCTCGAACGTCGAGGTCGTGGTCGAGGACGAGCCGCCGGACGGCCGGCCGCTGCTCGGTCTGT
>DASXWV010000018.1:0-35922 GCA_036503495.1 Gaiellaceae bacterium
AGGATCCACAAGGTCGAAGACGCCCCAGATGCGATCGCCGAAGCCCTCCGGCGTGAACGACGCGTGCGCATACCGCCCGCCCGTCCACACGATCCGGTGCACGCCGTCGCCGTCGCCCGCAAACCGCCCGATCCGCACCGGCGCCAGCGGCTCGCGCACGTCGTAGACGACCATCCCGGCCGTCCACGCGTCCGCCTTCTGGAAGCGCTCCTCGTTCACCAACAACAAACGGTCCGCGACCTGCACCTTGTGCGTGTGCGTCCCCGCCGGCGCCGGCCACTGGTCGACGATCCGCGGCCGCTCCGCATCGCTCACGTCGAGCACCGTCGTCCCCATGCCGCTCTTCCCGTAGTGCCCGACGTACAGCGCATCGCCGTGCCGCAGCACCTGCATCCCGTCCGGGCAGCCGCCGAGATCGGAATGGCTAACGACCCTGAACAAGCGCCTTCCAGATCCGCGCCGGCGTGAAGGGCAGCTCGACGTGGAACCCGAGCGCCGCCGCGACCGCGTTCGCGACCGCCGCGGGCGTGCCGATCGAGCCGCCCTCGCCGACGCCCTTCGCGCCGAGCGGGTTGAGCGGCGACGGCGTCTCCCGCAACGCGGTCACCACCGGCGGGACGGCCTGCGCCGTCGGCAGGTGGTAGTCGTACAGGTTCACCGCCAGCGGCTGCCCGTCCGCGTCGTAGCCCGTGTACTCGTGCAGGCACTCGCCGACGCCCTGCGCGATCGCGCCGACCACCTGCCCCTCCGCGAGCTGCTCGTTGATCACGCGCCCGCAGTCGTCGACGCCGACCACCCTCACGATCTCGACCTCGCCCGTCACCCGGTCGACGTTCACGCCCGCGACGTACGCGCCGAACGAGAACAGCGGCCCCGGCAGCTCGAAGCGCACGTCGGCCCGCCTGCCGCCGCCCGCCTTCAGCTCCCGCGCCGCCAGCAGCAGCGCCGAGCCGCCCGCCGCGACCGAGCGCGAGCCAAACGTGCCCATCCCGTCCGGGATCTCGAACGAGTCGCCGAACCGCACCTCGACCGAGGCTGGATCCACGCCGAGCTCGCCGGCGACGATCTGCGCGAACGTCGTCTCGTGGCCCTGCCCGTGCGGCGACGACCCGGTGAGACACACCACGCGGCCGTCGTCCTCCAGCAGCACCGCGCCCGTCTCGTACCCCGGCCCGCACCGCTCGACGTACAGCGCGACGCCGACGCCGTCCGCCTCCATCCCCGCCGCCAGCTCGAGCGCCGCGTCGAGCGCGCCCTCGTAGTCGCCCGAGTCGTACGTGAACCCGAGCCCGTTCTCGTGCGGGAACTCGCGCACGAGATTGCGCCGCCGGAACGCGACGGGATCGATCCCGAGCTCCCGCGCCGCCGTGTCGACCGCCGTCTCGATCGCGAGCGCCGCCTCCGGACGGCCGGCGCCGCGATACGGCCCCGTCGGCACCCGGTGCGACCGCGTCCCCGTCACCGACACGTCGATGACGGGAATGTCGTAGCACCCCGGCAGCAGCATCGCGCACGTCATCGGCGCGACCGGTGTCGTCGTGTACAGGTACGCGCCGAGATCGCCGTGCACGTGCGCACGCAGCGCGAGGATGTCGCCGTCGCGCGTCACCGCCAGCTCCGTCTCGACGCGCTGGCCGCGCCCCTGGTAGGTCGCGAGCGTGCTCTCCGTCCGCGACTCGCTCCACTTGACCGGACGCTGCAGCCGCAGCGCCGCCAGCGCAAGGGCGACCGTCTCCGCCTGCGGCACGCCCTTCGAGCCGAACGCGCCGCCGACGTCGGGGACGATCACGTGCAGCTGCTCGGGCGGCATGCGCAACACGGCAGTCAGGCCGGTGAGCTGGCGGTGCTGGTCCTGCGCCGACAGCCACAGCGTCAGGACGTCGCCGTCGGACGACGCCAGGAGCGAGCGCGCCTCGATCGGCGCAGCGACGAGCCGCGGCGCAACGACGTGCGACCGCACGACGCGGTCGGCGCGCGCGAACGCAGCATCGACGTCGCCGCTCGTGTGCCGCCAGCGCAGGAGCACCTGCGGCTCGTCGAGCGGCAGCTCCTCCAGCTCGGCCCACACGAGCTCCGCCGCGTCGGCGGCGAGCTCGGCGCTCTCCGCGACGACGAGCGCGATCGGCTGGCCGACGTACCGGACCTCGCCGGACGCGAGCGCCGGGTGCATGACCCGCTCGACCTCCTCGCCGCTACGCACGCTCAGCGGAAACTCGCCGAGGTCGCGCGCGTCCGCCGCCGTCAGCACCGCGTGCACGCCGTCGCGCGCGAGCGCGCCCGACGCGTCGATGGAGGCCAGCCGCGCATGCGGATACGGCGAGCGCACGAAGGCGGCGTGCAGCATCCCGTCGAGCTTCAGGTCGCCGACGTACCGCGCCTCGCCGCGGACGAACCGCGCGTCCTCGTACCTCATGCTGCGAGCAGCGGCTCGAGCGGCAGCCCGTGCAGCGACTCCGCACCGGCAGCCGTCACGACCGTGAGCGCGCCGAGCTGCAGCCCCATCCGCTCGTCGGGCGTGATCGGGTTCGGCTGGACGACGATCGTCATCCCCTCCTCGATCGTCCGCCCCGCCGGCGGCTCGACGCCGTCCTGCCAGTACTGCACGCACGAGCGGTCGACGAGCGGCGGCCCGTAGTCGGTGCCGTAGCCGTGGATCAGGTCGTCATAGATCGCATAGCCGCGCTCGCCGAGCACGCGCGCATTCGAGATGACGTCGCCCTCGGTCGAGCCCGGCGTCATGCCGCGTGTGATCGCCTCGTACGCATCGCGCGCCGCGTCGAACAGCGCCAGCCATTCCGCCGTCGGCTCGGCCTGCACGAACACCGGCCGGTGCACCTGCCCCGAGTAGCCGCCGAGCGACGCGCTGAACTCGGTGATGATCACGTCGCCGCGCTCGAGCCGCCGAGACGACGGGTTCTGGGCCGGCAGGCAGCCGTTCGGCGCGTCCATCGGCATCGAGCGGAGGAACGTGATCCGCGTCGTGCCGCCGCGCCGCCGGTACGACTCCTCGACCAGCGCGACGAGCTCCGTCTCGGCGACGCCCGGCCTCGCCACCTCGACGAGCGTCGTGATCGCGAGATCGGAGAGCTCGGCGGCGCCGCGCAGCCGCTCGACCTCCTCCGCCGACTTGATCCGGCGCAGCGACGCGTACTCGCGCGTCACGTCGACGAGCTCGACGCCGGCCGCCTGCAGGTCGAGATAGTGCCGCCACGGCATGCCGTCGCTCCACGTCGCGTTGACGCCGACGAGGCCGACGCGCCCGTGCACGAGCGCCGCGATCGTCTTGCCCGGCTCGTAGCCGCCCCACTCGATCACCGGCACGTCCGACACCTCGCGGGCGTTCGGCACGTGGTTGACGAGCCCGACGAGCAGCGTCGCCTCGCCGTCGTGCGGGACGACGAGGTAGCAGTGGTGCAGGTCCTGCCACTGCGACAGCCAGAAGCCGTTCGCGTGGTTGTGCCGGTTGACGCCGGAGTTGCCGAAGACGACGAGGAAGTCGAGCCCCTCGTCGGCCAGCAGCCCGCGCGCGAGCGCGTACCGCCGCGCCATCTCCTCGGGGCTAAAGCGCAAGCTTCTCCCTGAGCCAGTCGGCGGTCAGCGGCCGGTACTTCCACGGGATGTTGTTGCAGACGTGGTTGCCGTCGTCGTAGAGGACGAACTCGCCGCCCGGCGCCTCGTCGGCCTGCCGCTGCGTCTGTTCCCACGGGATCAGCCGGTCGTTGCGCCCCGTGATCGCGAGGAACGGCTGCTGGATCAGGCGCGCCGCCTCGTAGAGGTTGAGCTCGCCCGCCTTCGCCCGGCCCTGCTCCATCGACGACGCGCCCGTGTGGTGGCAGACGGTCTCACGCGTCTGCTGCGGCATGCCGTCCCAGTTCGCGGCGAAGTCGAACGGGCCGCTGATGCCGACGCACGCCTTGATCCGCTTCTCGTACGCGGCCGCGCGCGGCGCGTAGTACCCGCCGAGCGAGACGCCGGCCGCGCCGATCCGCTCGAGGTCGACGTCGTCGCGCGCCTGCAGCGCGTCGATCGCCGCCGTCGCCGCGACCTCGTAGTTCGGATAGATGTGCGTCCGCAGCCCCGTCTCGCCCTGGCCGGGGCCGTCGAGCGAGAACGTCGCCAGCCCGCGCTCGAGGAACACGTTCTCCCACCCGAAGAACTCCTCCTTCGTCGAGTCGAGCCCCGGCAGGAGCAGCACGAGCGGTGCGGGATCTCCCGCCGGCAGCCGCAGGTTGCCGACGAGCGTCGCGCCGCCCTCGAACGGGATCTCGATCCGCTCCGCCGTCGGGTCGAGGAACGAGTGCGCGCGCCGCAGCGCCTCGACGGCGAGGTGCGTCGCCTCCTCGTAGCGCGCCATGTCGAGCATCCAGACGAACTTCGCGAAGTGGTACGAGAGCGCCGCCTGGTTCCACAGCTGCCCCGCGGTGTGCGTGCGTCCGGCCGACTCGGCGGCGCGCGCGAGCTCCGCGAACCCGTGCCCATTCTCGACCCAGGCCGGCAGCCATTCGTCCCACGTCGCCACCGAGGCAGTGACGCGCGTGAAGTCGTTGTAGTCGACGCCGTTGGTGATGAAGCGCGGCGCCCAGTGCGCGATCGCGTCCCGAACCTGCTCGTCACGCTCCAACCATGATCTCCTTTGGATTCCGGCCGAGGTCCTCGAGGAGGACGACGGCGCAGTTGCGCCCCGGCGCGCCCGTGATCGACCCGCCGGGATGGGTGGTGGCGCCGGTCTGGTAGAGCCCGGCGATCGGCATGCGGTGCTGCGCCCAGCCGGGGACGGGACGGCGCGGGCCGTCGTTCGGCCAGCTGCGGTCGCCGCCGTGGATCGTGCCGTGCCACATGTGCTCGTTGTGCCGCTCGACGTCGACCGGCGACTTCACGTACTCGGAGAGGATCACGTCGTCGGTCATGTTCGGCGCCGCGCGGCGCAGCGCGTCGAGGTTCTCGCGCGCGACCGACGCCTTCAGCTCGTCGTTCCAGTCGCCGCCGTGCCACGGCGCCATCCCGAGCAGCTTCACCGTGTGCTGCCCGTCGGGCGCCCGCGAGGGATCGACGAGCGTCGGCGTCGCGACGAGCAGCCAGCGCCCGCGCAGGAAGCCGCCGGCCCGCAGGTCGCGGCCGGCCTGCAGCACCTCGTGCGGCCAGCCGACGACGCCGGCCGACACAGCCGTCTGGTCACCGAGGAACTCGGGCGCCTCGGTCGTCGCGTAGTACTGCGCGAAGGTCGAGATGCCGGCGTCGTAGGTCTCGACACCGTCGAGGAAGTCGTCCCCCCACGCCTCGGCCGGCGCCAGGCCGACGAGCTGCTTGACGTGGATCGTCGAGACGACGGCCTGCCGCGCGTCGATCCGCTCCCCGTCGGCGGTAAGGACGCCGGTGCAGCGGGAGCCCTCGACGACGAGCTCGGCGACGCGCGCCCCGAGCCGCAGCTCGCCGCCGTGCGCGTGCAGGCAGTCGACGAGGGCGCGCGCGAGCTCGCCGGAGCCGCCGCGCGGCAGCGTCCACGACGCCTGCTGGCGGCCGGCGACGATCGAGTACGCGAGCACGCCCGAGCCGGGCGAGTCGACCGGCTGCGCCGTCTGGAACGCCTGCCAGAGGATGTACGACTGGATGTGCGGGTCCTCGTACGTGCGGCGTACGACGTCGTACGAGGTCATTGCCATCCGCCGCAGCCAGCGCGGCTGCTCGCGCAGCTGCTCCTCGAGCGGCGGCGCGTAGCCGATCGGATTGAAGCGGTAGCGGCCGAGCGGCGCGCGGATCTCGGCGAACTCGTCGAGCGCCCGCTTGTACGCGTCCGCGTCGCGAGGAGAGAAGCGCGCGATCTCCTCGAGGGTGCGGTCGAGGTCGAGCCAGTGCGTGAAGTGCTCGCCGTCGGGGAAGACGACGTGGGCGACCGGGTCGGGCTGCACGTACTCGAGCCCGAACCGCGACTTCAGCCCGAGCTCGTCGTCGCGTAGCACCGGGTTCGGCTGGATCAGCGTGTGGCCGGTCGAGCACGAGTCGAAGCGGAAGCCCGGGGTCGAGAGCTCCTCGGTGACGGCGCCGCCGCCGGCGACCGGCCGCGACTCGAGCACGAGCACCGAGTAGCCCGCCTTCGCGAGGTAGCACGCCGTGATCAGCGAGTTGTGCCCCGCGCCGCAGACGACGATGTCGTATGTCACGCCGCTACCTTTCCGGCGTGGCGCGGATCAGCTACATCGACCCGGACGCGATCACCGATCCCGAGCTCGCGGCCGACATGGAGGACTCGCGGCGCTACGGCACGCCGCGGCCCGAGACGCAGGCGATCCGCTTCCACGTCCCCGACGTCGCGAAGGCGTTCATGCTCCCGTGGAAGACGCTCTTCCGGACCGGCGAGGTCGAGCACTCCCTCAAGGAGCTCTGCCGCGTCTACGTCTCGAAGACGATCGACTGCGACTACTGAGGCTCGCAGCGGTCTCTCCGTGGGAGAGACGAGGGACTGAGCGAGGCGGACTACGACGAGCTGCTCGAGTTCGAGCGCAGCGACCGCTTCACCGACCGGCAGAAGGCCGCGCTCGCGTACACGAGCATGCTCGTCTGGAATCCCGAGGGCGTCGACGACGCGCTCTGGGCGCGGCTGCGCGAGCACTTCTCCGAGGACGAGATCGTCGAGCTCGGCTCGTTCGTCTGCGTCACGTTCGGGCAGCAGCGCGTGATCAAGACGTGGCGGGTCGGCCACGGGGAGTACACGTAGATGGCTCGGCTGGGAGACAGTCCCGACGCCGTGCGCGCGCGCGTCCCCGCTGCGCTGCGGTCGTGGGAGTTCATGCGCGACCGCGTGCTCGACGGCGGCCTGCTCGACCCCGAGCTGAAGCGGCTCTGCTTCCGCTTCCTCGCGCAGGACGACGCCGTGATGGACTTCGACCGCTTCCCGCCGCGCGAGCGGCTCGCCCTCCGCTGGGCGCAGGCGATCGCCTGGGACGCCGACCTCGCCGACGACGAACTGTGGGCGGCGCTGCACGCCGAGTTCAGCGAGCCGGAGCTCGTCGAGCTCGGCTGCTCGATCGGCTTCGCGATGGGCCAGCAGCACTGGGAGCGGACGCTCGGCTTCGCGCCTCACGCCGGGCTCTCCTGACGCCGCAGTAGTCCCACCGCGTTGCCGCCGAGGATCTTCGCCTCCTCCTCCATCCCCAGGCCGAGCGCGCGCACGATCTCCGCCGGCCGCTCGACGCCCATGTCGAACGGATAGTCGGAGCCGAGCAGCACGTGGTCGGCGCCGAAGAAGTCGACGAGCCCGCGCAGCACGTCGGCGTCGTGCACGACCGTGTCCACGTAGAACGACGCGATCGCCGCGAGCACGTCGCGGCCGTCCTCGCGGATCTCCTGCTCGTGCGCGAGCCGACCCCGCAGCGCCGGCAGGACGCCGCCGCCGTGCGCGAGCAGGATGTGGGCGTCCGGATGCCGGTCGGCCATGCCGCTGAGGATGAACCGTGCCGCGCTCACCGTCGTCTCGAACGGATTGCCGAGGGTGTTCCAGAGGTAGTGCTCCTCCATCACGGGCAGCGCGAAGCCTCGCGTGCTCGGATGGACGAACACGAGCGCGCCGGTCTCCTCGGCGGCGCTGCAGAAATCGTCGAACGCGTCGTCGGCGAGGAACGTCGCGGGAACCTCGACGCCGTGCAGGCGGCCGTCCGCCATCACCTCGCGCAGCTGCTCCGGACTCTCCGCTGTGCCGAGTGCCCACACGCGGTCGGAGACGTACGACGCGAGCGCCTCGTTCTGCCGCTCGACCTCGACGCCGCAGAGGTTGACCCACGGCGAGAGGACGACGACGTCGACGCCGGCTTCGTTCTGCTCCTCGACGATCCGTCCGATGTCCGAGAACTCGCGCAGCGCCGACCGGATGTCCCGGCCCTGGTAGCGCACGATCTGCCCACCGTCGTCCCACTCGACGTCGGCGCCGAGCCCGGGAACGATCACATGCGCGTGCGCGTCGACGACCATTGGCGATGAAATCGGGGCGGGCGCAGAGGCGCCCGCCCCGCAGGCACTCCGGCTACTTCTTCTTCTTCGGCGTGACGGCCTTGTACGCCGCCTTCCAGTACGACGTGTCGGTGATCTGCTTCCACGTCGGCGGATTGCCGTTGGAGATGTTCTTCAGCTGCACCTGCTCGAACACGGTGCGGGTGATCGGCGCGACGCCGAGCCCCGACTTGTTGAGCGGCCACCACTTGATGGCGAGGTACTGCTTGAGCGCCGTCTTGGTGACGTCGAGGTTGTGGCCGACGACCATCCCGATCGACGCGACGCGGTTCAGCGCCTTCGGGTTGTTCATGTAGCGGATCGTCTGGATGTCGGCCTTCAGGAAGTTGACGATCGCCGCGCGCTTCGACGCGAGGTTGTCGCGCAGGCCGACGAGCATGTCGTAGTGCTGGAACGGATCGGTCTGCGCGATCGAGACGACCGTCTTGATCGGGGTGCCCTGCGACGACGCCTCGGCGAGGTCGTCGAGATGCAGGACCGACGCGTGCAGCTGACCGGCGAGCATCGCCTGGACGGCGGTCGCGCCCGGGAAGACGACCGGATGGACGTCCTGGATCGTCAGCTTGCACTTCGTGAGCATCGCCTGCAGCGCCTGGTACCGCGCGCCGCCGATCGAGTCGACGCCGATGTTCTGGCCCTTCAGCTGAGCGCACGTCTGGATGCCGGCGACGTTCGAGCCCACCACCCAGTCGACCTTGTCCATGCCCTCGATGCCGACGAGCGGCACGCCCTTCGAGATGAGCGTCATGGCGAACGGCGTCGGCGACCAGGCGAGGTCGATCTGGCCCGCCTGCACCGCCTTCACCGCATCGGTGCCCGACGTGAAGCCCTTGATCTGGACGTCGAGGCCGTACTTCTTGTAGTAGCCCTGCTCGAGCGCGGTGTACGGCATGACGCCGAGGAACACCGGCGGGATACCCGGGACGCCGAGCGTGATCGTCGTCAGCTTGTGCGTCTTCGGGGCGGCGGTTGCAGCCGTTGCGCTCACGCCGAGCGCCGCGACCGCTGCGAGGACGACCGCGATCCTCGCGGCACCCCCGCGGAACGGAACCTTCATTGCGTGACCCTCCTTGATGGGACTCATTACCTGACCTCCTGGAGCTCGCGCTCCGCCTGCTCTGCCTCGTGCATGAGCAGGGACCACACCTGTTCGCGCACCTCGTTGAACCGGGGTGAGCTGAAGACGTCGCGCGTGCGCGGGCGCGGCAGCCCGGTCTCGATGATCTGGTGAACGGACGACGGGCGGCCGCGCAGCACGACGACGCGGTCTCCCATCAGCACGGCCTCCTCGATGGAGTGGGTGACGAAGACCATCGACATCGGGCGGCTCTCCCAGATGCGGAGCAGCTCGAACTGCAGGATCTCGCGCGTCTGCGCGTCGATCGCGGCGAACGGCTCGTCCATCAGGAGGACGTGCGGGTCCGTCGCGAGCGCGCGCGCGAGCCCGGTCCGCTGCTGCATCCCACCCGACAGCTGGTACGGGTACGCCTTCTCGAAGCCCTTCAGCCCGACGAGCTCGATGTGGCGCGGCACCGACTCGGCGATCTGCTCCTTCGACGCCTTCGCGAGCCGCAGGCCGTAGGCGACGTTCTCGTACACCGTCTTCCACGGGAAGAGGCCGAAGTGCTGGAAGACGACGGCGACGCCGCGCGGCGGCTCCGTCACCCTCGCCCCCTCGATGCGGATCTCGCCCTGCGACGGCTGCACGAGCCCGTCGATGCAGCGCAGCAGCGTCGTCTTGCCGCAGCCGCTCGGGCCGACGATCGAGACGATCTCGCGCTCGCCGATCGCGAGGTCGATGTTGTTGAACACCTGCAGGTCGCCGAACTGCTTGCCGACGGCGTCGATCTCGATGCGTGCTCCGGCCGTGCTCACTCGGACCTCCGGTACCAGGGAAGGAGCCGGCGCGTCGCGAGGTCGGCCGCGGCGTTGATCAGCACGCCCAGCAGCGCGAGGTAGAGGACGGCGACCATCATCTCCGGCTGGTGGAACGTGCGGCCGTCGTAGACGATGTAGTAGCCGAGACCTTTCAGCGAGACGACATACTCGGCGACCGTCGCGCCGACGAGGACGCGTCCGACCGCCAGCCGGAAGCCGGCGAGCACGTACGGCAGCGACGCCGGCAGCGCGATGCCGAACCACTCGTTCCACCAGCGCGCGCGGTACGACTTCGCGACCTCGATGTAGTGCGCCGGCAGCGAGCGCGTGCCGTCGTAGACGTTGAGGCAGATCGGCAAGAAGGCGCCGAGCGAGACGATCGCGAGCCGGACGCTGTTCGAGAAGCCGAACCACAGCGTCATCACCGGCACCATGGCGATGATCGGCATCGCGAAGAAGGCGTTGACGTAGAAGCGGAGCAGCCGGTCGGCGAGCCGGAGGCGGCCCATCGTCAGCCCGACGAGAACACCGGCGACGACGCCGATCGCCAGGCCTTCGAGCGCTGCGACCGACGTCGCCTCGGCGCTCCCCCAGAACGTCGGCGTCCCCGGCGGAAGCTGGTTCGCGAGCACGTGCGGCAGCGCCCGCGCGACGGTGACCGGCCGCGCGACGAACGGCGGCGCGAGCCAGCGCACGAGGACTTCCCAGAGGAAGAGGAGGCTGACGCCGGTCGCAACGCGGAGCAGCGTCCGCTGCGTGCGGTCGCTCAGCCCGAACGGCTTCGCGAGCGCGATCTCCGGCGTCACCGCCGACATCAGACCCGCTCCCGCCGCCGGCAAAGCCGGCGGCTCCGCTCTTTGATGAGCTCCGTCGAGCCTACGCTCATACCCCGGCCTTCCAGCGCGCGAAGTAGTTCTCGATCGCGCGCCCGATCGACATCAGGATCGTCGCGAGGATCGTGATCACGAGCACCGCCGCGAGCACGCGCGCGGTGTCGAACTGGTTCGTGTACGTGAGGATGAGGTTGCCGAGACCCGTCGCCGCGAGCAGGTACTCGCTCGCGAGCATGCCGATCAGCGAGCGGGCGATCCCCTGCCGGACGCCCGTCATCGTGTACGGCAGCGTGTACGGGATGATCACGTGCCGCCAGAGCTTCGGCTCGGTCGAGCGGTACGAGCGCGCCACCTCGAGCAGGTCGAGGTTGACGCTCCGCGCCCCCTCCATCGTGTTGATCAGGATCGGCCAGACCCCGAACATGACGACGACGATCAGCTTCGCGCGGAACTCGAACCCGAATAGCGAGAGGATGAACGGGATCAGCGCGAACATCGGCGTTGCGTAGAGCATCAGGATGTACGGCTCCAGCCCGATGCGCAGCGTGCGGATGCGGGCGAGCAGCAGGCCGAGCACGAAGCCGAGCACCGTCGCGACCGCGAGGCCGGCACCGAACAGCTCGAGCGACGACTCGAGCGCGTGCGGCAGCACGCCGGTCCGCGTCATCGACCACAGCGCCGACAGCGTCTTCGAGAACGGCGCGAACGAGGAGGCCTGCGTGTGCCGCCCGATCAGCTCCCACAGCCCCGCGCCGGCCGCGAGCCCGAGGAGCGAGATCCCGGCGCCCCGCACGCTCTGCGGGACGATCAGCCGCGGCTTCGGCTCTGTCGCCTGGACCGCGCTCATGCCCTCGTATTGATCGTGAGCAGCTTCAGCTCGGTCATCTCCTCGATCGCGTAGCGCAGTCCCTCACGGCCGAAGCCGGACGACTTGACGCCGCCGTACGGCATGTGGTCGATCCGGAACGTCGAGACGTCGTTGACCATCAGGCCGCCGACCTCGATCCGGTCGAACGCGCGCTCGACGATGCGTAGGTCGTTCGTGAACAGCCCGCCCTGCAGGCCGAACTCGCTGCGACCGGCAGCGTCGATGGCGGACTCGACGTCCGTGTACTTCGTGACCCCGACCACTGGTGCAAAGACCTCTTCGCATGAGACGCGCAGATCGTCACGAAGGTTGGCGAGGACGGTCGGCCGCCAGACGGAGCCCTCGCGCTCGCCGCCGGTCAGCACCTCGGCGCCGGCGTCCTTCGCCTCGTCGAGCCACTCCTCGATGCGGTCGCTGTTCGTACTGTCGATCACCGGGCCGACGTCGGTGTCGGGGTCGAGCGGGTCGCCCACCTTCAGGGCCTCGACCTTCTCGACGAGCAGTTTCGTGAAGCGGTCGTAGACCGAGTCGTGGACGTAGACGCGCTGGACGGAGATGCACGTCTGGCCGGCGTAGGTGAAGCCGCCCCAGGCGATGCGCTCCGCCGCGTACTCGACGTCGGCGTCGGCGTGGACGATCACGGCCGCGTTGCCGCCGAGCTCGAGGGTCACGCGCTTGCGGCCGGCCTTGTTCTTCAGCCCCCAGCCGACGGCGGGCGAGCCGGTGAACGTCAGCAGCTTGATCCGGTCGTCCTCGACGAGCGGCCGCGCCGTGTCGGTCGAGCACGGCAGGACGGCAAACGCATCCTTCGGCCAGTCGGTCGCGTCGATGATCTCCGCGAGCTTGAGCGCGGCGAGCGGCGTCTGCGACGCCGGCCGCAGCAGGATCGGGTTGCCCGCCGCGAGGGCCGGCGCGACCTTGTGCGAGACGAGGTTGAGCGGGAAGTTGAACGGGCTGATCCCCGCGATCGGGCCGAGCGGCACGCGGCGGATCTCGGCGCGGCGGCCCTCGTTGCCGGGCAGCCAGTCGAGCGGGACGATCTCGCCGTAGATCCGCTTCGACTCCTCGGCGGCGATCCTGAACGTGAAGGCGGCCCGGTCGACCTCGACGAGCGCCGTCTTCAGCGGCTTGCCGGCTTCGAGCGCGATCGTCTCGCCGAGCTCGTCGCGGCGCGCGGCGATCCCCTGCGAGATCTGCGTGAGGATCTGCTCGCGCTGCCACGACGGCAGGTGCCGCGTCACCTCGAACGCCTCGACGGCGTTCGCGATCGCCTCCTCGACGTCGTCGGGCGTCGCGCGGTGCACGACCGCGACGACCGCGCCGTCGTACGGGCTCTTGATCTCGTACGTCTCGCCGGTCTCGCGCTGCGAGCCGCCGATCCGGATGCCGAACTCGCCGAGTCTCGTCTCGGTAACCGCCATAGCTATGCCACCAATCCCGCCGGCTCCTCGATGAGCGAGGCCAGCGTGTCGAGGAACTCCGCACCGCGCGCGCCGTCGACGACGCGATGGTCGAAGGAGACGGAGAGGGTCAGCACGGGACGCACGACGACCTGCCCGTCGACCGCCCACGGCCGCTCGGCCGTGCGCCCGACCGCGAGGATCGCCGCCTGCGGCGCGTTGACGATCGCCTGGAACGCGTCGACGCCGTACATGCCGAGGTTGCTGATCGTGAAGCTGCCGCCCTGGACGTCGTCCGGCTTCAGCTTGCCGCCGCGTGCCGCCTCGGCGACCTGCTTGCGGCGCGCGCTGATCTGCGGCAGCGTCAGCGTGTCGGCGCCGTGCACGACGGGGACGATCAGCGCGTCGTCGGTCGCGACGGCGACGCCGATGTTGACCGCATCGCCCGCGTTGACGCGCGGGTGCCGCTTCAGCGCTTCCGCGCAGACCTTGATCAGGAGGTCGGTGACGCTCGTCCCCTCGGGCGCGACGCGCTTCCAGCTCTGCAGCCGCGTCGCGTCGACGTCGCGGTGGAGATAGAAGTGCGGCACCTCCTGCCACGAGCGCTGCGTCCGCTCGGCCATCACGTCCCAGGCGCGCGACTGCTGTGGTGCAGCCTGCTGCGGCTGCGGCTGCGGCGCGGCGTGCAGGTCGGCGGCGACGACGGCGCCGTTCGGCCCCGAGCCGGTGACGGAGGCGATGTCGATGCCGCGCTCCTGCGCGAGCCGCCGCGCCTTCGGCGAGGCGAGCGGGCCGCGCTTGCGCGGCGCGGGTGCAGACGCGGGCGGCGGCGCCTGCTGCTGTTGCTGCGCCGTCTCGCCGGCGGCGACGACGAGCGCGATCACCTGGCCGACCGGCACCTCGGCGCCGTCGGGGACGCGGACGCCTGCAAGCGTGCCGTCGGCGGGCGCCTCGATCTCGACCGTCACCTTGTCGGTCTCCACCTCGAGCAGCGGCTCGCCCTTGCGGACGGCCTCGCCGTCCTGCTTCAGCCAGCGCAGGACCTTGCCCGTCTCCTGCGCCATCCCGAGCATCGGCATGATCACGTCAGCCGGCACTCGTCACCTTCCCATCCAGGCTCTGCTTGTCGAGGCGGGGGTTGTTGAGGTTCGATTCCTTCTCGCGCTCGCCCGGCAGCGGCCCGGCGACCGTGTACTGGCCGCCCGCCGTGACGAGCAGCTCCTCGGCGGGGAAGCGCGTGATGATCTCGGAGCCGTCCTTCGTGACGATCAGCTGCTCCTCGATGCGCGCCGCCGACCAGCCGTCGCTCGACGGCCAGAACGTCTCGAGCGCGAACACCATCCCCTCCTCGATCGTCTCCGGATAGTCGAACGAGACGAGCCGGCTGAAGATCGGCTTCTCCCAGATCGAGAGGCCGACGCCGTGCCCGTACTGCAGCGCGAACGCCGCTTCCTCGTTCGCGAAGCCGAACTCCTCCGCCTTGGGAAACGCCTCGCCGACGACTTCGGCCGTCGTCACGCCCGGTCGGATCATCGAGATCGCGTGGTCGAGGATGTCGCGGCAGCGCTTGTACGACTCGACGAGCGCGCGCGACGCGGAGCCGACCGCGAACGTGCGGTAGTAGCACGTGCGGTAGCCGTTGTACGCATGGAGGATGTCGAAGTACGCGGGATCGCCGGGCCGCAGCATCCGGTCGGTGAACACGTGCGGATGCGGGGCGCAGCGCTCGCCGGAGATCGCGTTGACGCCCTCGACGTGCTCCGAGCCGAGCTCGAACAGCGTCTTGTTGACGAGCGCGACGCAGTCGTTCTCGCGGATGCCCGGCTTCATCGCCGTGTACAGCCGGTCGTACGCCGCGTCGACCATCGCGCAGGCGGTCGAGAGCAGCGTCTTCTCGTCCTGCGTCTTGAGCTTGCGCACGTCCTGCATCAGCGCCTGCCCGTCGACGACCTTGACGCCCGCCTGCTGGAGCGCGAACAGCACCGGCAGCTCGATCATGTCGACGCCGACCGGCTCGTCGAGCAGCCCGCGCTGCTCGAGCTCGACGCGGATCTTCTCCGCGACCGCTTCCGCGCGTCCGTCGACGGCGCCGCGCAGCGTCGAGATGCCGGCGCGCGAGCGCTCGTCGCCGTCGAGCCACGGGCAGTAGAGCGCGTGGTGACGGGCGGCGCTGCCGAAGTCCCAGAGGATCGGCTCGTCGTCCTGCGGCAGCAGGCAGAAGCGGATCAGCTTGTCCATCGCCCACGTCCCGATGTGGGTCGCGGTGATGTAGCGGATGTTGTTCATGTCGAAGCAGAGCAGTGCGCCGAGCTCCGATTCCTTCAGGAACTGCTTCGCGCGCGCGAGCCGCTCGGTGCGCAGGCGCTCCATGTCGACGCGCTGCTCCCAGTCGACCGCCATCGTCCCGTAGGTGCGGACCGCCATCAGCTCTTCTTTCCGCAGAGCGCGCGGGCGGTTTGCACGACGAGGTCTGGCGTCGGCACGGTGACGTCCTCGAGCGTCGGCGAGAACGGGACGGGAACGTCCATCGCGCCGAGCCGCTTCACCGGGGCGTCGAGCGCCCAGAACGCCTGGTCGGCGATCACGGCTGCGATCTCGGCGGTGACGCCGTAGCTCTGATGGCCCTCGTCGACGACGATCGCGCGGCCCGTCTTCTCGACGCTGCGGACGATCCCGTCGCGGTCGAGCGGAACGAGCGTGCGCGGGTCGACGACCTCGAGCGAGATGCCGTCCGCCTCGAGCTGCTCCGCCGCCGCGAGCGCGACGCGGACCATCGAGCTCGTCGCGATGACTGTGACGTCCTCGCCCTCGCGCTTCACGTCGGCGACGCCGAACGGGATCGTGAAGTCGTCGTCGTCCGGCACGTCGCCCTTGACGACGTAGTCCATCTTGTCCTCGATGACGACGACGGGGTTGTCGTCGCGGATCGCCGTCTTCAGCAGGCCCTTCGCGTCGGCCGGCGTCGACGGGAGCGCCACCTTGAGGCCGGGGACGTGCGCGACCCACGCCTGCAGCGACTGCGAGTGCTGCGCGGCGCTGCGCCGCGTCGCACCCATCGTCGTGCGCAGCGTCAGCGGCACCTTGAGCATGCCGCCGGACATGTAGCGCGCCTTCGCCGCCTGGTTTGCGAGCTGATCCATGACGAGCGTCAGGAAGTCGCCGAACATCAGGTCGACGACGGGCCGCAGGCCGGTCATCGCGGCGCCGACGCCGAGCCCGGTGAAGCCCGGCTCGGAGATCGGCGTGTCGACGACGCGCTGCGTCCCGAACTCCTCGACGAGCCCGCTCAGCACCTTGAACGGCGTGCCGGCCTCGGCGACGTCCTCGCCGATGATGAACACCGTCTCGTCGCGGCGCATCTCCTCGACGAGCGCCTCGTTGATCGCCTTCGCGAACGTCAGCTCAGGCATAGAGGTCCTCCGTCACCTGCTCCGGCGGCGGGAAGGGCGCGTCGAGCGCGAACTGCAGCCCCGTTTGCACCTCGTCGCGCGCCTCGTCCTCGATCCGCTTCAGGTCGTCGCCGTTCGCGAGCTGCTTCGACTCGAGCCATGTGCCGAGGATCGCGAGCGGGTCGCGCTCGCTGCGCCACAGCTCTTCCTCTTCCTTCGGCCGGTAGTACGCGCGGTCGATGTCGCCGACGTGGTGGCCGTGGTAGCGGTACGTGTTCGCGAGCAGGAACGCGGGGCCGCCGCCGCTGCGTGCGCGCTCGACGAGCTGCGTCGTCTCGGCGAACACGGCGCGGACGTCCTGCCCGTCGACCTCGCGCGCCTCGATGCCGAAGGAGCGGGCCCGGGCGAGGATCTCGCCCGCCGTCGCCTCGAGGTAGTGCGTGTACTCGTTGTAGAGGTTGTTCTCGCAGACGTAGATCACCGGCAGCTGCCAGAGCGACGCCATGTTCATCACCTCGTAGACGAGGCCCTGGCCGAGCGCGCCCTCGCCGAAGAAGCAGACGGCGACCTGGTCGGTGCCGCGGTACTTCGCGCTGAACGCTGCGCCCGTCGCGATGCCGGCCGAGCCGCCGACGATCGCGTTCGCGCCGAGGTTGCCGTTCTCGTGGTCGGCGATGTGCATCGAGCCGCCCTTGCCGCGGCAGTAGCCGGCCTCCTTGCCGAGCAGCTCGGCGAACATGCGGCCGATCTCGGCGCCCTTCGCGAGGCAGTGGCCGTGGCCGCGGTGCGTGGAGGTGATCCAGTCGTTCTGGCGGAGCGCGCTGCACACGCCGACGGCGATCGCCTCCTCGCCGATGTACAGGTGCGTGAGGCCCGGCATCTTCGCGCTGCGGTACAGCTCGTTCGCGTTCTCCTCGAACAGGCGGATCTGGGTCATCCGCCGGTACATCTCGAGCGCGAGCTCCGGCGTCACCTCGGTGCGCTGCTGCTGCGTCGCGCTCATGCGACGACCTCCGTTCGGACACCGGCCATCGACGCAAGGACGTCGAAGATGACGGCGAAGTCCTTGTCGCCGATCCCCATCCCGTTCGCCGCGGTCAGGAACTCGTTCGTCACCGCCGTCGTCGGCAGCGGCACCTCGAGCTCGCGGCCCATCTCGAGGGCGAGGTTCAGGTCCTTCTGCATCATGTGGCAGTCGAACCAGACCTCGTCCGGATGGCCGAGGACGAGCGGGCCGCGGTAGACGACCATCGGCGACGCGATCACCGACGCGAGCATCGCCTCGACCGCCGCCTCGCGCGCGATGCCGCTCTTCTCCGCGAGCAGCACGCCTTCGCTGAACGCAAGCATCTGCACGGCGAGCGACAGGTTGATCGCGATCTTCAGCGCGACCGCGCTGCCGTTGTCGCCCATGTGGAAGACCTTTGGTCCGATCGCCTCGAGCACCGGCCTCGCGCGCTCGAACGCGTCGGCGTCGCCGCCGACCATCAACGACGCCTTGCCCTGGTCGACGGTGATCGACGTCCCGCTCACCGGTGCGTCGAGCATCTGCGCGCCGACGGCTTCGACCTGCTCCGCGAGCGCGCGCGTGTTCGCGGGCGACGCGGTCGACATGTCGACGTAGATCTTCCCGGGCTCGAGGCCGGCGAGGATCCCGTCGTCACCGCCCGTCACCGCCTGCACGGCCGCGGTGTTCGTGACCATCGTGAAGACGATCTCGCTGCGCTCGGCGACCTCGCGCGGGCTGTCGGCCCACCGCGCGCCGGTCGCGAGCAGCGGCTCCGCCTTCTCGCGCGTCCGGTTCCACACGGTCACCGTGTGGCCTGCGCCGAGAAGGCGCCGGGTCACGGAGCTCCCCATCACGCCGAGGCCGACGTAGCCGAGCTCAGCCATTCACGACTCCTTTCTCTGCGTCGCGCTCGACGCGGTCGAGATGCGTGCGCATCGCGTCGCGCGCCGCGTTCGAGTTGCCTGCGGCGATCGCCTCGCGCACGCCGCCGTGCTCGACGATCGCGTGCTCCGGGCTCTGCGGCACGTGCACGACGGTCAGCAGCGCCCGCCGGACGACGTCGCGCGCCGCCTGCATCGAGTAGAGGATCAGCCGGTTGCCCGTCGCCTCCGCAATCGCGAGGTGGAAGCGGAGGTCGGCGCTGATGAACTGCTCGTCGCGCGCGCCGTTCGCGAGCGCCTCCTCCATCTCGGCGATTGCGGCGTCCATCTGCTGCAGGTGCTCGTCGCCGCGCCTGACCGCCGCGAGCGCGGCGGCCTCGCAGTCGATGATCCGCCGGAGCTCGAACAGGTCGTGGATGCCGGTCTCGCTGTCGAGTGTGAAGACGAGCTGGAGCGAGCTGTTGAGCGGGTTCGATGCGTCGGCGATGACGAACGCGCCGCCGTTCGCGCTCGTGATCACGCCCTGCGACTCGAGCATGCGCAGCGCCTCGCGGATCGACGAGCGGCCGACCCCGAAGCTCTCGGTCAGCTCGCGCTCCGACGGCAGCGCGTCGCCGGGCCGCAGGTTGCGGGCGCCGATCTGGGCGAGCAGCTGCTCGGCGACCTGCTCGTAGACCTTGCGGCGATCGACCGGTGTGAAGGCCTGCTCCGTCTCTTCCCTCCCGATTGGTCTGCTTGTCAGACAAGCAGACGGTGCGGGAGAATAACGCCCGAATCGCCCGGCTCGCAAGCAAACATGAGCATCGGGATGCGATCCAGCCGCCGGAGTGCTTGAATCCCCGCGTTGTCTGATTGTCAGACCGCCAAGGAGGCAGGCTCGTGATCAGGATCCCCCTTCGTCTCGCCGCGGCCGCACTCGCGGCCCTCGGCCTCGCAGCGACGGCCGCGTCCGTCGGCCGTGCGGCCTCGTCGCCGATCAAGATCGGCATCTCGCTGTCGCTCTCGGGCGACTTCTCGGACTCCGGCAAGGCCGCCGAGCGCGGCTACAAGCTCTGGGCGAAAACGGTGAACGCCCACGGCGGCGTGCTCGGGCGCAAGGTCTCGCTCGACATCCAGGACGACACGTCGAGCCCGACGCAGGCACAGACGAACTACCAGAACTTCATCACGAAGGACAAGGTCAACCTCGTCTTCGGGCCGTTCTCGACGCTCCTCTCGGCACCGTCGGCAGCCGTCGCGAACCGGTACGGCTACGCCTTCATCGAGCCGGCGGGCGGCGGGCCGGCCGTCTTCCAGGAGAAGCTCCACAACGTCTTCTTCACGCAGCCGGCACCCGTGCTGCAGTCCGCGGACGTCTTCGCGAAGTTCCTCCTCTCGCTGCCGAAGGCGGAGCGGCCGAAGACCGCCGCGTACCCGTCGCTCGACGACCCGTTCGCGTCGCCGATCGCCGACGAGGTGCGCGGGAAGCTCGAGAAGGCCGGCGTCAAGACCGTCTACAAGACGATCTACCCGTCCGAGACGACCGACATGGGCCCGGTGATCCAGAAGGTCCGTTCGAAGCATCCGGACGCGGTGATCGGCGGGACGCAGAACAGCGACGCGTACGCGCAGATCAAGGCGATGGTGCAGCAGAAGTTCAGCCCGAAGTTCGTGTTCCTGACGAACGGGCCGAATGACCCCGCCGAGTTCCCGGGCAAGGTCGGCGCGAAGAACGTCAACGGGGTCTTCGCGACCGGCGACTGGTTCCCGCAGGAGAGGTCGTTCGGCAATGCGGCTTTCGTCAAGGCGTACGTGAAGGCGTACGGCGGCAGCAAGACGACGATCGACCCGACGTCGGCCGAGGCGTACGCGGCCGGCCAGGTCGTCCAGGAGGTCGCGGCAAAAACGAAGTCGATCGACAACACGACGATCATCGACACGCTGCACAAGGGCACGTGGAAGACGGTCGAGGGCAACCTCCGCTGGAACTCGATCGGCGAGCCGCAGGGAAGCGACCTGCTCGTCGAGTGGATCGGCGGCAAGCTCTACCCCGTCTACCCGAAGAGCGTCGCCCTGCACAAGCCACTCGTCCCGAAGCCGGCCTGGGGCAGCAAGTAAGTGCACGACGTCGTGCAGGCGGTCATCCTCGGCGTCCTGATCGGCGGCGTCTACGCGCTGATGGCGAGCGGCCTCACGCTCGTCTTCGGGATCATGCGCGTGATCAACGTCGCACAGGGCGCCCTGGTGATCCTCGCCGCGTACCTGAGCTACACGCTCTGGTCGCACCTGCACGTCGACCCGTTCCTCTCCGTCCTCGTCGTCACGCCCGCGATGTTCGTGCTCGGCGTGCTCGTGCAACTCGTGTTCGTGCGCTCGCTGCGCGGGCGTGACTCCGAGGAGCTCTCGCTGCTCGTCACCTGGGCGCTCGCGCTCGGCATCGAGGGCGTGCTCAGCGTCGTCTTCAAGACGACCTACCGTGCAACAAACCCGTCCTACGCCGACAAGACGCTGAGCGTGTTCGGCTACCAGCTGCAGTTCGTGCGGCTGCTGGCGTTCATCGGCTCGGGCGTGCTGCTCGTGCTGCTCTCACTGCTCCTGACGCGGACGAAGTTCGGGCGCGCGGTCCGCGCGACGGTGCAGAATCCGACGGCCGCGACGCTGCTCGGCGTCGATGCGAACCGTGTGCAGACGCTGTCGTTCGGGCTCGGCGTCTCGATGGCCGCGGCCGCCGGCGCCGTGTACGGCGTGATCTACCCGTTCAACCCGGGCAGCCACTACGACCTGATCTCGAGGCTCCTCTCGATCGTCGTCCTCGGCGGGCTGGGCAGTCTCGGCGGCGCCGTGATCGCCTCGCTCGTGATGGGCGTCACCGAGGCCGTGGTCGCCGTCGAGTGGAAGCCGACGTGGGCGGCGTTCTCGTACTTCATCGTGCTGATCGCGTTCCTGCTGATCCGGCCGCAGGGCATCTTCGGCGTCAGAGAACGGACGCTGTGACGGGCTCGGGTCTCGCGCGTGCGGGGCTCTTCGCGACGGCGGCGATCGCCTTTCCGTTCGTCTTCTCCCCCGCCTGGCTCGTCAACATCGGCGTGCTGACGCTGATGTACGCGGCGCTCGCGACCTCGTGGAACCTCTTCTCCGGCTACACCGGCTACATCACGCTCGGCCAGGTCGCCTTCTTCGGCCTCGGTGCGTACACGCTCGCGATCGTCTTCCAGCACGTCGGCATCGGCTCCGGCTACAACCCGTTCTACGCGCTGCCGCTCGTCGGGCTCGGCGTCGCGTTCGCGTCGCTCCCGATCGCCTGGATCGCGCTGCGGACGCGCGCGATGACGTTCGCGATCGTCACGCTGACACTGCTGTTCATCGTGCAGCAGCTCGCGTTCAACCTGCACTCGGTGACGCACGGCTCCTCGGGTCTGATGTTGCCGACGCCGACGACGTTCGGAGTCGACACGTACGACAGGCCGTTCTACTTCGCAATGCTCGGACTGCTCGCCGTGGCGCTGCTGCTGTGCTTCGCGATCCTCCGCAGCAAGCTCGGGCTCATGCTCCTCGCCGTGCGCGAGGACGAGGAGAAGGCGCGCGGCCTCGGCATGCGCGTCACCGGCGCGAAGCTGATCGCCTGGTGGCTGCACGTTTTCGTCACCGCGATGGTCGGCGCCGTGTGGGCCTACTACCTGACGTTCATCTATCCGGAATCGTCCGTCGACCCGCTCGTGATGATCGGCGCCGTGTTGATGACGTTCCTCGGCGGCCGCGGCACGCTGTGGGGGCCGACGATCGGCGCGCTCGTGCTCGTCCCGGCGCAGCAGTACATGCTGATCCACCTCGGCGGGAGCCAGCTGTATCTCGTCGGCTACTCGGCGGTGTTCGTCGTGGTGCTCCTCGTACTACCGCGCGGCATCCTCCCGTCGCTCCGCGAGGGCGTGCTGCGCACACGCGAGCGGCGCCGCACGCGCAGGACGATCGGCGAGGCGCCGGCGTGACGGCGCTCCTCGAGGTCGAGGGGCTGACGAAGCGATTCGGCGGCGTCACCGCCGTCGACGCGTGCTCCTTCGCCGTTCCGGCCGGATCCGTGACCGCGCTCGTCGGCCCGAACGGGTCGGGCAAGACGACGGCGTTCAACCTGATCACCGGCTATACGCCGGCGGATGCCGGCACGATCCGCTTTGCCGGGGCGACGGTCTCTCGGCCGGACCCCGTGCGGCTCTCGCGGCGCGGCCTCACGCGCACGTTTCAGCAGGCGCGGATCTTTCCCGACCTGACGCTCGTCGAGAACATGGTCGCCGCCGTTCAACAGCCGTGGCGGGCGACGTTCAGCCCGCGTGTGCGGCGCGGCGAGCGCGGACGCGCGTTGCAGCTGCTCGACGAGTTCGGGATCGCACGGCTCGCCGCCGAGCGGGCCGGCGACCTCTCGTACGGTCAGAAGAAGCTCCTCGAGTTCGCGGCAGTGCTGATGGCCGAGCCGCGCCTCGTCCTCCTCGACGAGCCGACCGCCGGCGTCAACCCCGTGCTCGTCGAGCAGATCGAGGAGCGGATCCGGGAGCTGCACGCCCGCGGGCTCACATTCCTCGTCGTCGAGCACAACATGAACCTCGTGATGCGCCTCTGCGACCCGGTGATCGTGCTCGCGCAGGGTGCGAAGCTCGCAGAAGGCGCACCCGGCGAGGTCCGCAGCGACCCGCGCGTACTGGACGCATACCTCGGCGGATGAGCGCGCTGCTCGGGCTCGAGGGCGTCGTCGCCGGCTACGGCCGCGGCGACATCCTCCGCGGCATCGACCTCGCGCTGGAGGACGGAACCGTCACGTGCCTCGTCGGGCCGAACGGCGCCGGGAAGTCGACGGTGTTGAAGGTGCTCAGCGGGCTGCTCCGCGCGCGGTCGGGGCGGATCCTCTTCGCCGGCGACGACGTCACGCGGCTTTCGCCGGCGGAGCTCCTCGGCCGGGGCATCGTCCACGTCGCGCAGGACCGCAGCCTGTTCCCGCTGATGACGGTGTGGGACAACCTGCTGATGGGCGGCCACCTGCTGCGCGACCGCGCGGTCGTGCGCAGGCGCGCCGAGGCGATTGCCGACCGGTTCGCGCTGATCCGCGAGCGGCGGGACGAGCGGGCGGGCGAGCTGTCGGGCGGCCAGCAGAAGCTCGTCGAGATCGCGCGCGCGCTCATGCTCGAGCCGCGGCTCGTCCTGCTCGACGAGCCGACGATGGGGCTCGACCCGAAGGCGCGCCACCTGATCTTCGAGCTGGTCGGCGAGGTCAACCGCGAAGGGCGGACGGTGCTCCTCGTCGAGCAGAACGCCCGCGCCGGCCTCGCGATCGCCGACCACGGCGCGGTCCTCGATACCGGCCGCGTCGCGCTCACCGGGCCCGGCCCACAACTGCTCGAGGATCCGCGCGTCGCCGAGCTCTATCTCGGCGGCGCAGCCGCAGCCTGATCCGTCACGACCGCGGCCGGCACACGGTCGCCGCGGACGACGACGGCGACGCAGGCGAGGACGAGGACCGCGCCGAGGCCGACGTTCCACGTCAGCGACTCGTCGAGGACGATCGCTCCGAGCGCGATCGCGACGACCGGATTGACGTAGGCGTAGGTGGCGACGGTGCCGAGCGGCGCGTTGTCGAGCAGCCAGACGTAGGCCGTGTAGCCGACGACGGAGCCGAAGGTGACGAGGTAGACCCAGCCGACGATCGATCTCGTCGAGAACTCGGACGGGTGCGGGCTCGTCGTGGCGAGCGCGATCGGCAGGATGATCAGCCCGCCGGCGAGCATCTCCACGGTGGTCGCGGCGAACGAGTCGCGCGGCATCGGCAGGCGGGTGACGAGGTACGAGCCGACCGCCCACATCACGGCCGAGCCGACGACGAGCAGGAGGTACCCGAGCGACGAGCCGCCCGACGGGCGGACGAGCAGGGCCAGGCCGGCGAAGCCGACGAGGACGGCGGCCACGGCCGCGCGCTGCGGCCGGTCGCCGTTCGCGACGCGGAGCACGACGATCCACAGCGGCACCGAGCCGATGATCAGCGCGCTGAGGCCGGTGGCGACGTGCTGCTCGGCGATGAAGAGGATCGCGTTGGCGCCGGGGAGGAGCGCGCCGGCGAGCACGGCCGTGCCGATCTGCGGCAGTGTCATCTCGAACGCGCGGCGGCCGCGCAGGCGGTACGTGATCGCCGCGAGCAGCGCGGCCGCGGCGATGAAGCGGACGGAGACGGCGAAGAGCGGCGGGATCGTCTCGCCCGCGACCTCGATGCCGAGGTACGTCGAGCCCCAGATCACGTACACGGTCGCGAGGGCGACCCACACCTTCGCCCCGTGCGTCACGGGGAGAACAGTGCCCGACGTCGAAGGTGCTGGGTCGGGATGAATGCAGCGGCCGCCGCCGAGAAGTTCCTCGACTCGCCTGCGCTGAGCGAGTCGACGCGGCGCGCGTACCGCTTCGACGTCGACGAGTTCTGCCGCTGGCTCGGCGACCGCGACCTCGAGTCGGTCGACGTTCGCGTGCTCGTCGACTACGTCGCCTACCTCGGCTCCGCGCGCGGCGGGCGCGGCAAGCTCGCGCCGGCGTCGATCTCGCGCAAGCTCGCGGCGGTGCGGGCGTTCCTGCGGCACGCGCTCGGTGCGGCCCGCGTGCCCGATGCGCGGCTGGCGCCGCGGCGCGCGCGACGGCTGCCGGATGCGCCGAAGGAGCGCGAGGTCGAGGAGGCCCTGGCGTCGCTCGAGGGCGAAGGGCCGCTGCCGCTGCGGAACCGCGCGCTCGTCGAGCTCGTCTACTCGGCGGGGCTGCGGTCGGCCGAGGCGGTCGGGCTCGACCTCGGCGACGTCGACTTCGAACAGGAGCTCGTGCACGTGCGGAGCGGCAAGGGCGCAAAGGATCGCGTCGTGCCGCTCGGCGAGGAGGCGGCACACTGGGTCGCCCGGTACCTGCGGGACGCGCGTCCGTCGCTCGCACGCAAGGCTGGAAGCGCCGCCGGCCGAGCCGGCGGCGCCCGGCCCGAGCGTGGCGCCTCCGGCGCCGGCGCGTGCGATGCGCTGTTCCTGTCGGCGCGCGGGCGGCGGCTCGACACGTCGACGCTGCGGCGGATGCTGCCGCACCC
Source organism: Gaiellaceae bacterium (assembly GCA_036503495.1). Taxonomy (GTDB): domain Bacteria; phylum Actinomycetota; class Thermoleophilia; order Gaiellales; family Gaiellaceae; genus Palsa-739. Next base: position 25,332 of record DASXWV010000018.1, read on the forward strand.
GCACCGGCTGCGGCATGCGTTCGCGACGCACCTGCTGGAAGGCGGCGCGGATCTGCGGACGATCCAGGAGCTGCTCGGCCACAGCTCGTTGTCGACGACGCAGATGTACTCCCACGTCGACGCGAAGCGGCTCCGCAAGGTCTACGACTCCGCGCACCCGCGGTCGTGAGCCGGAGAGACCTGGAGTCGGCCGTGGAGCGGAGAGACACGTCTCGCGTGGGCGGGACGAAGCGGCCCCGCTAGCACCCGGAACGCGCTCGCGTTTCATCCGTCCGGCGAGCCGATCGAAGTATCCGAAGACGCTCGCGTCGAAGCGCATTGCCGACGCGTCGGGCAGAGGAACGGCCCGTGCCTGCTTGAAAGCAGCCGCGTGGACGATCCCGCGGTCGACTCGTTTCTCGCCGTCAGCGCGGCGCGGCTCGCGCCGCGCACGATCGACGCCTACCGCCGCGACCTCGCGCACTTCGCGGACCGGATCGGCGAGCGCCCGGCCGATGCGACGACGCAGCAGTTGCAGGCGTACGTCGCGCAGATGCGGGCTGACGGGCTCGCGGCGACGACGATCGCGCGGCGGATCGCGGCGATCCGCAGCTTCTTCCGTCACCAGGTGCTGATCGGCGCGATGCGCGAGAACCCGGCTGCGGAGCTCGAGCTGCCGCGCCGCCGCCGCGCGCTGCCGAAGACACTCTCGCCGGGCGAGGTCGAGCGGTTGATCGACGCCGCGACCGGCGTGACGCCGCGCGCGCTGCGCGACCAGGCGCTCGTCGAGGTCCTGTACGGCGGCGGCCTCCGCGTCAGCGAGGCGGTCGGCCTCGACCGCGGCAGCATCGACCTCGAGAACCGGCTCGTCCGCACGATCGGCAAGGGCTCGAAGGAGCGGATCGTGCCGCTCGGCCGCCCCGCCGTCGAGGCGCTGACGCGCTACCTCTCACGCGGCCGCCCGCACCTCGACAGACGCCACCGTCCCGAGCTCTTCCTCAACGCGCAGGGCGGCCCGCTGACCCGCGCGGGCGCGTTCCTGATCCTCAGGAAACTCGCAGAAAAGGCCGGCCTCGAGCCCGAGCGCGTCCACCCCCACCTGCTCCGCCACTCGTTCGCGACGCACCTGCTCGAGGGCGGGGCCGACCTGCGGTCGGTTCAGGAGATGCTCGGACACGCGGATCTCTCGACGACCGAGCTCTACACCCACGTATCCGATCGCAGGCGTCGCGAGTTGTACTTTCGAGCGCACCCCCACGCTCGAAAGAAGACGACAAAGGGATAGTGAATGCTCGATCCACACGTCATGTCGCTCGCCGTTGCCACCCTGGGGGTGGGATGGCTCATGGCCTACGCGGGCCTGTCGAAGAGCGCGCTCGAGCTGAAGCGGCGCCGGCGCGTGTGCCCGTCCTGCGGACGGCGCATCGAGTCGCGCGTCTGCTCTAGCTGCGTCTAGCGCCCTGCTTGCGCTTCAGCTGCTGCGCGACCGACGCGGCAGCTCGGCGCAGCTCGGCCTCGGCTTCGTCGTCCTGCGCGAGCCCTTCGAGCAGGCCGATCGTCGCGCGGTCCGGCGACCCGTTCTTCAGGCACATCACCGCCAGCCGGCGAACGGCTGCGTTGCCGTCGGCGGTCGCCAGATCGTGGAGGAGCCGACGCACGCCGTTGACCGTCGACGGATGGTCGCGCGACAGCAGCTCGATCGAGAGCAGCGCCGAGCCGCGCGCGGCCGGGCTCTCGTCGTCGAGGCCACGCCGGAGCAGCTCCTCCTTCGCGCGCCAGCGGAACTGCCCGATCGCGCGGAACGCCTGCGCGCGCTCGCGGAAGTCGCTCGAGCGTGCAGAAGCCTCGAGCTCGTCGTCCCATTGCGCACGCAGATCCGCGAGCTCGCGCTCGGAGCCCGCCTGCGCGAGCTCGTCCGCCTGCGCCGCAGCCTCGGCGAGCGTCATGCGGCCGCCGTTGCGGAGCCGGCGGTCAGGTGCAGCAGCTCGCGGTCTTCCACCGACGCGACTCTAGTCGGACCCCGGCTAGATTCGATCCCATGGCACACAACGTCGTTCTCATCCCCGGCGACGGCACGGGCCCCGAGCTGACGGAGGCCACGCGCCGCGTCCTCGAGGCGACCGGCGTCGAATTCGACTGGGACGTCCGCGAAGCCGGGGCGGACGTCATGGAACAGCACGGCGGCAACCCGCTGCCGCCCGACGTGCTCGACGCGATCCGCGAAGCCGGCGTCGCGCTGAAAGGACCGATCACGACCCCCGTCGGCGGCGGCTTCCGCTCCGTCAACGTCGCGCTGCGCAAGGAGCTCGACATGTACGCCCAGGTCCGCCCGTGCAAGACGTACCCGGGCGTCCGCACGCGCTTCGACGACGTCGACCTGATCATCATCCGCGAGAACACCGAGGACCTCTACGCCGGCATCGAGTACGAGCAGGGCACGGAGGACGCCGAGGAGCTGATCGCGTGGATCGAGTCGAAGGGCGGCAACTTCCGTCACCGTGACGCCGGCATCTCGATCAAGCCGATCTCGATCACCGGGACGCGCAAGATCTTCGAGTTCGCGTTCGACTACGCACGCAAGAACGGCCGCCGCAAGGTGACCTGCGTGCACAAGGCGAACATCATGAAGTTCAGCGACGGGCTCTGGCTGCACGTCGCGCGCGAGGTCGCGGCGGAGAACTCGGACATCGAGTTCGACGACCGCATCGTCGACAACATGTGCATGCAGCTCGTCCAGCGGCCGGAGGAGTACGACATGCTCGTCCTGCCGAATCTGTACGGGGACGTGCTCTCCGACCTGTGCGCGGGGATGATCGGCGGCCTCGGCCTGGCACCGGGCGCCAACTACGGCGAGAACGTCGCCGTCTTCGAGCCGACACACGGTTCGGCGCCGAAGTACACGGGCCAGAACAAGGTCAACCCGATGGCCGAGCTGCTGTCGGGGATGCTCATGCTCCGCCATCTCGAGGAGCGCGACGCGGCCGACCGGCTCGAGCGCGCGATCGCCGCCGTGATCCGCGAGGGCAAGAGCGTCACGTACGACATGAAGCCGACGCGCGACGACCCGACCGCGGTCGGGACGAGCAACGTCGCCGACGCGATCATCGAGAAGCTCGAGGCCGGAGTCCCCGCATGAGCATTTGCGTAGGCTCGACGGAGCAAATAACGAGAGCGGAGGCGCCGGCTTTGCCGGCGGCGGAGCGATGAGAAGAAAGATCACGGTCGTCGGCGCCGGCAACGTCGGCGCAACGTGCGCGCAGGTTCTCGCCACGCGCGACTACGCCGACGTCGTCCTCGTCGACATCAAGGAGGGCCTGCCGCAGGGCAAGGCGCTCGACATCAACCAGATGGGTGCCGTCCTCGGCTACGAGCCGAACGTCACCGGCTCGAACGGCTACGAGGAGACCGCGGGCTCGACGGTCGTCGTCGTCACGGCCGGCCTGCCGCGCTCGCCGGGGATGTCGCGGGACGATCTCGTCCAGACGAACGAGAAGATCGTGAAGGACGTCACCGAGAAGGTCGTCGCACAGAGCCCCGACGCGATCCTGATCATCGTCTCGAACCCGCTCGATGCGATGTGCCATGTCGCGAAGAACGTCTCCGGCCGGCCGAAGGAGCGGGTGTTCGGGATGGCCGGCATCCTCGACACGGCGCGCTTCTCGACCTTCATCGCGTGGGAGACCGGCTCCTCGGTCAAGGACGTGCAGGCGATGGTCCTCGGCGGCCACGGCGACCAGATGGTCCCGGTCGTCTCCGCGACGACCGTCGGCGGCATCCCGCTGCGCAAGCTCGTCGGCGACGAGCGGATCCAGGCGATGGTCGAGCGCACGGCCAAGGGCGGCGGCGAGCTCGTCAACCTGATGGGCACCTCGGCGTGGTACGCGCCGGGCGCGGCGGCCGCGCAGATGGTCGACTCGATCATGCTCGACGAGAAGCGCGTCCTCCCCTGCACCGCCTACCTCGAGGGCGAGTACGGCATCGACGGCCTCTACATGGGCGTGCCGTGCAAGCTCGGCCCGAAGGGGATCGAGGAGATCATCGAGCTCGACCTCTCGGACGACGAGACCTCCGCGCTGAAGGCATCGTCGGACGCGGTGCGCGAGGTCGTCGGCGTTCTCACAACGTAGGTGCGGTCGGCGCTCGTTACCGGCGCGAATCGCCGGGCGGGCATCGGCCATGCGATCGCGCGCCGCCTGGAAGCAGGCGGCGCGCGCGTCTTCGCACACGGCTTCGGCAACGGCAATGTCGACGTCGATATCGAGGCCGACTTCGCCGATCCAAGCGCACCCGCGCGTGTGATCGCCGCAGCCGCGCCGATCGACACGCTCGTCGTCAACCACGCGCTGAGCGAGCCTGGCGCTCTCGGGGAGCTGACGGCCGAGCAGATCGACGCGCACCTGCACGTCAACGTGCGTGCCGCGCTACTGCTCGTGCAGGAGTTCGCGGCGCAGTTCGACGGGGAGCAGGGCGCCGTCGTGCTCCTGACATCCGGCGCGCACCGCGGCCCGATGGCCGGCGAGATCGCGTACGCGGTCGCGAAGGGAGCGCTCGCAACCGCGACCGCGACGCTCGCAGAGTCACTCGCCGACCGCGGGATCCGCGTCAACTGCGTCAACCCGGGCCCGACCGACACCGGGTATCTCGCCGCCGTCGAGCCGGGTGCGCGCATGCCGTTCGGCCGCTGGGGCGAGCCGGAGGACGCGGCGCGCCTCGTCGCGTGGCTGTGCAGCGACGACGGACGCTGGGTGACCGGCCAGGTGATCGACAGCGAAGGAGGCTTCCGCCGGTGGAGCTGACCTGGGACTCGGGCGACTGGGCGCACCCCGCGATCGAGGTGCGCGACGGCGTCGTCTGGGTGACGCACCCGAACGGCCACACACTCGAGAGCAGCGACGGGGACAGCATCGAGACCGGTCTGCTCGAGCTGCACTACCTCCGCTGGCCGTGGGCGGTCGACACCGGCTCGAAGCGCTACGTCCACGGCGCCGACTTCGAGACGGTGCGCCGCGACGGCCGCGTGGTGCGGCTCGACGACGCCTTCGAGCTGCCGCGGCCCTACCCCGCCCACGTCAAGTACTCACCGACCTCCGTCGCGGTCGACCCGCGCGGGAACGTCTGGGTCGCCGACGGCTACGGCCAGTCGCTCGTCCACCGCTACACCGCCGACGGCGAGCTCGACCTGACGGTCGACGGCGGCTTCGCGACGCCCCACTGCGCCGCCGTCGTCGGCGACGCGCTCCTCGTCTGCGACCGCGCGAACGGGCGGATCCAGGAGTACGACCTCGACGGAAACCTGCAGCGCTCGCTCGCGCAGGGCGTCGTCGTGACGCCGACCGACCTCGTCGCGGTCGGCGACGAGCTCGCGCTGACGGACTTCACCGCGGCCCGCGTGACCGTGCTGACCCGCGACGGCGAGCTGGTCGAGCATCTCGGCACCGGCACGCGCTCGCCGGACGAGGACGCGTGGCCGAACGCACGCGACGGTGACGGCAACATCGTCCGGCCGCCGCTCCTGCGGGGTGTGCTCAACAGCCCACACACGCTGGCAGCCGACGCCGACGGCAGCCTGTACGTGACCGAATGGCTGATCGGGGGACGCGTCACTCGCTACCGTGGCGGCTCGTGGACCTCGGACTGAAAGGACGGACGGCGCTCGTCTGCGGCGCCTCGTCGGGACTCGCGCTCGCGAGCGCGGAGGCGCTCGCCGAGGAGGGCGCGAACGTGACGATGTTCGCGCGGCGGCGCGACGTCCTCGAGCGCGAGGCGGACCGGCTCGGCGCGCTCGCCGTCCGCGGCGACGTGACGCTGCCGCGCGACCTCGAACGGGCGGTCTCGCAGACGATCGAAGCGTTCGGCGGGCTCGACATCCTCGTCTGGAACTCGGGCGGGCCGCCGGCCGGCAAGGCGACCGACGTCACCGCCGACAGCGCCGAGCAGGCATTCGAGCTGCTGCTGCAGCCTGCGATCCGGCTCGTGCAGCTGTGCCTGCCACACCTCGAGCGGAGCGCCGGCGGGCGCATCGTCGCGATCACCTCGCTCGCGGCGAAGGAGCCGACGGAGCATCTCGCCCTCTCGAACATGCTCCGGCCCGGACTGACCGGCTGGTTGAAGACGCTCGCCGGCGAGCTCGGCCCGCAGGGCGTCACCGTCAACTGCGTCGCGCCGGGGCGGATCGCGACCGACCGGCTCGAGTACCTCTACCCGGACGGGCCGACCGAGGAGCAGCTCGCCGAGATCCCGCTGCGGCGGTGGGGGCACCCCCGCGAGCTCGGCGACGTCGTCTGCTTCCTCGCGTCCGACCGGGCGCGCTACGTCACCGGCCAGACGATCGTCGTCGACGGCGGCCTCCAGCGCTTCCTCTTCTAGTGCGCCGCCACCTCACCCCGGCGAAGGTCGCAACGGCGATCCTGCTGCTCCTGCTCGTGACCGTCGGCGCGCTCTATCTCGCGCCGTCGGACGACATCATCCTCCTCCCCGACCGCGCGCACGAGGTGGCGCCGCTCGTCAAGGTCGAGGGCGGCCGCGACCCGCGCGGCCCCGGCACGATCTACTTCGTCGACGTCTTCGAGCGGCGCGCCTCCGAGCTCGAATCGCTCTTCCCGTGGATCCACCGCGGCTCGTCGCTCGTGCCGGCCCGGCTGCTCGTCCCGCCCGGGGTCAGCGACAAGGAGGCGCACCAGGCCGACGTCCGCGCGATGCAGATCTCGCAGCAGATCGCCGCAGCGGTCGCGCTGCGTCATCTCGGCTACACGGTGAGCGCGAAGCCGAGCGGCGTCGTCGTCGACGACGTCGAGACCACGAGCCATGCCGCCGGCATCCTCCGCCCGGCGGATGTGATCACGACCGTGAACGGCCGCGCGACGCCGACGATCGGCAAGCTGCGCGCGATCCTCGACGGCGTGCAGCCCGGCGATGTCGTGAGGCTCCGCCTCCGCCGAGGCAGCCGGCCGCTGACCGTGCGCGTCAAGACGATCGCGAGCCCCGTCGAGCGGGGCCACGCGATCGTCGGCTTCACGCCCGACCAGGCGGCGAACATCAAGCTGCCGCTCAACGTCCAGATCGACGCCGGCAACGTCGGCGGCCCGTCGGCCGGCCTCGCGTTCACGCTCGAGCTGCTCGCCGAGCTCGGGCACGACCCGACGCGCGGGTACAAGGTCGCGGCGACCGGCCAGATCGAGCTGAACGGGTCGGTGACGGCGATCGGCGGCGTCAAGCAGAAGACCTACGGCGTGCGGGAGGCCGACGCCGACGTCTTCCTCGTCCCCCTCGACGGCGGCAACGCGGCGACCGCGCGGCGGTACGCCGGCGGCGTGAAGATCATTCCGGTGACAAGTGTCGACCAGGCACTGCGGGCGCTCGCAAAGCTCCCGCCGAAGCATTAGCGAAACTGCCGGAAAATCGTCAGTTTTCGTTGGGGACAACGCTTGCGCGCGCCGCGATCACACCTAGGATCGGAACCCGCGTGAGCAAGAAGAACGAGGCAACCTGCGGCGACTGCTACTTCCGGCGCGCGGGTCTCTGCGCCCTCCCGGGCGAGGCGATCTGCCCGACGTTCCGCCGCTACGCGGCCGCGCTGCAGCCGCCGGTTCAGCCGCATCTCGTGCCCCGGCCGCTCGCGACGGCGAACGCCGCCGCCTAGCTCAAAAGCTCAGGCCCGTGACGCCGCGGGCGCGAGCACGCCCGCGAGCCGCTCGATCCCGTCGCCGATCTCTGCCGGCGAGACGAAGCTGAACGCGAGCCGCAGCGAGCCGCCGCCGCTGCCGTCGGCGAAGAAGTCGGTGCCCGGGACGAACGTCACGCCGGCGTGCTCGGCGTCCTCGAGCGCCGGCGCCTCGGCCGGCAGGTCGAGCCAGATGAAGTAGCCGCCGGCCGGGCGGCTCCACGTCGTGCCGCCGGGCATGTGCTGCTCGAGGGCATCGAGCATCGCGTCGCGGCGCGCCTTCAGCAGGCCGTTCACGCGCTCGAGGTTGGGCTCGAAGCTGCCGCGGCGGAGGAACTCGTGCACCGTCGCCTGCGTCATGAACGGCGGCGAGATGTAGGTCGACGTCGCGAGCGCCTCGACCTGCTGCGCGAGCTCGGGCGGCAGGACGAAGTAGCCCACGCGGACGCCGGGCGCGACCGTCTTCGAGAACGACGACGCGTACGCGATCCGCTCGCCGCCGGCGAGCTCGAACAGCGACGGCAGCGGCTCGCCTTCGTAGCGGACGAGCCCGTACGGGTCGTCCTCGAGGATCAGCAGGTTGCGCTCGCGCGCGAGCTCGACGAGCCGCCGCCGGCGCTCGAGCGTCAGCGTGCGGCCGCTCGGGTTCTGGAACGTCGGGATCGTGTAGAGGAACGCGAAGTCGCCGTCCGGCAGCTCGTCGGGGACGAGCCCGTCCTCGTCCATCGGCACGCCGACGATCTCGGCGCCGAGCCGCTTGAGGATCTTGATCGGCCGGTCGTAGGTCGGCGCCTCGACGAGCACGCGCGCGCCCGGCTGGACGAGCTGCTGCGCGAGGAAGACGAAGCCCTGCAGCGAGCCGCTCGTGATCACGACGCGCGCCGGCTCGACGCCGTGGCGCTCGGCGATCCACTCGCGCAGCGGGCCGTAGCCGCCGCCCGGGCCGTAGAGGAGAACAGGCGGGCCGCCGCGCTCGATCGCCGCCTTCGCACAGTCGGCGAGCTCCTCGATCGGCAGGCATTCGGGGGCGGGAACGCCCCTCGCGAACGAGATCGGTGCCACGTCTCGACCCTAGCGGGTCGGGCGGCTGCTCCGGCGCCCGGCCTATTTCATGCGGTCGGCGACCAGCTGCGCGACCTCGGTCGGCGTCGTGCCGACCTCGATCCCGCGTGCCTCGAGCGCTTCCTTCTTCGCCTGCGCGGTGCCGCTCGAGCCGGAGATGATCGCGCCGGCGTGGCCCATCGTCTTGCCGGGCGGCGCCGAGAAGCCGGCGATGTACGAGAGCACCGGCTTCGTCACGCGCTCGCTGATGAACGCGGCCGCCTTCTCCTCCTCGTCGCCGCCGATCTCGCCGACCATCACGATCAGCTCGGTCTCGGCGTCGTCCTGGAACTTCGCGAGGACGTCGATGAACGACGAGCCGACGACGGGGTCGCCGCCGATGCCGACGATCGTCGAGTTGCCGAGCCCGAGCTGTGTGAGCTCGTGCCCGATCTGGTACGTCAGCGTGCCGCTGCGCGAGACGAGCCCGACCGCGCCCTCCGAGAAGATCTCGGCGGGGATGATCCCGACGTTCGCCTTGCCGGGCGACAAGACGCCCGGGCAGTTCGGGCCGATCATCGTCACGCCTTTCGTGCGGAAGTACGTGTAGGCGTGCAGCATCTGGTGCACCGGCACGTGCTCGGTGATGCAGATGACCGTGTCGATGCCGGCGTCGACCGCCTCGAAGATCGCGTCGGCCGCGAAGCGCGCGGGAACGAAGATCAGCGACGCGTTCGCACCGGCCTGCTCGACCGCGTCCGCGACCGTGTCGTAGACCGGGATGCCCTCGACATCCTGGCCGCCCTTGCCGGGGGTGACGCCCGCCACGACGTTCGTCCCGTACGCCTTGTTGCGCAGGCCGTGGAAGCGGCCCTCGCTGCCGGTCAGCCCCTGGACGACGAGGCGCGTGTCGTTGTCGACGATGATCGCCATCTAGCCGGCCTTCACTCCCTTGATCACGACCGTCGGCAGCGTCAGCTTCCCGTCGACGACGCGGTCGCCGAGCAGCTCGCGCACGCGGACGGCGTCGTCACCCGCGCAGCCGACGCGCTCGAGCCACGGCTCGAAGTCGGTGGCGCGCGAGAAGTGCCGCTCGTCCTCGACCGTCAGGCCGGCGAGCTCGAAGAAGCTGTGCCACTCCGGGGCGCCGTAGTTGCGCACATGGCTGGGGTCGCGCAGGCGGTCGGCCTCCTCCGACGACTCGCTGACGAACGTGTTGTCGCAGACCACGACGCGATGCTTCGCAACGCGCGCCATCTCCTTCACGGCGGCGACGACGTCGTGGAAGTGATGCGCGGCGATGCGGCAGGCGACCACGTCGAAGCTGTCGTCGGCGAACGGGAGATCCTCGGCGCTCGCGGTCGTGTCGGCGCCCATGCCGGGCGCGGGGTCGACGGTGACGACGGTCGCGCCCGCCTCGCGCAGGCGGCGCGCGACGTGGCCGCCGCCCGTGGCGACGTCGAGCGCCGTCACGCCCTCCGCCGGCTCGCACCACTCGACGACGAGGTCGAGGTCGTCGCCCGTCGCGTGCGTCTCGCTCTGCTTGTACGCCTCCGCACGGTCCGACCAGAGATCCGTCATTTCGCGAGCTCCACCGCGCGCCGCGCCCCGTCGAGCATGGTCGCCTCGGGATGGATGTTCGGGCGGCCCGCGTCGGCGAGGATCTGCCGCCCATCCTTGGAGTTCGTGCAGTCGAGGCGGACGACGATCGGGTAGCGCGACATGTCGAGCCGGTCGAGCGCCTCGAGGATCCCGCGTGCCACCTCGTCGCAGCGGGTGATGCCGCCGAAGATGTTGAAGAAGATCGACTTGACCTGCGGGTCGCGCGTGATCACCTCGAGCGCGTCGACGACGCCCTCGGCGCTGCCGCCGCCGCCGAGGTCGCAGAAGTTCGCAGGCCGGCCGCCGACG
>DASXWV010000019.1:0-35025 GCA_036503495.1 Gaiellaceae bacterium
GACGTTGTCCTCGGCCGCGGCGAACGGCGCGGCCGCGGCGCGCTCGGCGACGAGCCACGGCCGGTCGCGCCGTCCCGGCGGCAGCCACCACGGCTCGCCGTCGGCGAAGTCGAGCGACGCGACGTCGGCGCGCGCCGCCGCGGCGCTCGCGGCGATCGAGATCACCGCCTGCCGCTGCGCCTCCGCCTTCGACAGCCACGGCAGCGGCGGCGGGTAGAGGCCCATCGCCGGCCGCCGGTCGAGGACGAGCGTGACGCGCGGCGCCTCGTCGGCGGCGCGGTCGCGCACGACGAACTCGTCGCCGCCGGTCGCCGACGACAATCGCGCCGACGCGAACCAGTCGATCGACGAGACGGGGTCGCCCGGCTCGTAGAGCCGCGTGCCGACGATGTCGCTGCCGTGCCCGCGCCGCCGGCTCGGCAGGTCGCCGAACGGCAGTCCGATCAGCCGGCGGCGCGGAACGAGCGGGAATGTACGCCGCTCGCGCGTTGCCATCAGAAGCTCTCGAAGGACGCAACGAGCCCCGACAGCCCGCTATCGGGGCGACCGAGGACGCCGCAGCGCGCCGTCGAACACGGCCGGGCGACACAATCGCTCATTCTGTGAGAGCTTCCGGCCCGTCCCAGTCCGGCGCGGGCGGCGGCGCGAGCTCGAAGCAGCGGTTGCGGATCCGGCCGAGCGCCTCCTCGCGCCCGACCGTGCGCGTCTCGGCGAGGAACGACGCGGTCAGGAGCAGCCGGTGGCCGAGCACCGGCAGGAAGAGCCGCTCGACATCGTCCGGGACGACGTGCGTCCGGCCCTGCAGCACCGCCCAGGCGCGCGCCGTCCGCTCGAGCGTCAGGCTGCCGCGCACCGACGCGCCGAGCGCCACGCCCTCGACGGCGCGCGTCGCGCGGACGAGGTCGACGAGCCACTGCAGGAGCAGCTCGTCGACGTAGACGTCTTCGACCGCCCGCTGCAGCGCGCGCACCTCGTCGGCCGAGACGACCGGGTCGACCGCCGCGAGGGGGTGGCCGTGCCGCTGCGCGCGGACGATCGCCAGCTCCTGCTGCTCCTCGGGGTAGCCGAGCGCCGCCTGCAGGGCGAAGCGGTCGAGCTGTGCCTCGGGGAGCGGGAACGTCCCTTCCTGCTCGATCGGGTTCTCGGTCGCGATGACGAGGAACGGGTCGGGCAGCGGCCGCGTCGTCCCGTCGACCGTCACCTGCCGCTCGGCCATCGCCTCGAGCAGCGCCGACTGGGTGCGCGGCATCGCGCGGTTGATCTCGTCGACGAGGACGATGTTCGCGAAGACCGGGCCGGCCCGGAACTCGAACTCGCGGCTCTTCTGGTTGAAGATCGAGAGGCCGACGACGTCGGTCGGCTGCAGATCGGGCGTGCACTGGACGCGGGCGAAGGTCGAGCCGCCGATCGATTGCGCGATCGCGCGCGCGAGCACCGTCTTGGCGGTGCCGGGGACGTCCTCGAGGAGGACGTGGCCGCCCGAGATGAAGGCAGAGAGGACGAGTGCGATCTCGTCCGTCTTGCCGACGACGACGCGCTCGACGCTCGCGAGCAGCCTGCGCGCGATCTCGCCGAGCGTCTCCTCCGCGGGCTCCGGCCGCCGTGCCTCCACCATCGAGAAACAAGGCTATATTGGCGCCGGGAAGTATCACCGGGTCTCTGAGGAAAGGTTTTCACGTCTGATGATTCGCCTTACGCTTGCTGCAGTTCTTGCGGCGGTCGGCATCGTGGCCGCCCCCGCACTCGGCGCGCGCACGCACGCCGCCGCGACGTCCGTCACGGTCACTGCGACGGAGTTCCACTTCAAGCTGTCGAAGACGAGCGTCCCGCACGGCACCGTGACCTTCACGGTCGTCAACAAGGGCAAGCTCCCGCACGACTTCAAGATCGCCGGCAAGAAGACGCCGCTGATCATGGCGGGCAAGTCCGCGAAGCTCAAGGTCACGATCAAGGCCGGCAAGAACGCCTACCTCTGCACCGTCGCCGGCCACGCCGCCGCGGGCATGAAGGGCAGCCTCACCGGGAAGTAATAGGTCGCAAGACCCGGATGAAGGGCCCTCTTCGTGGGGGCCCTTTTCCGTTCTATTGTCAGAGCCCGTGGCGATCACGACTGTCGACAGCCTCCGCCGCCACCTCCAGTGGGCGATCGAGGTCGAGCACGGGACGCTGCCGCCCTATCTGTGCGCGCTCTACTCGCTGCACGAGGGTGCGAACGAGGAGGCGGCCGAGGTCGTCCACAGCGTCTTCATGGAGGAGATGCTGCACCTGACGATGGCGGCGAACATCCTCAACGCCGTCGGCGGCCGGCCGGTCCTCGATGCGCCGAGCCTCCTCCCGAAGTTCCCGACCTACCTCCCCCACTCGAACCGCGCGTTCGAAGTGCCGCTGCTGAAGTTCTGCCCGGAGGCGATCGACGTCTTCCTGAAGATCGAGCGGCCCGGCGAGCACGACAGCCTCCCCGAGGACAACCGCTTCGAGACGATCGGGCAGTTCTACGAGGCGATCGAGGTGGCGCTGAAGCACCTGACGGCCGAGCTCGGCGAGGACGCGCTCTTCTGCGGCGACCCGGCGCGGCAGGTGACCGACGCGCTCTATTACGGCGGCAGCGGCCGGATCGTCACCGTCACGAATCTCGAGTCCGCGCTCGCGGCGCTCGAGGAGATCGTCGAGCAGGGCGAGGGCCTCCAGCACCAGGAGGTCTGGGACGGCGACCGCGACATGTTCCACCCGGACCGCGAGGAGGTCGCCCACTACTTCCGCTTCATGGAGATCGCGCTCGGCCGCCGCTTCGCGCCGGGCGACACGCCGCAGTCCGGCCCGACCGGCGAGTCGTTCCCGGTCGACTGGGACGCCGTCCACAACATGCGCCCGAATCCGCGCAGCAAGGACTACCCCGAGGGCAGCGAGCAGCGCGTGCGCATGGAGGAGTTCAACCACGCGTACTCCGGTGTGCTGCACCTGCTCGAGGAGACGTTCAACGGCAGCCCGAGCCTGCTCGCGGTCGCGACCGGCGCGATGTACGGGCTGAAGGAGCAGGCGATCGAGCTGATGCAGCTGCCGTCGGGCGACGGCGAGACGACGGTCGGGCCGAGCTTCGAGTACGTCCGGCCGGAGCTCCGCCACGTCGCGCGCCGCGGCGAGCAGCACATCGTCGTGCTGCGCAACGGGCCGTACCTCGTCTACGGCGACGTTCCGCTCGTGCGCAAGCGGAAGATCGTCTCGGAGGAAAACAACGACGCGATCGCGTGGCAGAAGACCGAGGTGCTCGAGACGGAGGAGACGTACGCGCTCTGCCGCTGCGGGCAGTCGAGCACGAAGCCGTTCTGCGACGGCACGCATGTGCGTGTCGACTTCGACGGAACGGAGACCGCCGATCCGCGGCCGACGGCAGAGCGGCGCCGCGTCGTCGGCGGCGAGGGCTTCGTCGTCCGCCGCGACGGCCCGCTCTGCATGCACGCTGCGTTCTGCGTCGGCCGCGTCGAGCGGATCCCGGCGATGCTGCCCGCAACCGGCGACAGCGACGTCCGCGCGCGCGTGATCGCGCTGATCGACCGCTGCCCGTCCGGCTCCTACACCTTCTCGCTCACTCCCGACGGCGACGACATCGAGCCCGACCTGCCCGTCTCGATCGCCGTCACCGAGGAGGAGGACGGGCTCGCCGGCTCACTCTGGGTGACCGGCGGCATCCCGGTGTCACGGTCCGACCGCGAGCCCTTCGAGACGCGCAACCGGGTGACGCTCTGCCGCTGCGGCCACTCCGAGATGAAGCCGCTCTGCGACGGCACACACCGGTCGATCGGCTTTCGGGAGGAGCAGGCGGCGTCGGCCGCCCGCTCCTCCTACGAAGACGCCTAGGGCGTCGGGTCCGGGTAGGAGCCGCCGAAGATGTCGGAGTTCCCGAACGTCGGCGCGCAGTCCTGCTGCGGAGCCGGCTTCGGTACCGACGCTCCCGTGCGGAGCGACATCCGCCAGGCATCGATCGCCGGGCAGTCGGCGGCCGCACGCGTGTCGTTCCACACGGCGGCACCGTACGTGCGCGTTGCAACGGCGTACACGTAGTCGCCGAGGAACTCGGCCGTCAGGTCGTTCTGGCTCGAGCCGCGCGGGTCGCCCGGGGGGCTGCGGTGCAGCTCGGTGAACGCTCCGGTCGGCGCCGATGTTCCGCCGGTGTCCGCGTGCAGGACGACTCCGACCAGCGTGCGCGGCGACGTCGTGTCGTTGCGGTACGGCGTCGTGAACGCGTTGTAGACGACGTAGACGTCGCGACCGTTGGGCGAGATCGCGGGCGCGGTGTACAGGCCGCGGTCGCCGGGGGTCTCGATCGGCCGCGGGCTCGACCACGTCTCACCGAGGTCGGTCGATTCGGTGAAGTAGACGTGCGGCGCTGCGATCGTGCCGCTGACGTACGTCATGACGATCCGGTCGGTGGCGTCATCGCCGATCGGAGCACCGTTCGCGATGTCGACGCTCGGGGCCGGAGCGAGGTCGCTCCGCGCACCCGCGATACCGTCGATCGTCGGCCGGCCGAGCACGGGATCGATCAGCCCGGGCTGCGTCACGGGCCCGGCGACGGGCCGCATTCTCGACCAGCTCGTGCCGCCGTCGGTCGACCGCGACATCAACTCGAACGCCTGCTGCCCCTGCGACGCGACGGTGCCGACCCCGAACACGTACGCCGTCCCCTGACTGTCAGTGCGAACGGTGCACCCGTCGGCGGGATTGTTGTGGCTGTTGTTCGCGGCCGACGTCAACTGATGCTGCGTCCAGGTCACGCCGCCGTCGCGCGAGACGGCGACCGTCAGCGGCGCGGGGCCGGCGCCGTTGCTCCGGAACGAGGCCCAGCAGACGTAGACCGTCCCGAAGAACTGGCTTTGCGAGGCGTTGTCTGCCCAGACCTGCTCCTTGTCGCTGAACGTCGTCGAGGACTGCTTCGAGATGATCACGGGATCCGACCACGCAGTCGCGTCGCCGGCCGCCGCGGCCGCGACGTCGTCCGTGTGGGAGACCGCGATCGCCTCGAAGCCCTTGAACGTCTGCTCGCTGCGCGTGGCGCCGACGTTCGAGGTCAGGTTCGCGTAGTACAGCCGCGACCCGTTCGTCCAGGCGAAGCCGCTGCCGCTCGGCTTCGGCCCGAACGCAACCGCGGGGTCACCGTCGGACACGAGCCCGTTCTCGGCGTACTTCGGCAACGTGCCGATCGGGCCGGTCTCGGTCGCGCAGGGCGGGTCGGCGTCGCCGACGACGCCGAGGCACTGGCGCGCCGTGATCCCGGTGTACGTCGGCTGCTTCCACGTCGTACCGGAATCGAACGAGTAGTAGTCGCCGGAGACGCCGACACCCGGCGTGAACGGGCAGGTCGTGTCGACGCCGGCGTTGCACGCCTCCATGTCGATGTTGTCGTTCGCGCCGGAGGCCAGCACCTCCGGAGTGAAGGCGTTCACGGCGAGCGCCGGCTCGTTCTGCTTGTTCTGCGAGAACGGCGAGACCGGGCTGGCGACGTTCACCAGGGTGTCCGGATTGAACGCCAGTGCGACCGGCACGGCGATCGCCGCGATCGCGAGGACAGCGCCCGCGAGAACCCACGAACGCCGACGAGACGAATGGTGCATCACTCCCCTCCTCTCGTGAATCTATGTGCGGGGGAGTATTGGCGATCGGCTCGACCCGCGCCTGCCCGAGGCAGGCGCGGGTCGGTTTTCGACTCGTTAAAGGGCGATCCGGAAGCGACCGCGCACGACCGTCCCGCTCGCCGTGAGGCGGCTGGTCTTGAGCGCGATCGCGTCGCGGGCGCGGTCGACGACCGTCAGCTTGACGCCGTGACCGGTGATGCGGACGCTGTTCTTCGAGAACACGGCCGACATGCCGCGCGTGTAGTGGAGGTGCAGGTTGCGCGCGACGTTGTCGATGCTGACGCGGACGTGCCCGCTGTTGTCGGCGCGGAGCGTGACCCACGCGAGGCCGGCGGCCGTGCGGATTGCGCCGTGGCCGTAGACGACGTGGTTGATCGACGCGGTGGCGCCGAGGACGGCACCGGTGTCGACCGGCGTCGTGGCGATGTCCGCAGCCTGGCGCGGCAGCGCAGGCTGGTGCGCAGCGGCGGTGCCGTAGATGCCGCGGTACTGCATGTTCGGCGGGTCGAACGCCGCGTAGAACGAGCAGACGCGGATGCCGTAGTTGCCGCCCGACGGCGTGTCGTACGCATCCTTCGCGACGACGGTGCCGTCCGGCGCAACGATCTCGCCGTAGACGTGCGTGCTGGCCGACGTCGAGCTCACCTGCACCTCGATCCGCGACGGCCCGGAAACCGAGACGGTGCGCGTGCCGTCGCACCCTCCGTTGGGGACCGTGCCGCTGATCGACGTCGGGTCGGCGGCGGCGGCGCCCGTCCACGCGAAGAGCGCGACGGCCACCGGCAACAGGACTGTGAGACCTCGTCTCATCGTTGTGATCCTCCCCAAGCGTTATCGTTTACAAGCGGTAAAACGGCCGGGGGCGTTTATTCGATACGGGAGGCGATCCGCCTCAGCGCCGCCCCGGCCACGGTGGGCATCGCATGCTCGGGAAAGGCGAAGGTCGAGCTGGCGTTGATCTCGCACAGCACATAGGTCTCGTCGCCGGAGCCGTAGAGGAAATCGGCGTCCCAGATCACCGGCAGCGACACGGTGTCGACGCCCGTGATTCGTTGCAGTTCCGGCACCCACTCGGACTCCATTCGCGCCCGCAGCGCCGCGTAGCGTGGCGCGGAGGGAAGCTCGAAGACCTTGCCGGCAGGCGGGATCGGCGCGTCGGGAGGCAGGAGGCCGCGCGGATACTGATGGGCGAAGCCGACGACCGTGTCGTGGCTGAGGTAGACGCGGATCATCCCCTCGACGATCCGCGGCTGGTACGGCTGCTCGACCATCCCTCTGCCGTTGCGGAAGTAGTCGGCGCAGCGGTCGACGAACGCGCCGACCGGCAGCGTCTCGGGGCTGCCGTCGCCGGCCGCGTGCTGCACGCGCACAGCCTCGCCCGCGGGCTCGACCTTCCACACGCCTGCGCCGCCCATCCCGCGCTCCTGCTTCAGGACGAGCGCTCCACGCGACGCCAACCGCGCGGGCAGCTCGCGGCGGAGCTGCGCCTCCGTCGCATAGAGATAGGTGTCCGCGCTCCAGCTCAGCGAAGCCGTGTCGACGAGCACCTGCTTCGTTGCGATCTTCTGGATCACATCCGGGTGCGCGCTGACCCATACCCCGGCGTCGGCGACCTCGCGGAGCAGCGGATCGAGGCGCGACCGGTCGAGGCCGTGCTCGATCGGGTTGACCCAGACGAGGACGCCGTCCAGCTCAAGGAGCCGCTCGCGGATCGCGTCGACCGTGTCGTCGGAGTAGACGATCGCCTCGGCGGCGACTCCGAGCGCCGCGAACGCGGCGAACATCCCGTGCAGCCGTGCCGTCTCCGGCCGGTCGGCGGCGTCCCACTCGGCCCGCCACAGTAAGCCGATCCTCAATAGAGATAGATGTCGACGAGGAGCGCGGCGATCCCGCACACGAGCGCCGCTGCCGCGACGCGCCGTCCGGGGGCGGCGCGCAGCGGCGCGAAGCCGAGCAGCAGCGCGCCGAGCGCCGTCGCGAAGACACCTGAGCCGAGGTCCTCGAAGCTGACCGGGAAGACGAGACCGGGCGCGTCGACGAAGAAGTCCCCGCCCGTATGCCGGAGGATCAGGTCCCAGAGCAGCGGGCCGAGTGCCGCGGCGACGGCCGCGAGCGCGACGGTGGTCCGGTCACGCAGGCGGAGGACGAACGCGACGACCAGCGCCGCGAGCGCTCCCGACGCGACGACGCCCCAGATGACCGCGCCCCACGACGGCATCAGCTCGCTCGACCCTAACGCAGCGGTGCCGCCGTCGAGCGAGTGCAACGATCCGCGCGGTATCGCGCGCGACAAAGCGGAGATCGCCGTCGTCCTAGAGGTCTGTGTGACACGTCGGCCGGCGCTGTGCCGGTAACGTCAGCAGCGCATCGAGACCCTCCGCCGGCGCGGCGCGGACGCTACTCGCGTTCGCGCCGCGTCTCGGCGAGCGCGACGGCGAGCTCGGTGCGGTTGCGGATTCGCAGCTTCCGATAGATCGAGGCAAGGTGGTACTCGATCGTCTTCATGGTCACGAAGAGGGCCGCGGCTGCTTCCCGGTTCGTCGACCCCTGGCCGATCAGCACCGCAACCTGGAGCTCGTGCGGGGTGAGCACGCCGTCGAGGCTCGGCGCGCTTCCCCGGCGACCGCCGCGCGTCGCCAGCTCACGACGGGCTCGGTCGACCCAGGCGTCGGCCCGCAGGAGCTGGAACGCCGCGAGCGCCGACCGGAGCTGCGACCCCGCTTCGGCGTTGCGCTTGGCGCGGCGGAGCCGGAGCCCGTACGACAACTGCGTCCGCGCACGCTCGAACGGCATCCCGACGCCGACGTGCAGCTCCAGCGCCGGCAGGAAGTGCTCGTCGATCTCGTCGGCCGGAACGAGCAGCCCACGGCAGCGCGCCGCGGCGGCGCGCGCCCACAGACGGTTCGTCTCGGCGGCGCGACCCTCGAAATCGGCGAGCAGCGTCTCGGCTTCGCTGCGCCTGCCGGCCCGGACGTACGCATCGATCAAGTCCGCCTCCCACAGGAAGACGCTCGTCTCGTGCCGGGCGAGCGCCCGCTCGCCGAAACGCTCGAGCAGGCCGATCGTCGCCTCGGTTCGATCGAGCGAGAGGTTGAGCAACGCCTCCGCCGTCACTGCATAGCCGTCGACGAGCTCGTCGTTCTGGCTCGCGTCGCGTGCAGCCGCGAGCAGCGCAAGGCACGCGCCTTCGTCCCCGCGCGCAGCGCGGATCCGAGCCTGCGTGGTCAGCGCGGAGCCGATGTCGAACGCGCTGCTGCTGAGCCGTGCGACCCGGAGCGCCTCACGTGACCGCGCTTCGGCGCGCTGCCAGCGACCGCGCCGGAAGTCGAGCGACGCGAGCGTGTCGAGCGGCCGCGCGAGGCGGTCGAGCTGCCCCGCCGCGCGAACGGCCGTGACGATGCGCTCGAGCAATTCGGCGGCGGGGCCGTAGCGCTCGAGCCAGAACAGCAGGCCGGCGGCGCGAAACGCGCCGTCGAGCGTCCCCTCGATCTCCGGCGCACGAAGCCAGTCGTCGAGAACGGCACCGGCCTCGGCACCCCGCCCCGAGAGCAGCAGCGGAGGCGCCAGTGCGATCCGTGCGAGCGCGAGCCCCGCGCCGCCGATCGGTTCGGCGAGCTCGATCGCGCGCTCGGCGGCCGCGACCGCCGCGCCGACGTCGCCTCCTTCCAGGGCGCTCTGCGAGGCCTCGATCAGGCAGCGCACCGCCGTTTCCGGATCGTCGCCGCGGAGACCGGCCTCGGTCAGGAAGCGCTCGTGGCGCTCGAGCGGCGCCGCCGGCAGGTCGGGAACGAGCAGGTCGACCATCGACGGACAGTACTAGGGAATCCCCTGGTGAACCAGCCGGCCCCCTGGTCTACCGTCGGGCGATGGTGTCCCTGCGGACGGCGGCGTGTGTGATCGCGTGCCTGCTCGTGCCCAGTGCGCTCGGAGCGACGGCGGACACCGTCGACCACGTGCACGTGAACGCCAGCGGGCGCAACTCGACGCGCAGCTTCTCGCTTGCGCTGTCCGTCGACGTGGCGCTCGTGTCGGGGTATGCACGCCGGTCGTTCGACGGAGACGAAGGAAACTGGGACGGCCCCGGGTATCACGCGACGCTGAAGCCGACGCTCGACGGCGTGACGCATCTCGGCTGGGGCGTCACCTTCGAGGTCGCCTCCGAGATCTCGCTCGAAGGTCTCGCGAAGCGGTACGCCCTCGACATCGGCAGCTGGCGCGTGCTGCAGCAGGGCCCGAAGACGATCCCCCACGTGATCAACGGGCGAACCGTCGGCTCGATCACCGGCCTGATGCTGCTGACGCAAGCGCCCGGCGACACCGCGGCCGCGTTCAGCTCGGCGATCGCGTTCCCGCTCTGCCGCGGTGTGCTCGGCGTCGCGCACTTCAGCACGCTGACACCGAGCTCGAGCGGAGCGAACCCCTTCGGCAGCTACGTCGTCGACGACGGAACCGACGTCCAGGCCTGGAACCGCGACCACGTGACCGCCGCGCTCGACGGCGTCGTCCTCAACGGCTACCTGCCGGCGACGCGCCTGACTGCGGCGGCGCGCCGCGGCAGCGTCCAGGGTGTCCTCCGCGACTGCGTCGGCCATCCGATGCCCGGCGTCGCGGTGAAAGTCGGCAAGGCCCGCGCCGTGACGACTGCGTCGGGCTCCTACCGCGCACGCGTGCGTGCGGGCTCGTACGTCGTCAGCGCGAGTGCGGGCGGCGGCAGCGTGCGGCGCGTCGTCCGCGTCCGCACCCCGTGAAGCGCGGCGTCGCGCTCGCCGCGGCAGCCGTTGCGCTCACAGCTCTCTCGGCGCCCGCCCGGGCAGACACCGGGTTGAACGCCGCCAACGCATTGACGGCGGCGCCGTGGAACGCCCTCGCCGCGCAGTACACGAAGGACACGCTCGCGAGCATCTCAGCCCTCAACGGCAAGCGGATCACGCACCTGCACGGCAGCGGCTGGCACTTCGACGTTCATCTCCAGGACATGTCGGGCTCGCTGAACGTCTCGAGCCCGCCCGGCTTCGCCGCCGCATCGCCGTCGGACTTCACGTTCGCAGCGCCGCTGAACGGCGGCTGGAGCATCCGGATCTCGGGGAACGCCCACGGGGACGGCTCCGCCTGCTGCACGCCGGCCGGCCAGAACTGGTTCTCGGTCAAGGGCGACGTGCCCTTCTCTTTGAGCCTGTCGAACATCCGGCTGACCGCGTCGACGAGGCTGAACACGGCTGATCCGACGCGCCCCACGCTCACATCCGCGCAGGTCGCTGCGACCGCACGAGTCGGCGGCAGCGGCATCTTTCCAAGCGTCCCGGTCACGCTCGCGGCAACGATCGTCAACGGCGCCGTCATCCTCGGCGGCGACCTCGTCAGCACCGGCTTTTCATTGGGCGGCGTCTCCGCGCACCTGACCATCCACATCCAGCTGAAGATCGTTCGCGGCTACGACCAGGAGGAGCTCGAGATCGGCAAGACGCTCGACCTGAGCTACGCCGTGCAGAACAGCGAGCTCTCGGTGACGGGAAGCCTGAGGGTGCGACTCCCCGACCCGATCAAGACGAAGACGGGAACGCTCGGCATCGAGCTGCCGTTCCACTTCCCCACCACACGCTCGCTCGACGACGCGATCGCGGCGCTCGAGCCCCCACTGCCCCGCCTCTGGCCGCCTGCGAACGCCCTCAACCGTCCTGACGGGCACGCGCAGCCGTCGTCGGCGACCGGCGCCGACTTCGCCGCAGCGCGCGATGCGCTCGAAAACGGAATCCCGGCGCACCTGCCGAACGGAACCGTCCTCTCGATCGATTCCTCGGCGCTGCGGCTCGGACAGACGTACGGGCTCGAGAACGACTCGATGATCTGGACCGGCCATTACCTGGCGGCGGAGGCGTTCCGCTACGCCGCGACCGCGAGCCCCGAGGCGGTCGCGCGCGTCCAGACGATGCTCGAGGGGATCGAGAAGAACTTCACGGTGACGACGGACGGCGTCGTGGTCGACGGACGGCCCAGCGTGGTCGACGTCAAGAGATATGCCGGCATCTTCGCGCGCAGCAGCCTCCCCGACGACGGCACCGCGCACTACACGGACGGCGACCTCGCCAGGCGGAAGGGCGCCTGCTACTACGTGCGTTCCGAGCAGGGCTGGCAAGTCGGAAGAACCACGTACAAGACGCTCGCGCAGGCGTTATCCCACGCCACGAAGATAGCGCCGCCGAAGCCGGCGGGGACCGCCACGTACGGGTGGGGCTGCGGCGACCGCGGCGAGATGGATCACCCGGTCAGCCGCGATCAATACCTCGGCCTCTTCATGGGGCTCGGGTATGCGTACGCGCTGATTCCC
This sequence comes from Gaiellaceae bacterium, assembly GCA_036503495.1. GTDB lineage: Bacteria > Actinomycetota > Thermoleophilia > Gaiellales > Gaiellaceae > Palsa-739. The sequence goes on from DASXWV010000019.1 coordinate 11,956, forward strand.
GACGCCGCGGTCCGCGCGACGATCCGGACGATCACCGATTCCGCGCTCGGCTATCTGCTGCGAAACGCCTGGAACGTCCCGTTGCCGCCGTCCGGGCGGATCGTGACGACGTTCATCGGCGAGATCGACGCGCAGCTCGCGCTGCTCCGCATCGGCGCGACGATCGACGAGGCGCGGTTCGGCGCGGCATATCAGGCGGCGGCGCCCGCGACCGACCTGTCGTGGATTCCGATCTGGTTCAGCACGATCGATCCACCGCTCGCCTACTACAAGTTCAACCTCGGACACGCTGCGGTCGGAGCCGCCTCGTTCCTCGAGACGACGCCGGCGCTGAAGGCGGCGTGGCTGCACTCGTACCGGATTCTCGCCGCGCCGACGGCGACCCACCGGAACGCGTACTTCAATCTCGTCGACCTCCTGACGGGCGCGGCGACCGCCGGCAGTGCATCGGCTTCGAACCCGGCGATGACGCGCGGCGCCGAGATCAAGAGCGACCTCGCGGACTGGCTGACACGCTGGAAGCTCGTGAAGGGCGCGAACGGCATGCCCCGGAACGTGACCTCCGCAACCGCCGCCGGCTACCTCGCCGGGCTCTGGACTGCGCCGCAGGGGGTGACGTCGTACACCGACACGAACGGCAACGACGCGTGGCTGACCACCTTCGTCGTGCCGCTGTGGGCGCGGCCCGGCAACGGCATGGACTTCGTGTGGCAGCGCTCGCCGTTCGGCGCGGGCGTCGACGGACCGGCGTCGACACGAAGTGCAGCCAACCCGATCACGCACGTTTCCTACACGTGCGGCGCGAGGCCGCCGTCGAGCGCGCAGCTGCAGGTGTGCTCGGCGGAAGGGACACGCGAAGGCCCGGGCATCGACTTCCTGCTCCCGTACTGGCTCGGGCGCTATCTGAACGTCCTGCCGGGGTAGTCGGGGCCGACAGGCAGAATCTCCGGCGTCCCCGCGGATGCCGCCTTGAGAAGCCTCCTCCCTTTTCTCGTACTCACGTTCACGCTCGTCGCTGCTCCGGCGGCGGGTGCATACGGCTGGCCGGTGAAGCCGTTCCAGCGCGCGCACCCGATCCGCGCGGGGTTCGGCGACCCTCGCTTCCACAGCGGTGAGGGCAGCCAGGTGTCGGCGTTCCATTTCGGCGTCGACATCGTCGCCCGCGACGGGACGGCGGTCTACGCCGTCGAGCCCGGCTGGGTGATCCGGCGCCACGCAACGTCCGTGACGATCGGGCGCAGCAACGGGCGACGCTTCGGATACTGGCACATCCATCCCGTCGTGCGCAGCGGCACGTATGTGCACCTCCACCAGCTGATCGGTCACATCATCAAGGGCTGGGGTCACGTTCATCTCGCGGAGAGCGTCGACGGCCACTATCGCGACCCGCTGCGCAAGGGCGCGCTCACTCCATTCGTCGACCACACACTGCCGACCGTCGATGCCGTCCTGCTGCTCGATCCCGAGGGCGCGCCCGTGAACGCGGCCGCGGCGCGCGGATCGGTGTCCGTCGTCGCCGAGGCGTTCGACACGCCGCCGATCCTGCCGCCCGCGCCGTGGGACGTCGCACGGCTCGCGCCTGCGTCCGTCACGTGGCAGCTGATCGACGACACGGGCGCCGCGCTCGCCAGCGGCGTCTCCGTCAGCTTCACGAACGGCCTGCCCGACAGCTCGTTGTACAACTTCGTCTACGGGCTCGGCACGTACCAGAACAAGCCGCACCGGCCGGGCAGCTATCGCTACTGGATCGTGCACGACTTGGACACGACCGCGTATCCCAACGCGCACTACCGGCTCGAGATCGACGCGACCGACACGCGCGGGAATCGCGGTGTCGCCACGGTCGACGTGACGATCGCGAACTAGAGAACGGCGACGAGCGCGTCGACGACCGCGGGATCGAACTGCGTGCCGCGGTTCGCGAGCAGCTCGTCGACGGCGGCCGCGGGCGTCAGCGCCTTGCGGTAGCTGCGGTCGGTCGTCATCGCGTTGTACGCGTCGCAGCAGCAGACGATGCGCGCGACGAGCGGAATCTCGCCGCCGGCGAGACCGTCGGGATAGCCGCGGCCGTCCCAGCGCTCGTGGCAGGAGCGGATGACGGCGCCGACGTCGGCCAGAAGGCCGCCGACGCGACGCAGCAGCTCTTCGCCCTCGACCGTGTGGCGGCGCATGATCGCCCATTCCGCGTCGTCCAGCGGCCCCGGCTTGTTGATGATCTCGGCCGGAACCCGGATCTTGCCGACGTCGTGCAGCAGCGCGGCGAACTCGGCGAGCCGCGTCTCACGCGCGTCCAGTCCCAGCGAAGCGCAGACGCACGTGACGAGGTCGACGACCTGGCGGCTGTGGTCGCCGGTGTACGCATCGCCGGCCTCGATCACGTCGCCGAGCAGGAACGCGGTGCCCCGGTACGCGGCGGACAGCTCGATCGTCGAGTCGAGCCGCTCGCGGCGCTCGCGCGCCGCCCACCAGAGGAGCCCGAAGACGGGAACGGGCAGGACGAGCGAGAACGGCTCGATGCGCGCCGCGATCGCGACGAGGAAGCCGATCGGCGCGACGAGCGCGTCGATCATGAACGTCGTCGCGAGCGGCCGGACGAGATGCCGCGGCGAGATGCCGAGCGCCGACCACTCGAGCAGTGCGGCCGCCGCGAAGTCGGCCGCGAACTGCGCGGCGACCGCCCCGACGAGGATCGCGCCGCCGTGGGCGTTCGCCGCAGGCTCTCCGGCGAGGACGAACACGAGTGCCGGCCCGACCGAGAACAGTGCGTTCGCGGGGACGGCGAGCGCCCGCGTCGCTCGCAGTTGTCCCTGCACCACCTGCGGCACGGACGCGACGAGCAGTCCGGCTGCGACGACGAGCGGCACGCGCCCGGCCGGCAACGTGAAGAGCATCGGCACGAGCACGAGCTCTGTCGGGACCGCGAAGCCGCGGCCGAGCTCGAATGCGACCGAGGAGAAGACGGCGTAGGCAGCCACGAAGGCGACGTAGAGCCACCAGCCCGGCGCGCGGTGGGTCGACGTCGCCGCGAGCGGCAGCGCGACGGCGAGGAGCAGGACGAGCATGAGCGCGCGCCCGATCGCCTCGCGACCGAGCAGCACGCTCGTATATCTCCGCCGCGCCGCGACGACCTCGGCCTCGAGGCCGGCGTCGTAGAACTGGGCGTTGACTCCCATGCGATCGCTATCGGCAGGAGCCGGCGCTCAGGTGAGAGCGGTTACTTGTTCACGTATGGATCGATGTAGAGGTCGTCGACCTGCCACGTCGCGGATCCCGTCGCCGTGAGCACGAGCCAGACGTTCCCCTTCACCTGGTCGACCAGCCGCGCCGCACCGTTGAGGAACGGCAGCGCCGGAGTCGCCGCCCAGTCCGCGTAGTCGGCCGACGTGAGCGTGCCGAGCGTCTGGGCGTGCAGGCGCTTCGCCGGGCCGTACTGCACCTGCAGCTTCAGGATCCCGTCGCCTGCGCCGGCCCGCGCGACGAACCGGAAGACGGGGTTCAGGCGCGGCAGGCACGCCGCGTGGAACGCGACCGAGTCGCCGCCGCGCAGCGGCAGCGAGCGCTGGTCGCCGGCCGCGTGCAGGAAGAAGGTCTCGTTGCCGAGGGCGATCTTCGGCTTGCCCGCACGGCGCGCCGGGCCGCCCGTCTCGAGCGTCCCGTTCGTCAGCAGCGAATAGCGGTTGTCGTCGCCGAACTGCGAGAACGCGGCCGCCCCCGCACAGGCGGATCTCGACGTCGCTGCGGGTGTCGCGGCCGCCTGCTTCGCGGCGCTCGACCCGTGAGTCTTCGCCGGCGGCGGCGGCGCGGCCTCCGTCGTCGCAGCCTCTGCATGCGCCTTCGCCGCGCCGGGCGGCGTGGACGGGGGTGCCGCGCCCGCCGACGCAGCAGCGAGCAGCGTCAGACCGATGACCGACAGGGCGAGAATCCGCTGATCAAGCCGCATGAGAACCCCTTCTCGTTGAACGCCGCACGAGCTCCGAGTGCGCATCGAACGCCGAACTCCGCGCGCCCGCATGCCCTGAAAGGGGCACCGTTCGATACCGTCGGAGCCCAATGCCCGCGCGGGAGCCTCAGCCGCTGTTCGGGACGAGCAACTTTCGCGTGCTGATCGGCCGTCGCGAGCTCGGCTTCTCCGAGGTCAGCCGTCTCAGCTCCGAGGCTGACGTCCTCGACACGGTCGTGCTCCGGCGCGCGCTCACCGGCTCGGCGGAGCTGTACGAGTGGCGGCGGCGGATCGCGGGCGGCCGCAACGACCGCCGCACGGTGACGATCCACATGCTCGACGCTCCCGGCGGAGCGATCGTCAACTCGTGGCGGCTCGAGGGCGCGTGGCCGCGCCGCTGGTCGGGGCCGGCGTTCGACGCACGCGGCAACGACGTTGCGATCGAGGAGCTCGAGCTCGCCTACGACGACCTCGTCTGGCTTGCGGAGCCCGACGTCACCCACGACAAGCCGAAGGAGCGTCGATGAGCATCCAGCGAGATCGCCCGTACGCGCAGTTCAACTTTCTCGTCGATCTCGGCACCGGTGAGACCGAAGGCCCGCAAGCCGGCTTCCAGGAATGCAGCAGCATCGGCCTGTTCGTCGACGTGACGACCTACCGGAACGGGAACGACAAGGAGAACGCCGTGCGCAAGCTGACCGGTCTCGCGCACTATCCCGACGTGACGCTGCGGCGCGGGATCATCGGCGCCCTCGACCTCTATCAGTGGATCGACGACGTGCGGAACGGCGACGCCAATGCGCTCCGCACGGTGACGGTGCAGCTGCTGAACGAGGATCACTCGGCGGTCGTGCAGGAGTGGAAGCTGCTGCGCGCGCGTCCCGTCCGGCACGTCAGCGGCGGCTTCGACGCACGCTGCAGCGAGGTTGCGATCGAGGAGCTGACACTCGCCTACGAGCGCCTCGAGCTGCAGTAGCCGGACGTGAAGGCGCTCTTCCTCGTGTCCGCGCTCGCCGCGCTCGCGACTCCGACCGTGCCGCGCGACACGCAGCCGTGGTGGGCGCCGCAAGGGACGATGGTCGCCTTCCAGCGCGAGGCGCCCGACCTCGACGGCAGCGACGTGTTGTTCACGCCGGCGGTCCGCGGTGCCGAGGTCGACCTGATCGGGGCCGGACGACTGCGCGGCTTTCGCCCCGGGAGCGGCGACCTGCTCGTCGAGCAGGGGTCGGCGACCGCGGTCGTCGACGGCTCCGACCGCGAGATCGGCCGCGTGCCGGGCGTCGCCGCGACCTGGTCGCCGGACGGAGCCCGGATCGCGTTCCTCCAGGGCGACGTGCTCGCCGTCGCTGCGGCGAGCGGCGCGGATGTGCGGACGCTCGCGACCGGCATCGTCCCGCCGCCCTCCGACCTGACGGGGCCGGTCTGGTCGCCCGACGGCGCATCCGTCGCGATCGCGACCGGGTCGCAGCTGCTCGTCGTCCCGGTCGACGGCACGGCGCCCGTGATCGCGTTCGAGGGTCCGGGCGAGAACGCCAACCCGAGCTGGTCGCGCGACGGCGCGCTCCTCGCATTCGAACGCAACGACGGCACCGGCTGGCGGGCGTGGCTCGTCGCGCCCGACGGCACCGGCGCGCACGAGGTGTTCCGCGGCGGCGCGAACAACCGCTTCCCGCAATGGAGCCCGACCGACGACCGGCTCGCCTTTCTCAGCGATCGCAGCGGCGTCTACGGCCTGTACGTCGCGACTCCGGACGGCGCGCCGTCGCTGCTGCTGGGCGCCGTCACGCCCGAGTCTCCCGCGCGCTGGTCGCCGGCGGGGACGGCGCTCGCGGTCTCGTCGGCCCGCGACTGCAGACGGTTCGGCATCTACGTCGTCAGCACGGCGGGCGGCGCCCGTCCGGTGCGCCGCTCGAACCAGTGCCGGATCGACGGGACCCCGGGCGGCGACCTGCTCAACGGCTCCCCGTACCCCGATCTCGTGGACGGGCACGGCGGCAACGACGCGATCTTCGCGGGCGCGGGGAACGACGTCGCCGACGGCGGGCCGGGCAACGACAGGATCGGCGGCGGGCCGGGCGACGACCTCATCTACGGAGGCCCCGGCAACGACATCCTCTCCGGCAGCCTGGGCAACGACGTCATCTATGCGGGGCCGGGCCGGGACAAGATCGGCTGCGGCCCGGGCAACGACACGGCCTACATCGACAAGAACGACACGGTGCGCGACTGCGAGCACGTCCACCGCCGCTGATCCGTTTCGAATCTCCCGGGGCGGCGATCACCTTGGTTCCCCGATCGCGACGACAAGGAGCTCCGATGGCGGAATTGACGAATCTCGAAGAGAAGCTGGCCGAGGTCACCGGCCTGGCGATGGCCGCGAAGGATGCGGGCGGCAAGATCTCCAAGCTCACGGAGAAAGAGGACAAGAGCCTCGTCGCGACGCTGCAAAAGATGGCGGAGGAGGCGGCGGAGACGGCGAAGCGGTGCGAGAACGTCGCCGGCGGCTTCGAGGGAAAGAAGACGGCGATCCTCGAGGAAGCGCGCGAGGTGAAGCAGAAGGCGAGCGAGATGATGTCGACGTATCTCGACTCGGACGCCGACGCGCTCGACGGGTTCGAGTTCCTGACCATGGCGGAGGCGGCCGAGGTCGGGCACTGGTCGGTGCTGCAGACGATGAACGAGTCGGCCGGCAACGACGACGTGCGCGAGCTCGTCTCCTGGGCGCTGCCGATCCAGGAACGGCATTTCCAGGACGTTCTCGAGGGCTCGCGCAAGCTCGCAGGCGAGCAGGATCCGAACGAACTGGCCTAACGCCCCTTTTGTAGCCGTACCCCCGTGAGGCACGCTTAACGGGTGGATCTCGTAGCAGCTCTCGAAGCCGGGCCGGCGCGCGTGGAGGCGGCGGGCCCGGTCGAGCTGCTCGACCCGCGCCGGCACCGCGACGAGGTGCGCCTGCTCGTCGCCGGTCCAGACCGCCCGATCGAGCACGCCGCGTTCGCCGATCTGCCGGCGTATCTCGGGCGCGGCGACGTCGTGGTGGTGAACAGGAGCGCGACGCTGCCGGCCGCGCTGGACGCGACGCTCGACGGCAATCCGGTCCGCGTGCACGTCTCGAGCGCGGTCCCCGGCTCGAGCCGGCGGCTCGTCGAGCTCCGGCGGCCGGACGGAACGGGAAGCGCTCCGTATGCGAGCGGCGCGGGTGACGGCGTCGTCGTCGTCCTGCCCGGCGGCGGCGAGGCGACGCTCGTCGTGGCGCGGCTGCGGTCGGGCAAGGCGCCGCGGCTCTGGGAGGCGGAGCTGCGGCTCCCGCTCGGGCTCGCCGACTACCTGCACGCGTACGGCGAGCCGATCCGGTACGGGTACGTCAGCCGCCCGTGGGCGCTCGCGTCGTACCAGACGATCTTCGCACGGTTCCCGGGGAGCAGTGAGATGCCGTCGGCAGGACGGCCGTTCTCGTGGCGGCTCGTTCGACGCTTGCGCGCGAAGGGGGTCGTCGTGACCGGGGTCACGCTCCACGCCGGCGTCGCCTCGCTCGAGCGGGACGAGCGGCCCACACCGGAGCCGTTCGCGATTCCGGCTGCGGCGGCACGCCTCGTCAACTGCGCCCGTGCCGGCGGGAAGCGTGTCGTCGCGGTCGGCACGACCGTCGTCCGCGCGCTGGAGAGTGCAACGGACGAGACGGGCCGCGTGCGGGCGACGGCGGGCACGACCGATCTCGTGATCGAGCGCGGCCGCGAGCTGCGCATCGTCACCGGCCTTCTGACCGGTTTCCACGAGCCGGATGCGAGCCACATCGAGCTGCTCGCCGCCGTCGGCGGCGACAGCGTCGTTCGCGCCTCGTATGCCGAAGCGGTTGCGCGCGGGTACCTGTGGCACGAGTTCGGCGATCTCCACCTGTTGCTGCGCGCGTGAGCGTCGCGATCGTCACGGGTGTCTCGCGCGGCTTCGGCAGCGCGGTCGCGAAGGTGCTGCTCGACGCGGGCTGGCACGTGATCGGCGATGCGCGTGATGTCTCGGGGTTGCAGGAGAGCGACCTCGACGTCGTCGCCGGCGACATCCTTGACGAGGCGCACCTGCAGGAGCTCGTGGCGCGGGCCCGCGATCGCGGCGGGCTCGACCTGCTCGTGAACAACGCGGGCGCGCTCGGCCCGTCGCCGCTGCCGCGGCTGCGCGACGTCGAGCCGGGGGATCTGGCGGAGCTCTTCCGCGTCAACACGGTTGCGCAGCTGCGGCTGATCCAGCTCGCGCTGCCGGCGCTGGCCGACGGTGCGTGCGTCGTCAACGTCACCTCCGACGCGGCCGTCGAGCACTACGAGGGCTGGGGTGCGTACGGCGCGACGAAGGCGGCGCTCGATCTGCTGACGGGGGTGCTCGGCGTCGAGGTTCCCGGCGTCCGGTGGTATGCCCTCGATCCGGGCGACCTCCGCACCGACATGCACCAGGCGGCGTTCCCCGGCGAGGACATCTCGGACCGTGCCGACCCCGCGGAGCGCGCGCCAGCCGTGCTGAGGCTGGTCGAGGGGTCGCGGCCGTCGGGCCGGTACCGCGCCGAGGAGATCCTCACGTAGCCAAACCGAAATCGATCGCCTCGCGTAGGTCCATGGTCAATTCGGTCGAGTTGAGGGGAGAAGGGGAATGCGCAGATCGATTCGGTTGATCGTGCCCGCGGCTGCCGCCGCGATCACGCTGCTCGTTGCGGCGACCGGCCAGGCGGGCTCCGAGCCGTCGCTCGCCTGGACGCCGTCGAGCAACGGCACCTACGACTTCGGCTCGGTGGTCGCCGGCCAGACCGTGTCGCAGGAGTTCACGCTGACGAACGAAGGCCACAAGGTGAAGGGGCTGACGGTCAGCCTGTCCGGCTCGCCGGCCTTCACGATCACCGCCGACACGTGCGCGGACGTGAAGAAGGTCGACGCGAAGCGCACCTGCAGCGTCACCGTCGCGTACTCACCGGTGTCGGCGAGCGACGCGGCGACGCTGAGCGTCGAGGCGGACAAACCCGATTCGGACGCGAGCCTCGCGCTGACCGGCTCCGGTGCGTTACGGTTCGTCGCGACCGGCCCGAATGCCGCCGGGCTGAGCCCGCTCAACGAGAACCCGCAGCATCCGGAGTCGAGCGGCAGCGGCCACGCGACGATCACGTGGGACACGACGACCAACATGATGACGGTCGACGTCACCTTCGCCGGCCTCACGACGCCGGCGACCGCTTCACACATCCACTGCTGCGTCGCTCCGCCTGGGACGGCCGGTGTCGCGACGACGACGCCGACGTTCCCGGGGTTCCCCGTCGGCGCAACGAGCGGGACGTATCTCCACACGTTCGACATGACGGCGGCGAGCAGCTACAACCCGGCCTTCATCCCGACGCACGGCGGCACGGTCGCTGCGGCGGAGGCGGCGCTGTTCGCGGGCATCCAGGCTGGGCAGGCGTACCTGAACATCCACAGCCAGATGTTCCCGGCCGGCGAGCTGCGCGGGTTCCTGCTTCCCGGCTGATGTCACGCGTGGGCGGGGCGCGACGGCGCGCCCCGCCCCACGTGAAGCTCTAGATCCCGCCGAGCGGATTGGGCTCGGGGAGCGGCTCGTTCTCGTCGTCCGGCTCGTCGACCGGCTCGTCGATGATGATCTCCCCGCCCTCGATCTCGGTCATGTGATCTCCCTGTTCGCTGGGGTGACGCCAGGCACGCTAGCGCTCGCTTGCGGTGTGCTCGATCCAGTAGCGAGGACCGCGGCCCTGATCGGGCCCGAGCATCGAGTAGCCGCCGTCGACTGCGAGGTCGGCCCCGGTGATGAACGACGCCGCGGGCGAGCACAGGAACGCGACCGCCGCGGCCACCTCTTCGGGATCGCCGGCGCGCCCGAGCGGCTGCGTCGTTGCCGCCGCCCGGTCGGCGACGTCGCGCCGGCCGCCGGTCATCCGCTCGAGCGGGTCGGACCACGTCCAGCCCGGTGACACCGAGTTGACCCGGATCCCGCGCGGCGCGAGCTCCGCCGCCTGGTTCTTCGTCAGCTGGAGCAGCGCCGCCTTCGAGACGGGGTAGATCGCACGGCCTGCCGCGCCGAACTTCCCGCCGACGCTGCCGATGTTGACGACCGACGAGCCGGCCGGCATCCGCTTCGCCGCCTCCCTGACGAACACGGCGGCACCGACGACGTTGACGTTGAGCGCCGACAGCCACTGCTCGCGCGTCGACGCGATGCCGGAGTCGTCGTAGACGATCGCGTTGTTGACGAGGACGTCGATCTGCGGGAAGCGCTCGACGCAGGCGGCGATCGACGCGTCGTCGCCGATGTCGGTCGCGACGAAGGTGCCGCCGATGTCGCGCGCAACCGCCTCCCCGCGGCCCGCGTCGCGGGCGGCGATCACGACCGAGGCGCCGTCGGCGGCCAGCGCGGCGGCGATCGCGCCGCCGAGCAGCGAGTTGCCGCCCGTCACGATCGCGACGCGGGCCGTCACAGCGCGGCGAGGATCTCGTCGACGGTTGCGACGCGCTCGACGTGGAGGGCGAGCGCGCGCAGGCTCGCCGCGTGCAGGGCGTCATCCGGCGCGGCGCAAGCGTCCGCCGCAACGGTGACGTGGTACCCCGCATCGGCGGCATGGCGCGCCGTGTGCTCGACGGCCGAATGCGTCGCCACGCCGCACACGATCAGACGCTCGGCGCCGAGCTGCGCGAGCACGCCGTCGAGCTCCGAGCCGTAGAAGCCGTTGATCCGCTCGTGCCGCACGACCGGCTCCCCATCGATCGGCGAGAGCTCGTCGTGGAAGGCCGCGCCCCAGGAGCCCTCGACGAGCGCGCCGCTCTCGACCGCGCCGCGGAACATCGCCGAGTTCTGGACGACGCCCGCGTGACCCGGCGGAAACTCGACCGCGACCGACACGACGGGGACGCCGCGCCCGCGGGCGCCGTCGAGCAAGCGGCGCGCGTTGGCGATCAACGCGCCCCGGCGCTCGTCGTCGCGCGCCAGCCCGGCGCGCAGCTTGCCGTCGGGATGGAGCACGTCGTTCTGGTAGTGGACGGCGACGACCGCACTCGCCACGGTCAGAGGACGATGCTCACGGCGCCGTACGGCGCAAGCGTCCACGCATCGAGCGTGATCCATTTGCCGACGAGCTTGATGCGGCCGTCGACGCGCCGGACGCGAAAGTCGTACCGCCCGACGTAGCAGTTGCGGTCCTGCTGCCGGAATCGCCAGACCATGAACGCGGCGTCGCCGTGAACGACGCCGTCCTCGTCCTCGCCGAGCACGCGCACGTTCGAGACGAGATGCCGCGTCTTCGACCACGGGTATTCGCGGTGCGCGTGCACGCTCATCAGCCGCACGACGAGCCCCTTGAGCAGCCGGTAGTCGTGATTGATGTACATCAGGTCGTTGTCCGGGTCGGCGTGCGGATTGTCGTTCGTCGGCACGACGTACTCGGCGTCCGCTTCCCACAGCTCGAGCCACTCCTCCATCCGCCATTCGTCGAGCAGATACGCCTCGTGATAGAGCAGGTCCTCGACCTCCGACCGCGTCACCTCCGTCGGCCGGAGGTCCGGACGATCGAGAACCGTGGGCTCGCGGCGGCTCATGCCCGCTCCGGCGCCGGCGAAGCCGGCACCTGCGCTCCTGGTTCGCGTCCGTCGAGCCTACCGCTCATGCAGGCACCAGGTCGCCCGTGAGGAGCTGCTGCTGCCAGCGGCGCCAGAACGCGCGCAGCTGCAGCTCGCCGGACATCGGCGGCTCGTCGCTGAAGTAGCCGCGCGAGAGCAGGCTCCACTCGACGCCGGAACGCGCACCCGCCTGGCACGACTCGAGCGCCTCGACGTCGTCGGGCGTCGCGAGCCCGCCCGGCCCCGCGAACGTCACATAGCTCTCGAGGCGCACCTTCCGGACGGTCGGATCCTCCAGCCGCGGCGCCAGCTCGTGCTGGGAGACCTCCATGTAGTCGACGGAGGTCGGCTCGATCACGCGCAACGCCGTCGCGTTGTTGTCCATCACGAACAGGTTCGGGTAGATGAACAGATTGCGGTTCAGCTCCGCCATCCGGTAGCCGGTCTCGCCGAGCTCGTCGATGATCCGCTTCCGCAGCGCCTCGAGCTGGCTCCGCGACGCATCGCCGAACTGCGACGCCCAGCGCGCGATCGGCCGCCCCCACGAGCCCGTGTACTCGATCACGGCGTGCCCGTTGCCGAGCAGCTTCATCGAGCCGGTGCTCGGCGACACGTCGACGTCCTGATCCTTGAGGAACTGGAAGTACGTCGCGTGCGTCGGGCCGAGGTGGTACCCGTCCATGCTGTTCTCGACGAGCAGCTTCCAGTTCGCCTTGATCCCGTACTGGTGCGTGCCGCGCAGCACCTGCAGCGGCGGACCGCCGTCGCTGCCGTTGCCGTTCGCCGCGAAGGCGGCTGCGACCTCCGCCGCGTCGGTCATCGCGTCGATGTACTCGCGCGCGCCGGCAAGGTAGTCCGTGAGCTCTTCGACGTTCGGGTCGTAGCTGGCGAAGATCAGCCCGCGGTACGACGCCGTTCGCGGCACCTCGACGAGGCCCAGCTTCGACTTGTCGAACGTCGGCCCGTAGCACTCCTCGTCCGGGACGCCGATCAGCGCGCCGTCGCTGTCGAAGGTCCACGCGTGGTAGAAGCACTGGAAGGTCTTGCCGTTCCCGCGGTCGCGGCGGCAGATCGTCGACCCCCGGTGCGTGCAGCTGTTGTAGAAGACCTTCACCTCGCCCGTCGTGCGACTGCGGACGAAGAAGAGCGGCCGCAGGCCGACCGTCCGCCGGACGAAGTCGCCGCGGTTCGGCACCTCGGACTCATGGCCGACGTAGAGCCACGTGCGGTTGAAGATCCGCTCGATCTCCGCCCGGTGGATCTCCTCCGACGTCAACGCCGACCGGTGATAGGCGAAGTATCCCTCCGACTCCCTCTCGACGATCAGATCCGCAATGTCCATTCGGCTTCCTTTCAGTACGGGAACTGCCGTCGGCCGTGGTTGACCGACACCCACTGCATCGTCGTGAACGCGTCGAGGCTCCACGCACCGTTGAGCCGGCCGAGCCCTGACTGCTTCTCGCCGCCGAAGGCGACGTTCGGCTCGTCGTGGATCGTGCAGTCGTTGACGTGGATCATCCCCGTCTGCACCCGGCGCGCGAGCGCGACGCCGCGGTCGATGTCGCGCGTGTGCAGCGCGCCGCTGAGGCCGAACTCCGTGTCGTTCGCGAGCTCGATCGCCTCGTCGTCGTCCTTGAACGGGATCAGCGAGACGACGGGGCCGAACAGCTCCTTCTGCGCGACCTCCATCTCCGGCTTCACGTCGAGCAGGACGACGGGCTCGAACAGGCCGCCGTCGACGTTGCCGCGCACGATCGGCGTCGCGCCTTCCTCGATCGCGCGGTCGACGGTCGCGTTCAGGTTCTCCGCCTGCTTCGCCGTGATCAGCGGGCCGATGATCGTGTCCTCCGCGCGCGGGTCGCCGACCTTCAGCGACTTCACCTTCTCGATGTAGCGCTCCGTGAACTCCTTGAACACGTCCTGGTGCACGAGCACGCGGTTCGCCGACATGCAGATCTGCCCCTGGTGCGTGAACCGGCTGAACACCGCTGCGTCGACGGCGTACTCGAGGTCGGCGTCCTCGAGCACGATGAACGCGCTGTTGCCCCCGAGCTCGAGCAGCACCTTCTTGAAGTGGCGCGCACCGACCTCCGCGACATGGCGGCCGACGGCCGTCGAGCCCGTGAACGCGAGCACGCGCGGGATCGGATGCTCGATGAACGCATCGCCGATCTGCCTGATGTCGGTGACGAGGACGTTGAGCAGCCCCGACGGCAGGCCGGCCTCCTCGAAGATCTTGCCGATGATCGTGCCGCCCATGATCGGCGTCTCCTCGTGCGGCTTCAGCACGACGCCGTTGCCTGCGCCGAGGGCAGGCGCGACGCACTTCATCGACAGGAAGAACGGGAAGTTGAACGGGCTGATGACGCCGACGACGCCGACCGGGACCCGGTAGAGGAAGTTCTCGCGCTCGTCGACGGCCGACGGGAGGATCCGGCCCTCCATGCGCAGCGGGAACGTCGCCGCTTCCTTGAGCATGTCGAGCACGAGGCCGATCTCGAACCCGGCCTTCAGACGCGTGCCGCCGAGCTCGTCGATGATGATCTCCGTCAGCTCGCCGAAGTTCGACTCGACGTACTTGACCGCGTTCTCGAACACGGCGCGCTTCGCATACGGGTTGACGCGGTCCCAGTCTTCCTTGGCACGGGCGGCGGCGCGGTAGGCGGCATCGATGTCCTCGGCGGTCGCAACCGGGAACTCGGCGATCACGGAGCCGTCGTAGGGGTTTCGATCGACGAGGACCTCGCCGCTCGACCCCTCCTGCCACTGCCCGTCGATCAACTGCCGGCTAATCGCTGCGACCATGAGGCCCTCCTGTTGGCGATCCGTGCGTCGTTGTCCACAGATATTCGCTGACCTACGACGCCCGCGTCCACCCGGTTTTCGAGCGCGTGACGCACGTCACTCCGAGATTGACCGGGATCCGGGCGCAGGTGTACGTTCGGCCCCTCGTTTCAGCTCCTCCTCGGGAGGACCTGCGACATGTCGAGACCTTCGAAGGAGGGGGCATGGTCAAGCAGAGCGCGAAGGGCGTGGTCCTGGCGGGGCTGGTCGCCGCGGCGGCGGCGACTGCGTTGCCGGCCGCCGGGTCGACCCACCAGACCGCAAAGCTGACGCTCGCAAAGGCTCAGGCCGACGTGGCGGCGGCGCGGAAGCCGATGACGACGTTCACGGGCCCGAAGACGTCGCCGGGTGCGGTGCCGAGCGGCAAGAGCGTCGTCTCGATCTACAGCGTTCCGGCCCCGCTGCCGCAACGCTCGGCGGCGGGCGTCGTCGACGCGGCGAAGCGCGTCGGCTGGCGCGGCAAGGTCGTCTTCGGCAACGGCAATCCGCCCGGGTGGCTCGCTGCGATCAACACCGCGGTCACCGGCGGCGCGAACGCCGTGGTGATGAGCGCCGGCGTTCCCGCGCTGATCGCGCCCGGCATCGCGAAGGCGAAGGCTGCCGGCGCGCCGTTCGTCGACATCTTCAACGGCGTCAAGAACCCGCCGCCCGGGCTCGTCGCGCAGATCGGCCCGCCGGAATACACCGAGGGCTACCGGCTCGCGGAGTGGGTCGTCGCGAACTCGAAGGGGAAGGGCGCGCAGATCATCGCGTACAACTCGCCCCAGTTCTCCGACCTGCAGGTCGCGTACCGCGGCTTCACCCAGGGAATCAAGGACGCCGGGGCCGCGTACAAGATCGTCAACGTGACGCAGTCGCCCGCGACGGACATCGGGACGGCGGCGGGTGCGCAGCGGATGGCGGCGCTGTTCCGCAAGTACCCGCAGGCGAAGTACATCTTCTGCCTGTCGGAGTCGTGGGCGGGCACCTTCTCGCAGGCCGTGCAGCAGACCGGCCGCAAGGACGTCACCGGCCTCGGCACCGACGGCGATTTCTTCCTGCCGGCGATTCGCAAGGGCGCGAGGTTCGTCGAGATCGGGCCGGACACGAATGAGTACGGCTGGTTCGCGATGGACGCGATCCTGCGGGCGATGAACCACAAGCCGGCCGTGAAGTACCACGTCCCGTTCCGGCTGATGGACAGCACGAATGCGCGCTCGACGAAGGGCCCGGCGATCGCGAACTCGTACGACTACCGCTCCGCCTGGCTCAAGCTGTGGGGCAAGAAGTAGCAGCGCACCCGACGGCGAGGAGGTCCGAGGACGACGTCCTCGCCGTCGAGGGGCTCGAGTGCCGGTTCGGCGCGACGCACGCCCTGCGCGGCGTCTCGCTCGGCGTGCGCGCCGGCGAGGTGCTCGCGCTGCTCGGCGAGAACGGTGCCGGCAAGAGCACGCTGATCAAGATCCTCGCCGGCGTCGTCCGGCCGACCGCCGGCACGATCCGCCTCGGGGCCGACGTCTTTCCACGCGGGCTCACCCCCGAGCAGTCGCGCGCGCACGGCCTCGCGTTCGTCCACCAGGACCTCGGCCTGCTGCCCGGGCTCTCGGTCGCCGAGAACATCGCGCACGTCGCCGGGTTCGCGCAGCGCCGCGGCTTCATCTCGTGGCGGAAGCAGCTCGACCGCGCCCGCGACCTGCTGGCGCGCTGGGCGATGGACATCGACCCGGCGACGCCGATCGACCGGCTCGAAGCTGCGCAGCGCTCGCTCGTCGCGATCGCGCGCGCGATCGCAGTCGACGCGAAGGTGATCGTCCTCGACGAGCCGACGGCCTCGCTGCCGCGCCACGACGTGGAGCTCCTCTACGGCGCGGTCGAGCGGCTCCGTGCGGCGCGCGTCGGCGTCGTGTACGTGACGCATCGGCTCGGCGAGGTGACGCGCCTGGCCGACCGCGCAGCCGTGCTGCGCGACGGCTCGCTCGTCGGCACGGTCGTCGTCGGCGAGACGTCCGAGCAGGAGATCGTCGAGCTGATCGTCGGGACGAAGCTCGAGCACGCCGCCGGCGCACCGGGCGCCCGCGGGCCGGAGCTCCTGGTCCTCGACGACATCGCCGGCGAGGGCGCCGACGGCGTCTCGCTGACGCTGCACGGCGGTGAGATCCTCGCGCTCGTCGGCCTCGTCGGCGCCGGCCATCGGGCCGTCGGGCGCATGGTCGCAGGCGCCCAGCCGACGTCGCAGGGCCAGATGCGCCTGGGCGGCAAGCGCTTCCACCCGCGCACCCCGCGCGACGCGCAGCGCCGCGGCGTCGTCTACGTGCCGGGCGACCGGATCGGCGAGGCCTCGTTCCCGACGCTCGACACGGGCAGCAACTTCGCGCTCCGAGACCGGCTGACGACCGCGTTCGCCTCGACGCGGAACGAGCGCGCCGCTGCGGCGAAGGTCTTCGACGAATGGCGCGTCGTCCCCCGCTCGCCGACGGCGCCCTTCGCCGCGCTCTCGGGCGGGAACCAGCAGAAGGTCGTCCTCGCGAAGTGGATGAGCCCGCCCCCGGCGGTCGTGGTCGCCGAGGAGCCGACGGCGGGAATCGACGTCGCGACGAAGAGCGCGATCTACGACCGCCTCGCCGAGGCGGCGCGCGCCGGCACGGCCGTCCTCCTGCTCTCGGCCGACGCCGACGAGGTCGCTGCGATCGCCGACCGCGCGATCGTCTTCGGCCACGGGACGCCGCGCGTCGAGCTCGCCCGCCACGAGCTCTCGCCCGCGCGGATCGCGCAGGAGTGTTACGTGGTGTGAGCGCGTCGCGGCTGCTCTCCCGCTGGGGCCTCCTCGTCGTCTTCGCCGCCGTGTTCGGCGCGTTCTCGGCGTGGCTGCCCGACAAGTTCCCGACGAGCGGCAACGTCCAGGACATCCTGACGTCACAGCCGCCCGGCATCTTCATCGCGTACGCGGCGATGCTCGTCCTCGTCGTCGGCGAGTTCGACCTCTCGATCGGCGCGACGCTCGGGATGGCGCAGTACCTCGTGCTGAAGCTGATCACGCACTACGGGCTGTCGTGGCAGGCGGCGATCGTCGCCACGCTCGGCGTCGGCGCCGCGATCGGCGCCGCGAACGCGCTCGCGGTCGTCGGCCTCGGCATCAACTCGTTCATCGCGACGATCGGCGTCGCGACGATCCTCGAAGGCCTGATCCAGTGGATCTCGAGCGGCAACGCGCCGATCTTCGGCGGCGCGCCGCACGGCTTCACGTCGCTCGCGCAGACGAAGCACGTCGTCGTGCTGCCCGTCTACTACGCGCTCGCGGTCTCGGTGCTGCTCTGGATCGTCCTCGAGTTCACGGTGATCGGCCGGCAGATGCGTGCGACCGGCGCGAACCGCGCCGCCGCGAACCTTTCCGGCGTGCGGACGGGCCGCGCGCGCGTCACCGCCTTCGTCGCCGCCGGCATCCTCGCGGCGGTCGGCGGCATCCTCGTGACGGCGCAGGTCGGCGCAGCCGACGCGAGCTCCGGGCCGGCGTACCTGCTCCCGGCCTACGCGGCGGCATTCCTCGGCGCGACCGCGATCCGCCCCGGCTTCTTCAATGTCTGGGGGACGCTGATCGCGATCTTCCTCGTTGCGATCGGGATCACCGGCCTGCAGCTGAAGGGCGCCGAGTCGTGGGTGACGCCCGTCTTCAACGGCGGCGTCCTCCTGCTCGCCGTCGCACTGTCGAACGCCGCCTCGACGCAGCGCGTGCTCGTCCGCGCCCGCAGCGCCGTGCCGCGCCGCCGCGCAACGCCCGCCCCCACCCCACCACCACCGGAGAGCGCATGAACACGAGTCGCACGATCGTCGAAGACCTCGTCGTCCCCGCTTCCTACGGCCGCGGTTTCGTCGTGCCGAAAGGCCACACGCTGCGGATCGAGGAGATCGAGGGGAAGCAGGTCGTCGACGCGACCTTCCAGAACGCCGACAACCTGCGCGAGACGTTCCATGCCGGGCAGAGCATGGCGCTGAACATGCTCGGCGGCACCGGCAACCTGAAGCAGGTGAAGTATCTCTACTCGCGGCCGCCGTACGAGAACGTCCTGATGGAGGTCACCGACGACCCGGTCGGCGTCAACTTCGCCTGGATGGGCGGACGCTGCACGCGGAAGATCTACGAGTTCCGGAACGAGCGCGGCATCGGGCGGCGCGTCGACGTCGACGGCCACCGCACGTGCCAGCAGAACCTCGAGGAGGCGCTCGCGCCGTTCGGAGTCGAGCCGGACCTCGTGCCGGATGTGTTCAACATCTGGATGAACAACGACGACGAGGCGACGGTGCGGGAGCAGCACATGGTGTTCCTGCCGCCGATCGCCGACGTCGGCGACTACATCGAGCTGCGGGCGGAGCTGAACGTCCTCGTCGGCATCTCGGCGTGCCCGAACGACCAGGACGGCGTCAACGACGGCCGCCCGAAGCCGCTCGGGATCAAGATCTTCGCGCCGTGACGAGCGCGTGGACGGCGGCCGGCGTCAACGGCAGCGCCGTCACGAGGTCCTCCGGGAGCGCCAGCGCGTCCGCCACCGCGTTCGCGACGGCGGCGGGCGCGCCGTTCATCCCGGCCTCGCCCGCGCCCTTGATCCCGAGCGGGTTCGTCGGCGTCGGGTGCTCGATCACGACGACGTCGACCGGCGGAAGCTCGGCCGCGGTCGGCATCTGATAGTCCATGAAGGAGGTCGTGAGCGGGTTGCCGCCGTCGTCGTAGACGAGCTCCTCGAAGAGCGCGCCCGCGATTCCCTGCGCAGCGGCGCCGGCGAGCTGCCCGCGAACGAGGGCCGGGTTCACGGCGCGGCCGACGTCGAACGCGACGACATGACGGAGCGGCGTCACGCCGCCCGTCGCGCGATCGACGGAGACGACACTGAGGTTGGCGCCGAACGAGAAGCTCGGGTTCTCCTTCTCGAACGTGCCCTCGCCGCGGACGCCTGCCGCCTCGAGCTCGTCGGCGCGGCCCGCGAGGCCGCCGCCGGCCTTGTCGCGCAGATCGCGCGCGGCGAGTGCGATCGCGTTCCCGGCGAGGACGGTGCTGCGGCTCGCGAACGCCCCGAAGCCCTCGGGGATGTCGTCGGTGTCGTGGTACTCGACGCTGACCTCGGCCAGAGGCACGTCCAGCTGGTCGGCCGCGATCTGCGCGAGCGCGGTGTCCACGCCCTGCCCGACCGACGCGACGCCGACGCGCACGCAGTAGGTCCCGTCCTTCGGGACGATCCACGCGTGCTCGAACGGGCCGACGCCGCCGACCTCGACGAACGCCGACACGCCGATCCCGACGCCGTCGCCGCGGAGCGACTCGTAGTCGCACTCGGCGAGCATTCGTTCGAAGAAGCCGCGGAAGTCGCCGGTCTCGTAGACGAGCGGCGGCGCCTCGGGCCCGAAGTCGTAGACGAACGGCATCGCGTCGCCGGCGATCAGGTTCCGGCGGCGCAGCTCGATCGGGTCGATCCCGAGCTCGCGGGCGACGACATCGAGCATGCGCTCGCGGATGAACGTCGCCTCCGTGGCGCCGGGGCCGCGATACGTCCCGACGGGCGTCCGGTTGGTCAGGACGCCGATCGACTCGATCTCGAACGCCGACCACGCATACGGCCCGGGCAGGTGCATCGCCGGCAGCAGCGCCGGCAGGATCCCCTGCGTCCGGACATACGCACCCTGGTCGCACCACGCACGGTCGCGGAACGCGAGGAGACGCCCGTCCGCCGCGGCGGCGACCTCGATCTCGTGCACCTGCTCGCGTGCATGATTCGTCGCGATGAAGTGCTCGTACCGGTCCTCGATCCACTTGACCGGTCGCTGCGTCCGCTGCGCGGCGAGCGGAACGAGATAGTCCTCCGGATAGAACTCGCCGCGCACGCCGAACGCACCGCCGACGTTGACCTCGATGAACCGGATGCGGTCGACCGGGATGCCGAGCATCTGCGAGAGGACGGAGCGGTTGAAGTGCTTCACCTTCGCCGCACCCCACACGGTCAGCCGTCCGTCGTCGTCGAACTCGGCGACGAGGCCGCGCGTCTCCAGCGGGACGCCGGTGTGCCGGTGCATTCTCAACCTGCGGCGCACGACCACTGCCGCATCCGCGAACGCCTCGTCGACGTCGCCGTAGCGCATCGGCAGACGGTTGACCACCGCGCCCGCCTGCTCGGCGTCGACGAGATCGACGAGCGGCGGCAGCTCGTCGATGTCGAGCACCACGAGCTCGGCCGCGTCCTCGGCCGCAGCCGCGCTCGTCGCGACGACGACTGCGACGGGCTCGCCGACGTACCGGACGACGTCGCGGGCGAACGGCGCCTGCAGCCGCTCGTTCGCCTGCGGCGTCTCGGCGAACGGCAGACGGATCGGGATGCGCAGCTCGGGGATGTCTTCGGCGGCGAAGACGTCGACGACCTCGGGGTGCTCGCGCGCCGGCGCGAGGTCGCACGCGCGCAGCCGCCCGTGTGCGAGCGGGCTCCGCACGATGCGGGCCCAGAGCTGCCCGGGACGATCGACGTCGCCGACGAACTGCGCGCTGCCGGTGGTGAGCGCCCGATTCTCCCTGCGTGGTGCGTCGGTGCCGACGAGGCTGCTCACGGCTGTGCCTCCAGGCGGCGCAGCGCTCGCTCCACGAGCGTCGCAACGAGCGCGCGGCGGTACGCCGCCGGCGCGTGCGAGTCGGACGGCGGGTCGCAGTCGCGCGCGGCCGCCTGCCCCACCGCAGCCGCAGGCTCGCCTGCCGCGGCCGCCTGCTCGGCCGCGCGGGCGCGAACCGGCGTCGGCCCGACGCTGCCGAGAGCGATCCGAATTCCGTCGGCTCGGCGGACGGCGCACACCGAGGCGAGCGCGTAGTCGCCGGCGCGCGGAGCGAACTCCTCGAACACGCTCGCCGCCGCGCCCTCTGCGAACACGACCTCTGTCACGAGCTCGTCCACGGCGAGCGCCGTCGTGAACGGCGCCTGAAAGAAGTCGACGGCCGGGACGCGGCGCTCGCCGGCCGCCGAGCGAGCGACGACCTCGGCGTCGAACGCGAGCGCCGCGACGCAGAGCTCTGCGGCCGGATCGGCGTGAGCGATGCTGCCGCCGAACGTCCCGCGCGTCCGGATCGGCAGGTGCCCGACCTGCGACGCCGCCGCCCGCAGTCCCGACCACGGACCGACGAGCCGCTCGTCGCGCTCGAGCTGCGCGTGCCTGACGAGCGCTCCGACGCGGACCGAGCCGTTCACGTCGAGGCGCGCGAGGTCGTCGAGCCGGTCGATGTCGACGAGCTTCGCCGGCCGGACGATGCGGTAGTTGAGCGCCGGCAAGAGGCTCTGGCCGCCGGCGAGCACCTTCACGTCCTCGTCGAGCGCGGCCAGCGCGTCGGCGACCGACCCCGCCCGGACGTACTCGAACGGCGGCGGCTTCAACGCAGCTCCGCCTGTGCTGCGCGGACGGCGTCGACGATCGGCGCATAGCCCGTGCAGCGGCACAGGTTCGACGAGAGGACGTCGCGTACCCGCTCCTCCGACGCGTCGGGCTCGCGCTCGAGCAGCGACGCGGCCAGCACGACGAAGCCCGGCGTACAGAAGCCGCACTGGAGCGCATGGTGGTCGTGGAACGCCTGCTGGAGCGGGTGCAGGTCGTCACTGCTCGCGAGCCCCTCGACCGTCGTCACGGCGCGGCCGTCGGCCTGCACTGCGAGCACGAGACAGCTGCGGACCGGCTCGCCGTCGAGAAGGACGGTGCACGTCCCGCACGCACCGTGCTCGCAGCCGACGCGCGTGCCGGTCGCGCCGAGGGCGCGGACCGCGTCGGCGAGGCTCGCGCGGACCGGCACCCCGAGCGTCGCCGGCGCGTCGTTGAGCGTCAGGTGAACAGTCTCAACCTGCTCGCTCACCGGTGTCCTCCGGGAGCCAGAGCAGCTTGAACAGGACGGCGCGCGGGTCGAGGTCGAGCGCCGCGAGCACCATTGCCGCGTAGTCCGCGCGCGACGTCGAACCGAACGGCAGCGCGGCCTGCCACACGAACGACGACAGCTGCGGGTCGACGAGGTTCGCGTCGAGGTGCGCATTCGAGACGACGACGCCGACGGCGCGCGCCGGGTCGCCGCGCAGCAATGCCTCCTCGTCGTCCGCTCCCACCGCAGTTGCGAACGCGTCGCCGACGGGCGCCGGCCCGCGCAGGCCGACGAACAGCCGCGCGATCCCGAGACCGTCGCCGGCCGCCGCGCCCGCGTCGACCGGTCCCGCGCCTTCGACGACGCTCGAGCCGGCGGCGACGAGCTCGTCGACGAGGCACGCGGACGCGAGGCCGTTGCCGCCGGCGACGACGACGAGATCGTGCGTCTCGCCCCCGCCGAGGAACGCCCGGATCGCCGGCGAGCCCGCGCCGGCGTCGTTCCCGACGCGGACGAGCGGGTCGGGGACAAACACCTCGAGCGACGGGAGCGGCGGCCGCCGGACGAGCGGCGGCCCGAGGTTGAAGCGGAACGGCGAGAGGAACGACTCGGTGACGACGGAGCCGCCGGCGCGCAGCGCGGGCTCGACGAAGTCGACGTGCCCGCCGCGCCGGACCTCCTCGACGGCGTCGACGAGCCCGGCGAAGCCGCTCATGCCCGCTCCCGGCGCCGGCAAAGCCGGCGCCTCCGCTCCTTGCTGAGCTCCGTCGAGCCTACGCTCATCCCTCTACCTCCTGCGTGGATCGTCAGTTGGTAGAGGCCATCGGCTCGGGTGAGCGGTTAGGCGG
>DASXWV010000020.1:0-28179 GCA_036503495.1 Gaiellaceae bacterium
GCGTCCCGTTCGTCCAGCACGGGAAGCTGCAGCTCGCGCACACCGATGCACAGCTGGCGCGCTACGCGACGACGCTCGAGCTGCGCGAGGACGACGGGGCGCGCGTCGTCGACGGCGCGGAGATCGCGCGCCTCGCGCCGCGGCTCGCGACCGACGGCCTCGCCGGAGCCGTCTACGGCCCACGCGACGGCTGGGTCGACCCGCCGCAGCTCGTCGACCGGCTCGTGCGCGACGTCGAGGTGCGGCGCGCCCGCATTCGCGACCTCGGCGAGCTCGACGCGCGCGCCGTCGTGCTCGCGACGGGCGCGTGGGCGCGCGAGCTCTTCGACGTCCCGGTCGAGGGCGAACGGCGCTCGATCGCGATCTTCGAGGACGACGACGCACGTGCGGGCGACACGCCGCTCGTCGTCGATCCGATCGGCGACGACGGCGACAGCCTCTACCTCCGCGGCGACGGAGCCCGGCTCGTCCTCGCCGGCTTCCACTCCGAGCGGCACGGCCGCGACGAGGAGCTCGTGCCGCTGCTTGCGCGGCGGTGGCGCGAGCCGGACGCGCTCCGGCTACGCGGCGGCTGGGACGGCCTCTATCCGCTGACACCGGACCGGCAGCCGGTCCTCGGCGAGGCGGCGCCCGGGATCCATCTCCTGGTGGGGCTCGGCGGCAACGGCATCCAGCTCGGCGGCGCGCTCGGGCGCGTCGTCGCCGACCTGATCGTCGACGGCGGCTCCGACCTTCTGCCCGATCCGGCGCGCTACGCGGCCGCGCGGTTCGCCGCATGACCGTGTTCAAGCCCGCCGCGCGGGTGCGCGGGCCTGACGGACGGGAGTGGGAGATCTACGCGTACAAGATCCGCGTCGGCGAGCGCCGCTCGTGGGACGGGCCCGACGACCCGTGGGCGCCGAGCCCCGGCGCCGACGTCGTCTGGATCGTCGGCGGCCTCCTCTGGTTGCTGCTGCTCGTGCCGCGGCTGCTCCTGCGCGCGGCCGACGTCGCGGTCGCCGCTCTCCGCATGGCGCGCAGCGACAGGTGGACGATCGACGCCGTCACCTACGAGCCGCGCGAGACCGTCTACACGTGGACGACGACGACCGAGCACAAGGGGCAGGTGCTCGCGCAGGTCGAGGGGCATCTGGCGCGCGGCGACATCCCGACCTATCTCGCGAACGGCGTCTACCGCGGCGAGAGCCGCTCGGCGAGGTAGCGCAGCGCGAGCGGATAGCGGTACTCGATCGAGCTGTGCGTGCCGTCGAAGAGCTCGAAGAAGACGTCGGTGACGCCGATCCGCTCGAGCGCCTGCCGGAAGCCCTCCGCGCCGAGGTCGAGGAAGTACTGGTCGCGCTTGCCGCAGTCGATGTAGATCGCCTGCAGCCCGCGCAGCGCGTCGGCGTGCTCCTCGACCATGCGGACGGGGTCCCACGCGAGCCATTTCTCCCAGACGTCCTGCTTCAGCTCGCCCGTGGTGACGTCGAACGGCAGCTCGCCCGGCGAGTAGCACTCCGCCATCGCGTACGTGTTCATGACCGCGGCGTCGCTGCTCCGCGTGAAGGCCGGCCGCGAGCGGAAGTCCGCCCAGAACTTCTCGAACGAGCCGCCGTACTCGTCGCGCAGCGCGCGCACGGTCTGCGGGAACTCCGGCAGGTAGCACAGCTCGAAAAGCGCGTCGCCCGCATGCGTCGCGAGCCCGCTGAACAGGTCGGGCCGCAGCATCGGCGTGACCATCGCGCCGTAGCCGCCGCTCGACTTGCCGGTGATCGCCCGCACGCTCGTCGGATACCGCGCGTCGACGAACGGCACGACGTCCTCGCAGAGGTACGTGTGGTAGTTGCCGACCCCGGCGGAGTCGATGAACTGCGAGCCGCCGTACGACGTCCACGCGTCGACGAAGACGACGTACGCGGGCGGGCAGCCGTCGTCGGCGAAGAGGCGGTCGACGAGCTCGACCACGTTCGGCCGGAACGCCGAGCGGTTGCGCCACATGTCCAGCTGGCCGGTCATCCCCTGGATCAGGTAGAGCGCCGGGATCGGCGTGTCGCCCGCCCCCGGCGGGACGTATACCCAGAGCGGACGGGAGGCCGGATCCCCGAGCGGATTCCCCTGCAGCGCCGCGCTGTCGAGCACGTGCTCGTCGATGCGTCCCACCAGATCGCGCGCCCACGGCTCCATCGGCGCCCGAATCTATAGTCGGGAGCGATGCGCCGCGCCATCGTGCTCGTCCCGCTCGCGCTGCTCGTCGCGGCGTGCGGCGCCCGGTCGAACACGCCGTTCACGGCTCAGGCGTCGATCGGCTGCCTGAAGGAGCAGCACTTCACCGGGGCGACGACGAGCCCGGGCAAGGTCGGCTTCATCGCCGGCTTCGCCGCGAACGGCGGCATCCATGCGACCGCACCGAGCGGCAACACGGTGACGATCGCCTTCACCGAGGACGCCGACCACGTCGAGCAGACGGAGAAGGCGTTCCGGCTGCACGCGCCGCCGAGCCTCCGGCCGCACATGAGCGACGTCCTCCGGGTCTCCCGGAACGCCGTCATCGTCTGGACGACCGCCCCCTCGACGGACGAGGAGCAGGCCGTGGAAGGCTGCCTGGCGTCGTAGAGAACCGCCGCTAAACTGGACGCATGGCCGAATACGGGACGATGCGGGTCAAGAGCGGTCTCGCCGAGATGCTGAAGGGCGGCGTGATCATGGACGTGGTCGACGCCGAGCAGGCGAAGATCGCGGAAGAGGCAGGGGCGGTCGCGGTGATGGCGCTCGAGCGCGTCCCCGCCGACATCCGCCGCGACGGCGGCGTCGCCCGCATGTCCGACCCGGAGATGATCAAGGGCATCCAGGAGGCCGTCACGATCCCGGTGATGGCGAAGTGCCGCATCGGCCATTTCGCCGAGGCGCAGATCCTCCAGGCACTCGAGATCGACTACATCGACGAGTCGGAGGTGCTGACGCCCGCCGACTGGGAGCACCACGTCGACAAGTGGAAGTTCACCGTCCCGTTCGTCTGCGGCGCGACGAACCTCGGTGAGGCGCTGCGGCGGATCGCGGAGGGCGCGGCGATGATCCGGACGAAGGGCGAGGCGGGCACCGGCGACGTCTCGAACGCAGTCACGCACATGCGGTCGGTCTTCGGCCACATCCGCAAGCTGACCTCGCTCGCCGAGGACGAGCTCTACACCGAGGCGAAGAATCTGCAGGCGCCGTACGACCTCGTGCGCTGGGTCGCCGAGCACGGCCGGCTGCCGGTCGTCACGTTCACCGCGGGCGGGATCGCGACGCCGGCCGACGCGTCCCTCTGCATGCAGCTCGGCGCCGACGGCGTGTTCGTCGGCTCCGGGATCTTCAAGTCCGGCGATCCGGAAACGCGCGCGAAGGCGATCGTCGAGGCGACGACGCACTACACCGACGCCGAGATCGTCGCGCGGGTCTCCGCCGGCCTCGGCGAGCCGATGGTCGGCATCTCGACGCAGTCGCTCGATCCGAGCGAGCTGCTCGAGACGCGCGGCTGGTAGCGCTTCCGTCCGATCCGCTTGGGACGATCCGCACGTGGCGGATGTCCTGAAGCCGCGCTGGACGAGCTCGTCCTTCCTGCTCTACCTCGGCGCGTTCACCATCCTGACGGCAGCCTCGGCTGCGTACGCGTACCTCGCGGACCGGTACGGCAACGCCGCGTTCGTCGGCTGGACGCTGCTGATGCTCGCGATCCTGCTCGCGATCGCGGTCGTCTTCCGCCGCCGGTCGTGGCTCACCGGCGGCCTCTTCGCGTATCTCAGCGTCACGGCGTTCGGGACGTTCGTCGCTGCGCTCTTCCGGTGGTGGGGCTGGGGCGGCGGCACCAGCGACTCCGCCTTCCGCGGCTGGCACTGGGTCGAGTGGCTCGTGATCGTCCTCGTTCTCGTCGCGGCGGCGGCCGCGCTCCGCTCCTACCGCTTCCCGCTGCTCGTGCTGACAATCGCGCTGCTCGTCTGGCTGCTCGTCACCGACATCGTCTCCGGCGGCGGCAGCTGGAGCGCCGTCGTGACGCTGCTGATCGGGATCGTCTACTTCTTCGCCGCGCTCGGCGTCAACCGCGTCTACGGGTTCTGGGTGCACGTCGCCTCCGGGCTACTGGTCGGCGGCGCGCTCCTCTACTGGTGGCACTCCTCCACGGCCGACTGGATCCTGCTTGCGATCACCGGCGCCGTCTTCATCACGATCGGGACCGTCATCCGCCGCTCGAGCTGGACGGTGCTCGGTGCGGGCGGGCTGATCGCCGCCGCGACGCACTGGGCGCTCGAGTGGTCGACCGGCGGTGGGATCTTCGGCCTGCCGACGAACGCGTGGAAGCCGATCGTCGTCGCGGCGATCCTCGGCTTCGTGTTCGTTCTGCTGGGGCTGTGGGCGGCGCGGCGGCCGCTGCCTGTGGAATAAGCGTTCGCCGCTAGATTTCGCCGCGTGGAGAAGCCGCTCAGGATCGGCGTCCTCGCCGTGCAGGGGAACTTCCGCGAGCACGCAGCCGTGCTGCGCCGGCTCGGCGCCGAGCCGGTCGAGGTGCGTCTGCCCGAGCACCTCGAGGGGCTCGACGGGCTGGTCCTCCCCGGCGGCGAGTCGACGGCGATCACGCGGCTGATGGCGCTGTACGGCCTCGACGAGGCGCTCCGCGACTTCGAGGCGCCGATCTTCGGCACGTGCGCCGGGATGATCATCCTCGACCGGGAGCACCTCGGGATCGCCGACATCGCGAGCCGGCGCAACGCGTTCGGTCGGCAGGTGCACAGCTTCGAAGCGGACCTCGACGTCGGCCACGGCGACGAGCCCGTGCGCGCCGTCTTCATCCGCGCGCCGTGGATCGAGGACGCCGGGCCGGACGTCGAGGTGCTGGCGGAGGTGGACGGGCATCCCGTGCTCGCGCGGGACGGTCGCGTGCTCGTGGCCGCCTTCCATCCGGAGCTGACCGACGACACGCGCATCCACGAGCTCTTTCTGAACCAGGTGCGGGAGGCGATGAATGTCCGGGCATAGCAAGTGGTCGTCGATCAAGCACAAGAAGGGGGCGGCGGACGCGAAGCGCGGCAAGCTCTTCTCGAAGCTGTCGCGCGCGATCATCGTCGCCGCGAAGGAGGGCGGCGGCGACCCGTCCGGCAACCTGGCGCTGCAGAACGCGATCGAGAAGGCGAAGTCCTACTCCATGCCCAAGGACAACATCGACCGCGCGATCGCGAAAGGTGCAGGCACCGATGCCGACGCGGCGTCGTTCGAGACCGTCGTCTACGAGGGTTACGGGCCGAGCGGCGTCGCCGTGATCGTCGAGGCGCTGACCGACAACCGGAACCGGACGGCGAGCGATGTGCGGCACACGTTCGCGAAGAACGACGGGAACCTCGGCACGTCGGGCGCGGTGGCGTGGCTCTTCGAGCGGCGTGGCATCGTCATCGTCGAGGCCGAGGGTGCCGACGAGGACGAGTTGACGCTCGCCGCCGCCGAGGGCGGCGCCGACGACGTTGCGCTCGACGGCACGACGTTCACCGTGTCGTGCGACATCGCCAACCTCGCCGAGGTGCGCGCGGCGATCGAGGCAGCCGGCTTCACCGTCGACTCGGCCGAGCTGACGATGGTGCCGAAGACGACGGTCGAGGTCGCGGACGAGAACGAGGCGAAGAAGATCCTGCGGCTGATCGACCAGCTCGAGGACAACGACGACGTCCAGGACGTCTACGCGAACTTCGACATTCCCGAGCGCGTGCTAGAGGCGGTCGCGGGCTAGCAGCACGGCACAGAGCGCGACTGCGGCGAGGTTGCGCGCGACCAGCCAAGCGAGGTCGCGCTGCTCGGCGATCGCGCTGCGGTCGCTGAACACAACGTGCGTCAGCACGAGCACGACGACGGTCACCGCCGCCGCGGCGGCGCCGGCGAGCGGCGCCAGCGGAGCGAGCCACTCGACGTACTGCGCGGAGAACACCTTGTCGAACGCGACGAAGCCGGCCACCGCCGCCGCGCACGCCGTGAGAAACGAGAGCCGTCTGCGTGCGTACAGGATGGTGGCGGCAGCGATCGCCGCGAGGACGAGCACCGCGCTGATCGCGGCGACGGCACGCGCTGTCCCGCCGACGACGTTGAGCGATCCCGGCGGCTGATTCGCAAGCGTCTGCCTCCGGATCGCCATCAGGACCGACGCGCCGAGGCTGTTCAGCTCGAGACCGCGCTTCGCCTGCACCGTGTACGAGAAGCGCAGGCCGCCCGGCCCGAGGATCAGGAACGGCAGGTGCGCGAGCAGGAAGACGCCTGCGAACCAGACGAGCCCGCGAACGCGGCAGACGCGCGGGACGAACAGCAGGGCGACCGGCAGCACCGCGACGGGGTAGATCTTCGCCGCCGTCGCCGCGCCGAGCAGCGCGAATCCCCACATCGGCTTGTGGCGGACGAACAGCGCGAGCGAGAGCGTCAGCAGGAACGCCGGCCACAGGTCGTACGCGTTCAGATAGATCGAGCCGACGAGCAGCGGCGAGACTGCGAAGACGGCGACGGCGAGGACGCTCCGGAACACTGTCGCCAGGACGACGACGATCCCGAGCCCGAACGCGGTCAGCAGCAGCTTGAACAACGTCACGTTGACGGCGGCGAGCAGCACCGGCTGGGCGAGCGGCGGGTACTCGTCGAAGAAGTCGCGGTACGGCACCTTGCCGCTCGTCATCGCGTGCGCGTACGACGAGTAGACGTGCACGTCGGAGTAGTGCGAGCCGTCGAGCAGGCCCTGCGGCGTCAAGAGGCACGCGAGGACGAAGACGAGCGTCCCCGCGAGCGCCAACCTCATCGGCGCGCCACCGCGACGACGATGTCGCCGAGCCCGTGCGCGGGCAGGTGCGCATCGACCGCGTTCAACGCGCGCGTCAGCGGCCGTGCGTCGAGCGGCCACATCAGGTGGAAGCGGAACGTCTCGAGCCGCTCCACGGTGAGCCCGCCGCGCTCGAGCAGCTCGCGGAACCGCGCGCGGGTGTACGGCGTCGCCGGCGACTCGATCCGGCCGCGCGCGCCGTGCAGCCGCAGCGCGCGCACGACGGCGCTCCGCGGCGCGTTGAGCAGCCTCGTCACGTAGTTCCGCTCGTTGTCGGTCGAGATGACGAGCGTCCCTCCGGGGCGCAGCACGCGGGCGAGCTCGCGCAGTGCAGCCTCGGCGTCGAGGACGTGCTCGATCACCTGCGAGCACAGCACCACGTCGAACTCCGCGTCGGCGAACGGGAGCGCCTCGAGGCTCCCCTGCCGAAAGTCGGCGTCGACCCGCTGCCGCGCCGTCTCGAGGATCCGCTCGGACAGGTCGACCCCGGCGCGGCGAGCCGGCAGCTCGGCGGCCAGCGCGGCGAGGTAGCGGCCGTCGCCGCAGCCCGCGTCGAGGAACGCCTCGCACGGCAGCTGCTCCCGGACGAGGCCGCAGATCCGGGCGAACTTCCGATCGGTTCGCGGGTCGGGAAGCGGCCCCGCCTCGGCGTACTGCTGGGCCGCGCGGTCCTCGTAGAGCGCCCTCAGATCCTCCACCCGTAGGACACTAAGCGAGGCAGGAGTCGTCCGACCTCCTGCCTAACGTGACCTCGTGAAGGTCGTCGGCATCGATCCGGGAACGGCTGCGTGCGGGTACGGGATCGTCCAAGAAAGCGGCGGGCGCCTCCGGGCCATCGGCCACGGGTGGTGGCAGACGTCCGCGGACGAGCGCATGGAGGTGCGCCTCAAGACGATCTTCGACGGGGTGGCGGCGCTCATCGCCGAGCACGCCCCGGATGCGGTCGTCCTCGAGGAGTCGTTCGTCGGCGCCGACGCCCGCATCGCGCTCTCCGTCGGGCAGGCGCGCGGCGCCGTGCTCGTCGCGGCCGCGTCGGCCGGCGTCGCCTGCGCCGAGTACGCGCCCGCCCGCGTCAAGCAATCGGTCTGCGGCTACGGCCGCGCCGACAAGGCGCAGGTCGGGCGGATGGTCAAGGCGATCCTCGCACTGCCGGTGGTGCCGACGCCGAACCACGCGGCGGACGCGCTCGCCGTGGCGATCTGCCACGCGCTCGCGCCGCCGCTGCTGAGGATGACCGGATGAGCGTAGGCTCGACGGAGCTCATCGCCGGCGTAGGCTTGCCGGCGTCTGGGCGGGACCGAGAGCGGAGGCGCCGGCTCCGCCGGCGCCGGGAGCGGGAATGATCGCACGGTTGCGGGGGACGGCCGTCGCGTCGACGGCGGAGGGGCTGGTGCTCGACGTCAACGGCGTCGGCTACCTCGTCGCCGCGACGCCGAGCGCCTTGCGCAAGGCCGAGGCGGGCGGCGAGATCACGGTCGAGACGTACCTGCATGTCCGCGAGGACGCGCTGCAGCTGTACGGCTTTGCCGACCGCGCCGAGCGGGAGCTGTTCACGCAGCTGCTGACCGTCAACGGCGTCGGCCCGAAGGTCGCGCTCGCGATCGTCTCGGGCTCGCCGGCCGAGGAGCTGCGGCGGGCGATCGTGCGTGAGGACGCGGCGCGGTTCCAGGCGATCCCCGGGATCGGCAAGAAGACGGCCGAGCGGATCGTGCTCGAGTTGAAGGAGAAGCTCGCGACTACGGTTACGCTCGCGGTCGCCGGCTCGACCGACGGCCACGCGGTCGCGCGCGACGCGCTCGTCGAGCTCGGCTATTCGCCGGCCGACGCCGAGCGTGCGCTCGCGGAGACCGACGCGGAGGCGTCGCCCGAGGAACGGGTGCGGCAAGCCCTACGGAGGGCTGCGTGAGCGCTTTCGTCGCGCCGGTCCTCCACGACGACGACGAGGACGCCGTCGAGCAGACGCTCCGCCCGCGCTCGCTCGACGAGTTCGTCGGACAGGAACGCGTCAAGGAGCAGCTCGAGATCGCGCTCGTCGCCGCGAAGGCGCGGGGCGAGGCGCTCGACCACGTCCTGCTCGCCGGCCCGCCGGGTCTCGGCAAGACGTCGCTGGCGCACATCGTCCGCGAGGAGCTCGGCGTCGGGCTGCGCACGATCGCCGGCCCCGCCGTCGAGAAGAAGGACATCGCCGCGATCCTTACGTCGCTCGCTGAGCGCGACGTGCTGTTCGTCGACGAGATCCACCGCATGTCGCGCACCGCCGAGGAGATCCTCTATCCCGCGCTCGAGGACTTCCGCATCGACATCGTCATGGGGGAGGGGGCAGGCGCACGGACGCTGACGCTCGACCTGCCGCCGTTCACGCTCGTCGGCGCGACCACGCGTACGGGGCTGTTGACGACGCCGCTGCGCGACCGGTTCGGCCTGACGTTCAGGCTCGACTACTACGAGCCGGGCGAGCTCGCGGCGATCGTGCACCGCTCGGCGCGGATCCTCGGCGTGACGATCGCCGACGACGCAACGGAGGAGATCGCGTCGCGCTCGCGAGGAACGCCGCGGATCGCCAACCGCATCCTGCGCCGGGTGCGCGACGTCGCGCAGGTGCGCCATCAGGGCGCGATCACGACCGAGATCGCGCGCGAGGCGCTGCAGCTGCTCGAGATCGACGAACAGGGCCTCGACCGGGAGGCGCGCGACCTGCTGCAGACGATCGCCGGCAAGTTCGACGGCGGGCCCGTCGGCCTGTCGACGCTCGCGGCCTCCCTCGGCGAGGAGCAGGAGACGATCGAGGACGTCTACGAGCCCTACCTGCTGCAGCTCGGCTTCATCCAGCGCACGCCCCGCGGCCGGACGATCACGAAGCGCGGGCGCACGCACATCGGCGCGCCGGCCGACGCCGATTCGAAACTGTTCTAGTCGACGAGGACGAGCACGCCGAGCGCGATCAGCGCGACGCCGGCGAGCCGGCCCGCGCCGCGTCCGATCCGCGCACCGAGCCGCAGGCCGAGCTGCGCCGCGACGAACGCCTGCACCGCGATCAGGACGAGCGCCCACACGAGCGATGCGCGCACGAGACCGAACGAGAAGCCGATCGCGAGCTCGTCGAGCGACACGCTCAGCCCGAGCGCGAGCAGCGCGAGACCGTGCGCATCGCGGATCTCCTCGTCGGCCTCGGCGAGCAGGTAGAGCCCGACCGCCAGCAGCAGTCCGGCCGCGATGTCGTCGGCGACGCCGCCGATCGCCGAGCCGACGCCGCGGCCGATGAGCAGGCCGACGATCGGCATCGCCAGCTCGAACGCCGACAGCGTCAGGCTGAGCCGCAGCCGGCGCGCGGCCGGCACGCCCGCAACGCCGAGCGCCGCCGAGACCGCGAACGTATCGAGCGCGAGCGGCAGGACGAAGAGAACGAGCCTCACGGGCGGAGACTAGGCTCCGGCACGTGAGCAGCGGCATCTGGACGCCGACGCAGGAAGGCCCGCACGAGGCGTTCGTCGAGCGGCTCGTCCGGGTCATCTCGGCCTTCGCCGAGAGCCACGGCGTGCAGACGCCGCTCGTCGAGGTCGAGCTCGCCGACAGCGGACGGTTCGTGCTCGAGCGGCTCGATCCCGAGCCGGGCGCCGGGATGGTGACGCTGCACGTCCACGCCGACGAGGACGACGACGTCGACGCGCTGATCGTGCCGCTCGGCAGCATCCGCCGCATCGAGCTGCGCAAGTCGCCCGAGCACAGGCTCGCGGCGTTCGGCTTCAACCTGCCCAGGTAGCGCGGCCGAGCGCGACGGCTGCGATCCCGAGGCCGACGCTCGCGCTCACGTAGACGGCAGAGAGTGCCGCGTGGTTCTCGAGCGCCTGATACGCGAACGTCGAGAACGTCGTGAACCCGCCGACGAGCCCGACGATCATCCCGCTTCGCAGCCAGTCGGAGCTGTCGCCGAACACCTCCGAGAACCAGCCGATGAGGAAGCAGCCGACGATGTTGACGACGAACGTGCTCCACGGGAACGTCGCGTGGGTGGAGATCAGCTGGTCGGTGCCGTAGCGGGCCGCGGCTCCGAGGGCGCCGCCGACGGCGACGGCGAGGACGACTGGCATGCAGGCTCCTTGGTTTCCGTAGGAGCCATCAGCCGTTCTCGGCGGTTGAGGGCGGGCTCCATCGCCGCGCGCGCCAATGATAGGAGCCACGGCGCGACGAGGAGCGCCATCACGTCGAACCAGACGTACCCGGAGGCGACGCCCGACGGCGGGTTGCCGTCCGGGATGCCGAGCCCGGGCAGCTCGCGCGCCCACCGCCAGGTGCCGATCGACGTCCCGTACAGCTCGAGCGCGGCGACGACGAGGAATACGCCGGCATAGACGGCACGCGACCGCGACCGCCAGAGGAAGACGCAGAGGAGCGGGACGCCGATCGCGCCGGCGACGTCCAGGCGCGGCAGCAGCGTCAGGCCGGCGACCGCCCAGCCGACCGACCCGCACGCCGCACACGCCACGAGCACGCGCGACGACACGGCGCCGACGAGCGCGAGGCCGCTCAGGTAGACGAGCCCGTGCGCGGGCGGGATGAACAGCGGCAGGTTGTGGAGCCGGTAGCGGTAGACGCCCCAGATGAGCGACCCCGTCACCTCGCCGACGGTCGCGAACAGCACGACCCCGAGCGCCTGCGCGCGCGCGAGCCCGGGCAGCGGCAGCAGCGCACCCACGAGCACGAGCCACGTCAGCGCGCCGAGCGCGTACTGGCCGCCGCGCCCGACCTGCGTGTCGACCGCGAGCAGCGCGGCGAGGTACGCAGGCCCCGCGAGCGCGTACGTGCGCGGTATCACCGCCGGTACTGCACGTCGTGCCAGCTCGGCGTCGGCAGCAGCTCGAGCAGCGCACGGCCGCCGCCCGGGTCGTGGTAGGCGAAGTCTGCGTCCGCCTCGTCGAACTCGACCTCGAGCTTTCCCTCCTTGACGCGCTGGTCGAGCCACGCGCCGCGGAACACGAGCTTCTTCAGCCAGTAGACGAGCGATTCGCCCTGCACGAGGGAGAGCTCACGCCAATGTCGAACGAGATAGCGGCCGAGCTCGCTCCGCGGCTCCTCGATGGCGTCGCGCTCGACGAGCTCGACCAGGTCGGCCGTCTCGTCGTCGTCGAGCTCGTTGCCTTCGATCAGGCCGAGCTTGACGGCGGCTGCCGTTACGCGCTGCTCGAAGTCCTCCGCGTTGAAGCCGAAGCGATAGCCGAGGAACTCGACGACGTAGTCGTCACCGGATTCGTAGTTCCCGGCGGCCTCCACGGGTGAAGCGTACCCTGGTGCCATGCGCGCACTCCGTCTCCCGGTCGCGGCAGTCGGGGTCGCGGCGATGGTCGCGCTGACGGCCGTCCTGATGGGCTGGCCGCTCGAGCGTGCGGTCTATCTCGCGCCGATCATCGTCGTCGGCTTCGCCGCCGCCGCCGGCTTGCTCATCCTCTGGGGCAAGGTCGCGCTGCAGCAGCTGCGCGAGACACGGCGCCCGCGCCTCGTGCTCGCGTTGTGGGTGGCCGGGATCGGCCTGCTCGTGCTGCTCAGCTATCTCGGCGTCGAGCTGCCGAAAGAGGGATGATGCCGGCGCTGCGGCTCGTCCACTGAGCCATCGGAGGAAGACAATGCGTTTCGTCCTGGCAGTTGCGGCCGCCTCGCTCGCGGCCGCATTCGCCGCCCAGGCCGGCGCCGCTGCGCCCGGCCCGAAGTGCGGCGGCCCGCTCTGGAAGCAGATGACGCTCGCCGACAACGGCAAGTCCGTCAACTGGAACCCGGCCGTCACGACTGTGGGCGACATCGCGAAGCTCACCGCGCCGCCCCGGGTCACGGCATCCCGCACCACGTCGTTCCAGAAGCGGGTCTGGAAGATGAACGACGTCGTGATCGAGCGCTATCGCGTCGCCTCGAACGGGGAGCTCGTCTTCGAGCTCTACGACATCTCGAGCAACACGTACATGAATGCGTACGTGCCGGCGACGTCGTGCATGACCTCGAACGCCAAGCTCCGCAAGGCGATGGTCGCCGCGCGCAACGGCTTCCTGAGGCCGTGCCCCGCACCGACCGCCGACTGGCAGATCCTCGGCGCGCACGCCGCGCTGTTCGGCGTCGGCTTCTGGAACCCCGTCAAGACGACGCTCGGAGCACTGAAGAACGGCGCGGAGCTGCGGCCGCTCGTCGGTCTGACGATCACGCAGGGCTGCGGGAAAGGCTGAGCAGCGACGGGAGGGCGTCGAGCAGCCGCTCGACGTCTTCCCGCTCGGTGTACATCGCGACCGAGATCCGCATCAGGTCGTCCTGCATCGCCGGGATCTCGATGCGGTGCTCGTCCCACAGCGCGCGCTGCAGCGCATGCGCGTCGCCGGGAACGCGAAACGCCGCCATCCGGCGGACCATCGACTCCGGCGCGATCGGCTCTTCGCCGAGCAGCGCGCACAGCTCGCGGCGCGCTTCCCGCGCGAGCGCGACGCAGCGGTCGACGTCGTCGTGCTCCTGCACGAACTCGATCGCCGCCGGCACGGAAAGGTACGCCGCTGCGTCGCGTGTTCCCTGCATCTCGGTCCGCGAGATGAACGTGC
The DNA here is from genome assembly GCA_036503495.1 of Gaiellaceae bacterium. Lineage (GTDB taxonomy): Bacteria > Actinomycetota > Thermoleophilia > Gaiellales > Gaiellaceae > Palsa-739. Next base: position 13,369 of record DASXWV010000020.1, read on the forward strand.
CGCCGTCCTCCGCGTAGCCCCACGACACGATCGCCCCGTCGACGCGCTCTTGCCACTCCGGCCGCGCCCAGAGGAACGCCGCGCCCTTCGGCGAGCACAACCATTTGTGGCAATTGCCGGCGTAGAAGTCGGCGCCGAGCGACTCGACGTCGACGGGAACGTGCGCCGGTGCGTGCGCGCCGTCGACGATCGTGATCAGCCCGCGCTCGCGCCCGTGCGCGACGAGCCGTTCGACCGGCAGCAGCAGCCCGGTCTCCGAGGTGATGTGGGAGACGTAGAGCACGCGCGTGCGCTCGCTGATGCGCCCCGGAAGCTCGTCCAGCGGCGCGCGGACGTACGTCGCGCCGGTATGCGCGCAAAGCCAGTCCCATGCGAAGTTCAGCGCGCCGTACTCGAGATCGGTCGTGAGCACCTCGTCGCCGGGGTGCAGCTCGAGCGCACGGGCAGCGATCTGCACGCCGGTGCCCGCGTTCGGGACGAAGGTCAGGTCGTCCGGCGACGACGCGCCGACGTACGCGGCGAGCGCGGCTCGTGCGCGCGCGAGCAGCTCCGGCTGCCGGCGGACGATGAACTCGACCGGCTCGCGCTCCAGCTCCCGCTGCCACCGCTGGTACTCCTCGAACACGGGTCGCGGGCACGCGCCGAACGAGCCGTGGTTGAGAAAGGTGACGCCGGGGTCGAGCAGGAAGAGGTCGCGCATGTCCGTCCGACGGTGACCGTAGCGTGGTTGCACGATGCACGAGGGCACCTGGACACTTCGTCCGTGCCCGCACCGGGTGCAGGCAGAGCTTGCGGCTGAGCTCGGGATCAGCGAGCTGACTGCAGGCGTCCTCGTCCGGCGCGGGTACAGCGATCCCGCTGAGGCGCGGGCATTCCTCGAGGGCGAGCAGCCGCCGCACGATCCGTTCCTGCTCGGCGACATGCGCGAAGCGTGTGAGCGAATCAAGGCTGCAATCGCGGCCGGGACGCGGATCTGCGTGCACGGCGACTACGACGTCGACGGCATCAGCGCGACGGCGCTCGCCGTCCTGCTCCTGCGCGAGCTCGGCGCCGACGTCGACTGGCACCTGCCGAGCCGCTTCGAAGAGGGGTACGGCGTCAGCCGCGCGACCCTCGGCCGCCTCGCCGACGAGGGCTGCGGCCTCGTCCTGACCGTCGACTGTGGCATCACCGCCGTCGAGGAGGTGGCCGAGGCGAAGACGCGCGGGCTCGACGTCATCGTCACCGACCACCATCGGCCGGGTGAGACGCTGCCCGACTGCCCGATCGTCGCGACGCGCCCGTCGGAGTACCCGTTCCCGGAGCTGTGCGGCACGGGCGTCGTCTACAAGCTGGGCCAGGCGCTCTTCGGCGTCGACTCCGATATCCCGAAGCGGCATCTCGACCTCGTCGCGCTCGCGACGATCGCCGACGTCGTGCCGTTGCTCGACGAGAACCGCGCGCTCGCGATCGCCGGGCTGCGCGCGCTCGCGCGGACACAGAAGCCGGGGCTGCAGGCGCTGATGCGGACGGCGGGCGTCGATCCGGCAACCGTCGACGCCGGCGCGTGCGGCTTCCGTCTCGGCCCGCGCATCAACGCCGCGGGCCGGCTCGGCCATCCGCGCGCCGCACTCGAGCTGCTCCTCACCGGCGACCGCGACGAGGCGCGCCGCCTCGCCGAGTCGCTCGAGGAGCTGAACCGCGACCGGCAGGCGGTCGAGGGCCGGATCTTCCGCGAGGCGGCGGCGCAGGTCGAGTCGTGGCCGGAGGACCTGCGCGCTCGGCCGGCATACGTCGTCGCGGGCGCCGACTGGCACGAAGGCGTGATCGGGATCGTCGCGTCGCGGCTCGTCGAGCGGTTCAACCGGCCGGTCGTGCTGATCGCCGGCGGCGACGACGTCTGGAAAGGGTCGGGGCGCTCGATCGCCGCGTTCGACCTGCACGGCGGGCTCGCGGCCTGCGCGCAGCTCCTCGAGCGCTGGGGCGGCCACCGCGCCGCCGCCGGGCTGTCGATCAAGCCCGAGAACGTCGAAGCCTTCGCGGCCGCGTTCGCGTCGCACGCGGCCGGGCTGCTGCTCGAGGACGACCTGCAGCCGCGGACGGTCGTCGACGCGATCGTTCCGCGCGGGACGCGCCTGACGCTCGACCTCTGTGCCGAGCTGGCCCGGCTCGCGCCGTTCGGGCTCGGCAATCCCGAGGTGACGCTGCTCGCGCCCGGTTGTGAGCTCGGCGACCTCGCCACCGTCGGCGAGGGCAAGCATCTCCGCTACCGCGTGCGGCGCGACGGCGCCGATGCGGGGAGTGCCATCCACTTCGGCGCGGGCGCGCGGCTCGAGTCGTACCGTGCCGGCGGGCGGTGGGACGTCGCCTTCCGCCTGACCGAGAACCGCTGGAACGGAACCGTCGCGCCGCAGCTCGTCGTGCGCCGCGTGTTCGGCGCCGCCTCCCGGTTCGACGAGCTGCGCGACTGGCTTGTCGCCGAATGGCGCAAGCCGGCGGCCGCGCGCGACTTCGACGCCGCCGTCGTCTTCGCCGAGCTCGAGCTGGCTGAGCTGGGGCTCGGGCGGCGGCACCTGCTCGAGTCGGAGCGGTTCCGCGCGCTGCTCGAGCTGCAGCCGGCGCTCGCGCGCGCTGCGTGATTCGCAGCGCGCGCGAGGACGACTGGCCGGCCGTTCGCGAGGTGCACCGCGCCGCCTTCGGCGGCGAGGGCGACGACGTGGTCAGGCTCGTCGACGAGCTGCGTGCCGACCCGTCGCTGTTCGTTCCGGACCTGTCCTTCGTGTCCCTCGCCGGCGACGTGGTCGCGGGGCATGTGCAGAACACCTGGTGCGCCGTCGGCGACGTGCCGGTGCTGCAGCTGTCGCCGCTCGGCGTCCTCCCCTCACACCAGCGGCAGGGGCACGGCAGCGCGCTCGTCCGCGCCTCGCTTCACGCAGTCCGCGCGCGCGGCGAGCCGGCGCTGCTCGTCGAGGGCAATCCCGTCTATTACGGACGGTTCGGGTTCGTCCGGGCGGACGAGCTCGGGCTGCTGCCGCCGCCGGAGGCGCTGTACGACTGGGCGGTGCAGGTGGCCGTCCTGGACGAGGCTCGGCTACCGCGCGGCCAGGTGCACTACTCGCCGCCGTTCCGGCACTGAGCGCGACGGGTCCTGGAGCGCGGCGAGCGCCTGCGCGAGCCTCTGCACCTTGCGGGATTCGCGGCGGCGGAGTCGAAGCATGGGGAGCGTCATTCGCTGGCTGAACGGCCGTTCCTGCCGTGCGGATACGGCGAAAAAGGTCGGGAGTACACTGATTCGATGGCGATCGTCGAGACAGGTGAGCGGCACCAAGGGCTGCTCGACGAGCTGCTTGCGGAGGTCGGGTCGTACGACACCGCGGTCGACCGGGAGCTGATCACGCGGGCGTTCCGCTACGCCGCGAACGCGCACGAAGGGCAGCAGCGCCGCTCCGGCGAGCCGTTCATCCTCCATCCCGTCGGCGTCGCGAAGATCTGCGCCGAGCTCCGCCTCGACGAGCAGACGCTCGCGGCCGCGTTGCTGCACGACGTCGTCGAGGACACCGACGCCGACGTCGCCGACGTCCGCGCGGAGTTCGGCGAGGAGATCGCGCGGCTCGTCGAGGGCGTCACCAAGCTGACGCGCATCCAGTTCCAGAGCCGCGAGCAGGCAGAGGCCGAGAACTACCGCAAGATGGTCGTCGCGATGTCCGAGGACGTGCGCGTGATCCTGATCAAGCTCGCGGACCGGCTCCACAACATGCGGACGATCGAGTACCTCGGCAAGCAGAAGCAGATTCAGAAGGCGAAGGAGACGCTCGAGGTCTACGCGCCGCTCGCTCACCGCCTCGGCATCCACGCGCTCAAGTGGGAGCTCGAGGACCTCGCGTTCCAGACGCTCCACCCGCGCAAGTACGAGGAGATCAAGACGATGGTCTCCGAGCGGCGCGCCGATCGCGAGGGCCACGTCGCCGAGGCGGCCGACGTGCTCGCGCGCGAGCTCGCGAAGGTCGACGTGCCTGCCGAGATCTCGGGGCGCGCGAAGCACTTCTATTCGATCTACGACAAGATGGTGAAGAAGGGCCGCGAGTTCAACGAGATCTACGACCTCACCGCGATGCGCGTGATCGTCGAGCGCGACGGCGAGGAGGGGACGCGCGACTGCTACGGCGCGCTCGGCCTGATCCACTCGCTGTGGAAGCCGATGCCCGGCCGGTTCAAGGACTACGTGGCGATGCCGAAGTTCAACGGCTACCGCTCGCTGCACACGACGGTGATCGGGCCGGAGGGCCGCCCGCTCGAGATCCAGGTTCGTACGCGTGAGATGCACGAGACGGCTGAGCTCGGCGTCGCTGCGCACTGGGCGTACACGCGGGGCGGCAAGCGCGCGTCGTCCGCCGACGTGGAGTGGAGCGCGTGGGTCAAGCAGCTGATGGACGCGCACGAGGAGGAGGCCGACGCGCGCGAGTTCGTCAAGTCCTTCCGCACCGACCTGTTCGACGAGGAGGTCTTCGTCTTCACGCCGAAGGGCGAGGTGAAGACGCTGCCGAGCGGCGCGACGCCGATCGACTTCGCGTACGCCGTGCACACCGACGTCGGCCACCGCACCGTCGGCGCCAAGGTGAACGGCCGGATCGTCCCGCTCCACTACAAGCTGAAGAGCGGCGATCGCGTCGAGGTGTTGACGTCGAAGAGCGGGCGGGGCCCGTCGCGCGACTGGCTGTCGCTCGTCGCGTCGTCGCGCGCGCGGAACAAGATCCGCCAGTTCTTCTCGCGCGAGCAGAAGGAGGACCTCGAGGCGAAGGGCCGCGAGTCGCTCGAGCAGGCGCTGAAGGCGCAGAACCTGCCTTACCGGAAGCTCGCCGGCAGCGCCGTGTTGGCGGGCGTCATCCGCGAGTCGGGGTACAAGAAGGCGGAGGACTTCTATCTGGCGCTCGGCGCCGGGAAGCTGACGGCCGGCTCGATCGTCAACAAGGTCCTGCAGAAGCTGAAGGTCGACGAGGTCGCGTCGGAGGAGCCTGTCCTTCCGCGCAAGAAGCCGAAGGCGCGCGACGCCCTCGCGAGCAACACGTACGGGATCAGCGTGATCGGCGTCGAGGACGTGCTCGTCCGGCTCGCGAAGTGCTGCACGCCGGTGCCCGGCGACGAGATCGTCGGTTACATCTCGCTCGGCAAGGGGATCACGATCCACCGCGGCGACTGTCCCAACGTCCGCGCGTTGATGCGGAACCCCGAGCGGTTCACGCCCGTCGAGTGGGACGGCGGGACGTCCCAGAGCTTCCGGGTTCACATCGCCGTCGACTCGTGGGACCGGCCGCGGCTCCTCGAGGACGTCGCGCGGACGTTCGCGGAGCACGGGGCGAACATCGTCTCCTACGGCGGCAGTGTCGAGGATCAGATGGCGCGGAACTGGTACGTCGCCGAGGTCGGTGACGTGAAGGGGCTGCGGTCGTTGCTGACGACGCTGCGGAATGTCGACGGCGTGTTCGACGCGTACCGCGTCACCCCGTCGTAGCCGCGCACGTCCCTCGTTCGAGGGTCACTCGATCGCCCACGCGGGGGTACCCCGTTCGAGGGATCGCCGCCTGGTTGAGCCACGCGGTTCCCTCCTTCGAGGGATGATTCGCGGCCGGCGCACTCCCCCTTGAACGAGGGATCGACAGGCGCCGAGACCTGACTACAACGTGATCAGGGGAGAGGGCACAAGTGCTGCGGCGCCCGGTCGGCGAGGACACGACTGGGCGCCCGGCAGACGGGTCTCAAGGTCTAGGGCTCCCAATCCTCTCCGCCGGTGTCCCAGCCGACGAGGCAATGCCCGGCGATCAGGTCGGCGGCGCGCTCGAGGTGCCTGCGGTCTTCCTCGGGCGCGCCGTCGATAGCCAGCTCGGCGATGCGGTCGCCCTGCCAGGCGACGGGCAGCTGCGTCCGGTTCGAGTCGTCCGGCGTCCCCGCCTGCGGGCCGAGGATGAGCGCGTCGCCCTCGACGAAGTAGATGCCGGCCCAGCGGTAGTGCGCCGCGAGCTCCTCGACAACCCGGCGGAGGATGTCGTCGGCGTCGCCGCCGGCCGCGACGATCGCATCGACGTCAGGCATCGACATCGCCGCCCTCGAAGTCCCGGATCGCGCGGCGGTAGTCCTCGGGCACCGCGACCGCCCGCCGCTCGCGCACGTCGATGTAGACGAGCGTCTGGTGCGCCGTCACCATCAGCACCTGGTCGGGCAGCCGGTACGCGGCGAACTCGAAGGTGACGCTCGTCCGGCCGATGCGCGACACGCGGCAGTGGATCTCGAGCTCGTCGTCGAACCGTGCCGGGGCGAAATACTCGACGTCGTTCGCCCGCATCACGAAGTCGCCGTCGTCGCGTCTCTTCAACTGGCCGAGCGCACGCAGGTACTCGACCCGCGACAGATCGAAGTACGGGTTGTACCGTCCGTAGTAGACGATCCCCTGCGCATCGGTGTCGGAGAATCCGACCCGTGTGCGCGCGCTGAACTTGAACGGCGCCGGCATCGCGGGGATCCTACGCAGCCATGTCCCCGTGTCAGGCTCTTAGGAGCCCGTGACACTTTCGTGACGGACGCGTGACACTTTCATCGGCACGCTCGAGCCATGGGCCGAGACAACAGGACGATCGATCCGCTGCTGCCGTACCACGCCGGCTCGCGCGGGAGCAATCGCGGCCTGATCGCGTGGGATCACCACGACTACGCGTCGATCGTCGGCGAGATCGCCCGCGCCGCCCGCCGGCACCGCTGGGCGGTCTACGCCTGGTGCGTGCTCCCCAACCACTACCACCTGGTCCTGCGGATGCCGCGTGGCGGCTTCTCAGTCGGCTTCCAGCAAATCAACGGAAATCACTCCCGGCGGACGAATCGGCGCTACGGCCGGTGCGCCCACCTCTTCGAGAATCGGCCGTGGTCGGTCGAGCTGACGAGCGACGTGCACGTCGCCGCCGCCGTCGCGTACGCGCTCCGAAACCCGATCGCCGCCAACCTCTGCAAGCGCGCAGAGGATTGGCCGTACAGCAGCTACCGCGCGACCGTCGGACTCGAGGAGGCTCCGACCTGGCTCGCCCTCGACGAAGTCCTTCCCGTGTTCGGATCGGACAAGGCCGAAGCAATCAATGCCCTCTCGAATCTTGTCCATTGGAGCCCTGCCCTCGTGTCAGACACGAATTATTAGAGCCGCCCGTACCGCCGCATCACCTCCTCGAAGCGGTCGTGGGGGAGCGCGTACGCGACCCGCCCGTCTCGGCCCGTCGTCGTCTCCGCGTGCAGCAGGGCGTTGAGGATCGCCGCTTCCGTCGCTTCGATCGTCGCGTAGAAGAGCTCGTCGAGCTCGTCGTTCGCGAGCATCTGCACGGCGCCGCGCGCACCTGCCCGGCGGTTGCCCGTCGAGAAGCAGAGCATCAGGTCGCCGCTCGAGTTCTCGCCGGCGCCGCCCGTCCGCCCGACGCCGAGCGCCGCCCGCTGGGCGACCCGGGCGCATTGCTGCGGGAGCAGCGGCGCATCGGTCGCGACGACGACGATGATCGACCCGGCTCCCTCGGGCACCGCACCGCCCGGCAGCGGCACGACGTCGGCGCCGATCTCCCGCCCGACCGGAACGCCGTCGACCGTCAGCCTCGGCCGCCGCCCGTGGTTCGCCTGCACGACCACGCCGACGACAAACTCGCCCGCGGGCCGCGACGCAACGCCGATCCCGCCCTTGAACCCGTGGCAGATCATCCCCGTCCCGCCGCCGACGCAGCCCTGCGCGACCTCGCCCGAACCCTCACCCTCGCGCGCGTCCCGCAACGCCTCGAACACGTGCTCCCGCTTTACGTGCATGCCGTTGATGTCATTCAGGAACCCGTCATAGGTCTCGCCGACGACCGGCAGCGCCCACAAATCTGACCCGTCGCGGATCGTCTCCTCGACGAGCGCGTCGCGCACGACGCCGACCGAGTGCGTGTTCGTCAGGCCGATCGGCGACGTCAGCAGTCCCGACTCGCGGATCCATTCCAGCCCGGTCAGCTCGCCGTTCCCGTTCAACCGGTGCGCGCCCGCGAACAGCGGCAGGTCCGGCGGCACGATCACCGTCACGCCGGTCCGCACGTCCGGGTCGCGCGACACGGTGCAGTGCCCGACGCGAACCCCCGGAATCACGACGAGCGGATCAGGTCGAGCACCTCGTCGCGCTTGCGCTCCATCAGCTGCTGCGAGCGCGCCTCGAGGTTCAGCCGCAGCAGCGGCTCCGTGTTCGACGGCCGCACGTTGAAATGCCAGCCGTCGGCGTCGACCGAGATGCCGTCGAGGTGCGACACGGTCCCGACCGACGAGTAGCGCTCCTTCAGCTCCTGCAGCTTCAGCGCGACGTCCGCGACAGGCGTGTTCAGCTCGCCGGTGAGGAAGTAGCGGGAGCGGAACGGCTCGAGGACGCGCGACAGCTTCTCGCCCTTGCGCGAGAGGATCTCGAGCATCAGCAGGAACGGCACGACGCCCGTGTCGGCCTGCGAGAACTCGCGGAAGTAGTAGTGCCCGCTCACCTCGCCGCCGAACGCGGCATCGTCCTTTCGCATCCGCGCCTTGATGAACGCATGCCCGACGCGGTTCATCAGCGCCTCGCCGCCCGCCGCCGCAATCGTCTCCGGCACCGCCCACGACGCGCGCACGTCGTAGATGATCTTCGCGCCGGGCTCCTTTGCGAGGACGTTCTCCGCCAGCAGCGCCGTCGCGAAGTCACCCGGGACGAACTCGCCGCTGTCGTCGACGAAGAAGCAGCGATCGGCATCGCCGTCGAACGCGACGCCGAGGTCGGCGCCCTCCGAGAGCGTCTTGGAGACGATGAACTCGCGGTTCTCCGGCAGGAGCGGGTTCGGCTCGTGGTTCGGGAACGACCCGTCCGGATCGAAGTAGCAGGTGACGACGTCGAGCATCGGCAGCCGCTCGAGCACCGGCGGCAGCATCGCGCCCGCCATCCCGTTCGCGGCGTCGATCACGACCTTCAGCGGCCGGAGCGCACCGACATCGATGAACGACAGGACACGGTCGACGTACGCGGGCCAGATGTCGTACGCAGACACCCGCTCCTCACCGCCGCCGCGAACGTCCGAGACACCGAGCGCACGATCGCGGACGTCCAGGAGCCCGGACTCGCCGCCGACCGGGAGTGCGCCGCGGCGGACGATCTTCATCCCGGTGTACTCCTTCGGGTTGTGCGACGCGGTGACGGTGATGCCGCCGTCGAGGCCGAGCGAGCCGACCGCGAAGTAGAGCATCTCCGTCCCGATCATTCCGAGATCGACGACCTCGGCGCCCTCGTCGGACGCGCCGCGGATCACCGCGGCCGCCATCTGCGGCGACGACAGCCGCATGTCGCGTCCGACCGCCATGCGCTTCGGCTCGAACTGCTGCACGTAGCCGCGGCCGATCGCGTACGCGCCTTCCTCGTCGAGCTCCTCGGGGTAGATCCCCCGCACGTCGTATGCCTTGAAGATCTTCGGATCGAGCATCGGCCGCGATCGTAGCCACGCTGCGCGAACGTACGATTGAGGGATGGAGCGGAAGCTCGCCACCGTCGTCTTCGTCGACCTCGTCTCGTCGACGGAGCAGCTCGCCGGCGCCGATCCCGAGGTCGTGCGCCGCCGCGTCTCGCGCTTCTTCGAGCAGGTCTCGCATTGCATCGTCACGCACGGCGGCACCGTCGAGAAGTTCGCCGGCGACGCCGTCATGGCGGCGTTCGGCGTGCCGCTCGCGCACGAGGACGACGCGGAGCGCGCGGTCCGCGCCGCGACGGCGACGCTCGAGCGCGTCCGCGAGCTCGGCCTCGAGGCGCGGATCGGCATCGAGTCGGGCGAGGTCGTCGCCGACGACGGCGACTCGACGTTCGCGACCGGCGAGGCGGTCAACCTGGCGGCACGGCTGCAGCAGCACGCCGGCAACAACGAGATCCTCGTCGGCCCGGGCACGGCGAACCTGCTCCGGAACGTCGTCGAGCTCGAGCCGCTGCACCCGATCGAGCTGCGCGGCTGGCAGGACCCGATCCTCGCGCACCGCGTCGTGTGCGTCGCCGACCCGGGGACGCCCGTGCGCGGCCTGTCCGCCCCGTTCATCGGCAGGACGACCGAGCTCGAGCTGTTCGAGAACATGTACGCGCGGACGGAGCGCGACCGCCGGGGCAGCCTGCTGACCGTCTTCGGCGAGCCCGGTGTCGGCAAGAGCCGCCTCGTCCGCGAGTTCCTCGACGGCGTCGAGGGCGCCACCATCCTCAGCGGCCGCTGCCTGCCGTACGGCGAGGGCGTCACGTACTGGCCGCTCGCGGAGATGGTGAAGCAGTCGGCGGGGATCGCCGACGACGACCCGTCCGACACCGCGCAGGAGAAGCTGCGGGAGTACTGCGAGGACGAGGCGGTCGCCGACCTGCTCGCGCTCGCAGTCGGCGTGCTCGAGGCGGTCGAGGGCGAGCGCGCGCAGCAGGAGATCGCCTGGGCGGCCCGCGCGTGGGCGCAACAGCTCGCCGAGGCGCAGCCGCTCGTGCTCGTCTTCGAGGACGTGCACTGGGGCGAGGAGCCGCTGCTCGAGCTGATCGAGCATCTCGCCGGCTCGATCCGCGAGGCGCCGCTGCTCCTGCTCTGTCTCGCGCGCCCCGAGCTGCTCGACGTGCGGCCGACCTGGGGCGGCGGGCGGGTCCGGTCGACGACGCTGGAGCTGGAGCCGCTCCGGCCGGACGAGAGCACCGAGCTCGTCGAGGCGCTCGCGTCCGAGCTCGACCTCGACGTCGATCTGGCGACGGTGCTCGAGAAGAGCGAGGGGAATCCGCTGTTCGTCGAGGAGACGGTGCGCATGCTCTCCGAGCGACCGGGCGCATCGGGCGACCGCATCCCCGACACGCTGCAGGCGCTGATCGCCGCGCGCATCGACCGGCTGCCGGCCGCCCAGCGCGTCGCACTGCAGCGCGCGTCGGTGATCGGCCGCGTCTTCATGGACGCCGCGCTCGCGCGTCTCTCGCCCGAGGTGGAGGACGTCGCCCATTGCCTCGAGGAGCTGATCCTCCGCGACCTGATCGTCCGCGAGGCGCGCGCGACGATCCACGGCGCCCAGGCCTTCAAGTTCAAGCACGTGCTGATCCGCGAGGTCGCGTACGCCGGCCTGTCCAAGACGGCGCGCGCGGACCTGCACCAGGCCTACGCGGAATGGCTCGGCGAGCACGCCGGCGGCGAGCTGCTCGAGATCCGCGCATTCCACCTCGACCAGGCGACGCGGCTCCTCGCCGAGCTCGACGGCGCCGCGCCGCCGGAGCTCCGGCAGGAGGCGGCGGAGGTGCTCACGCACGCGGGCCGGCGCGCGCTCTCACGGGAGTCGTTCCGCGGCGCGCGGAAGCTGCTGCTGCGCGCGGTCGAGCTCGAGCCGACGCTCGACCGCCGGTATCTCGCCGGACGGGCCGCGTGGCGGCTCGCCGACATGCCCGCCGTCGTCGTCGAGATGGAGGAGGTGATCCGCGCCGCGGCCGAGAGCGGCGAGCGGCGCATGCACGGCCGCGCGCTGACCGCGCTCGCCGAGGCGGTGCTGCAGCACCGCGCCGACGCCGTCCGCGCGCGGGCGCTCGTGCTCGACGCGCTCGACCTGCTCGCCGACGAGCCGCCGGACATCCGGTTCGACCCGCTCCGCGTCGCGTCCGAGGTCGCCGGCTGGCTCGGCGACTCCGCGAAGTTCGAGGAGTACGCGACCGAGGCCCTCGAGGCGGCCCGCGCCGCCGGGCGCAAGGACCTGGAGGCGATCGTCATCCACAACCTCGTCAACGCCTACGTCCTGCGCTACGACGTCGCCGCGGCCGGCGCGCTCGTGCTGCGTGCGCTCGACCTCGCCGAGCAGAGCGGCAGCCTGTTCAGCCGCGCGAGCGCGCTGCAGAGCAAGGGCTGGGTGGAGCTCGTCAGCGAGCGGCCGGTCGAGGCGGAGGCCGACTTCGCCGAGGCGCAGTCGATCTTCGCCGAGCTCGGCAACGCGACACGCGAGGCGACCGCGGGGATGATGGCCGGCCGCGCAGCCTTCGCCCAGGGCGACCTCGAGCGCGCCGAGAAGCGGCTCCGCGATTCGGTGCGCATCCTCAAGGGCGCGAACAACCGCGGCTCGCTCTGCGAGGCGCAGCGGTCGCTCGCGATGACGCTCGTCGCGCAGGGCCGCGTCGACGAGGCCGAGCGGTTCGCCCTCGAGGCGCGCGAGACGACCGGCCCCGAGGACCGCGTCTCGAACGGGACGACGGCGCTCGCGCTCGCACTCGTGCGTGCGGCGCAGGGCCGCCTCGAGGAGGCGGAGCGCCTGTTCCACGAAGCGGTCGACGGCTTCCGGCTGTACGACATGCGCTCGCTCGAGCACTGGGCGCTCCGCCATCTGGCGGAGTTCCTCCGCGCCCGCGGCCGCGACGACGAGGCGGCCGCTTACGAGACGCGGCGCGCCGAGCTCGCGCCGAGCAGCACGGCGCCGATCCTCTGAGTTGACTCCTCGTCCGGCGCCTCGCTGATCACGGTCGCCGCGCGCTCGAACCGTGCGAGCGCCTCGCGTAGCCCGTCGGCACGCAGCGTCCCCTCGCCGTACGGCAGGTGCTTCGTCTCGTTGCGGTTCGCGTACGCGATGTCGCTGAAGTGGATGTGGAACCGCTCGCCGTCGTGCATCGCGTCGTCCGCCGCCTCGAGCGCCGTCGCGAACATCTCCACCTCCGTGTACGCGCCGTCGCTCGTGGCGTGCATGTGCGCGAAGTCGAGGACGGGACGCACGAAATCGACCTGCGATGCGATCTCGAGCACGTCGTCCAGCGTGCCGAGCTCGCGCACGCGTCCCATCACCTCGATCCCGAACGGCACGAGCCGGTCCTTCTGCTCGAGGCGCTCGCGGAGATCGCCGAGCTGGTCGACGACGTCGGCGATCGCGCGCTCGCGCTCGCGGCCGAGGAGGAAGCCTGGATGGAAGACGATCACTTCGGCGCCGGCCGCCTTCGCGAGCCCGGCCGTGTGGTCGAGCATCCCAAGTGCCATCTTGAACTTCTTCTCGCGCGCGACGTGGCCCATGAAGGCCGCGAGCGGCGCGTGGACCGACAGGACGATGTCGTGCGCGCGCAGTGCCGCCGCGAGCTGCGGCGCGGTCTCGTAATCGAGCCAGAACCCGCCGGCGAAGCCGATCTCGCAGGCCCGGTAGCCGTCGCCCGCGAGGGCCGCGGCAGCCTCGTCGAACGAGCCGATCGGCAGGCCCGACGGGCCGTAGCGGATCTCGCCCATCGCAAGAGACTAATGCCGTCCGACCGGTTTCCTACCCTCGACGCATGTCCAAGAAGCCCTCGCGCATCGACCTGCTGGAGCTCGACATCGACCTCCGGCTCGCCGATCTCTGGCGCGAGGCCGCGGAGATCTCGGAGTGGAGCCTCGAGGTCGTCGCCGCCTTCATGCGCGCCGCCTACGGCAAGGGCTACTGCGACGCCCTGACCGAGGACTCGCCGGGCTCGCTCTGCCAGGACCACGGGTATCGCGTGCCCGGCCGTCGCGCCCCCGTCGCCGAGCGGTAGCCTGAAGGCGCCGTGAGGCGCTCGCCTGCCCGTCTCGTCATCGCGCTGTCCGTCGCCGCCGCGCTCGCGGTGTTCATCCTCTACACGTCGATCGCCGGCGCGGGGACGCCGCAGATCCAGCCCTCCGACCTGCACCGCTACCAGGGGCAGGACGTGACGCTCGTCGGCAAGGTCGTGACGACCCGCGGCGACGCGCATTCGGCCGCGGGGATGGCGTTCGTCCTCCGCAACGTCAAGGGCGCCGGGCGCGCCCACGTCAACTACCACGGAACGGTGCCGGACCTGTACAAGGTCGGGCGCGAGGTCGTGGTCACCGGTAAGTACGAGGGCGGCGTCTTCCGCGCGCACAACGGGTCGCTCTCGACGAAGTGCCCGTCGAAGTACGCGCCGGCGAAGAAGTCGTCGACGTAGTGGCACCGTTCGGCCGCGCAGCGCTTCTGCTGAGCCTCGCGCTCGTCGCGTACGCCGTCGTCGCCGGCTCGTACGCCGCGTGGCGCCGTCGGCGCCGACTCGCCGTGTCGGCGCAGAACGCCCTCCTCGCGGCGTTCGGGACGACGCTCGTCGCCGCGGGCGTCCTCGTCGCCGCACTCGCGCGCCGCGACTTCACCTTCTCGTACGTCGCAGCGCACATCAGCCGCAAGCTGCCGCTCGGCTACACGATCTCCGCATTCTGGAGCGGGCAGGAGGGATCGCTGCTGCTCTGGCTGCTGATCCTCACCGCGTACGCCGCCCTCGCCGTCTGGCTCAACCGGCGCGCGCGAGACCTGATCGTCTGGGTCGTGCCGGTGCTCGGCGGCGTCGCCTTCTTCTTCGCGTTCATGCTCTGCTTCGTCTCGAGCCCGTTCGACACGCAGGTCGCGCCCGCCGACGGTGCGGGGATGGTGCCGAGCCTGCAGAACCCGTACATGCTCGCGCACCCGCCGATGCTCTACCTCGGCTACGTCGGCCTCGCGATCCCCTTCGCGTTCGCGATGGGCGCGCTGCTCTCGAAGCAGACGGACGAGCGATGGATCGTCGTCACGCGGCGGTGGACGCTCTCGGCCTGGACGTTCCTCGGCGTCGGGCAGCTGCTCGGCGCGCACTGGGCGTACGTCGAGATCGGCTGGGGCGGCTACTACGCCTGGGACCCCGTCGAGAACGCCGCGTTCATGCCGTGGCTCGCGGCGACCGCGTTCCTGCACTCGGTGATGATCCAGGAGAAGCGCGGGATGCTGAAGGTCTGGAACATGGTGCTCGTCGCGCTCGCGTTCTGTCTCTCGATCTTCGGCACGTTCCTGACGCGGTCGGGTGTGATCAACTCGATC
>DASXWV010000021.1:0-1830 GCA_036503495.1 Gaiellaceae bacterium
CGAAGGGAATGGCGCAGCGGCTCGGGATCGCGCAGGCGCTCGTCGGCGAGCCGCGCCTCCTGCTGCTCGACGAGCCGACGTCCGCCCTCGATCCCGTCGGCCGGCGGACGGTGCGCCTGCTCCTCGAGGATCTGCGCAACCGCGGCGTCTCGGTGCTGCTCAACTCCCACCTGCTCAGCGAGATCGAGCTCGTCTGCGACCACGTCGCGATCCTGCTCGGCGGCGAGGTCGTCGCGGCGGGGACACCGCAAGAGCTCGCGCAGGCGCGGGGCGTCGAGCTCGAGACGGACCTCGGCAGGCAGACGATCGCCGGCGCGACGCGCGACGACGTGCCGCGCCTCGTGCGGGAAGCGGTCGCCGCGGGGCGGCGCGTCTTCGGCGTCCGCACCCTGACGTCGACGCTCGAGGAGGTCTATCTCGAGGCCGTCGGCGGGGAGACGTCGTGAGCAGCGTCGCCGTGATCGTCGAGTACGGCTTCCGCGAGGCGGTGCGCCGGAAGGTGTTCGCCGTCGTGCTGCTGCTCACGGTGCTGTTCCTCTTTCTCTTCTGGCTCGCGAACCACTACGTCTTCGCGCAGCTCGACCAGATCACGCCGCCCGCCGACGTCAAGGTCGACACGCGCACGTTCGCCGGTGCGTTCCTGTTCGGGCTCGCGATGTTCGCGACGCTGTTCCTCGGCGTCGTGCTCGCGGTGTTCCTGACGATCGGCGTCGTCAGCGGCGACGCGGAGCGCGGCCTGCTGCAGCCGCTCGTCGTGCGGCCGATCGGCCGCGGGACGCTGTTGCTCGCGCGGTTCCTCGGCGCCTCGGGGGTCGCGGCGGCGTACGTGCTCGGCGTCTACTTCGCGGCGATGCTGATCACCGGGCTGACGGGCCGCTGGTGGCCCGACCGGATCGCCTGGCCGGGCGTCGAGCTCGCGATCGGCGTCGTCATCGTCGTCGCGCTGTCGCTGCTCGGCTCGGTGTTCCTCTCGTCCACCGCGAACGGGATCGCGGTGTTCATGCTCTTCGGTGCCGGTCTCGTTGCGGGGCTGCTCGGCACGATCGGGCACGCGCTCAACTCGCACGCGGTCAAGCACGCGTCGAGCATCGCGGCGCACGTGCTCCCGTTCGAGGGGCTCTACCAGGATGCGCTGCGCATGATCACCGAGCGTGCGTCCGGGCTGACCGGCTTCCTCCTGCAGCTCGGCCCGTTCGGCGGCGCGTACATCCACGGTTGGCCGATCCGCATCTGGGCGGTCTGCTACCTGCTGCTCGTGCTCGCCGCAGCGGTCGCGGCGTTCAGCCGCCGGAACCTGTAGCGGCCGCTATCTCGCCGGCCAGCCGAGCGTTCTGCGCGATCAGGTCGCGGTTCGCGCGCTGCGTGCGACCGCCGCTCTCACGATGGAGGTAGGAGAGCACGAACGGCGTCACCGACTGCCCGACGATCCGTTGCTCGCGCGCCACGAGCAGCGCCTCCGCGATCATCGGCTCGACGTCGTCGAGGGGCTCGTCGGGTGGGCGGCCGAGGATCAGGCCCGCGCCCCCGAGCTCCCAGTGCGCGTGCGCCACGCGCGCCGCTTCCTCCGCGCTCTCGACGCGCGCCGACACCGGCGGCCCGCCCGCCGCCGCATAGAAGAGGGGAAGGGTGTCGAAGCGGAAGCCGAGCACCGGCACGCCGAGCGACTCGAGCAGCTCCGACGTCGCGGGCACGTCGAGCAGCGACTTGATCCCGGACGAGACGACGAGTGCCGGCGTGCGGGCGAGCTGCGCGAGATCGGCGCTGACGTCGGGCGGATCGGGGAAGCCGCGATGCACGCCGCCGAGCCCGCCGGTCGCCATCCACTCGATG
>DASXWV010000022.1:0-7097 GCA_036503495.1 Gaiellaceae bacterium
ATCGGCGCGACCTGCGTCCTTCCATCGCTTGGTGCTCGCGCCCCGGAAGCGTGGCAGCATCAGGCGACGGAACGCGGATGAGCGTTTGGGCCGTCCTCGTCGCCGCGGGGCGTGGGGAGCGGCTCGGGCTCGAACAACCGAAGGCGTTCGCGAAGCTCGGCGAGGATCCGCTGCTCGCCGAGCCGCTGCGCCGTCTCGACGAGTCGGTCTGGGTCGACGCGATCGTCGTCGTCGTGCCCGACGGCTGGGAGGAGCCGGCGATCCTGCTGGCCGAGGAGCTCGGCTGCGGCAAGGTGAGTGCGTGCGTCGCCGGCGGCGCCGCCCGCGCCGACTCGGTCCGCGCCGGCCTCGCCGAGGTGCCGGCCGATGCGGTGGCGGTGCTCGTGCACGATGCTGCCCGGCCGCTCGTGACCGATGAGGTGGTGGAACGCGTCCTCGCTCCGCTGTCTGAGGGCTGGGACGGCGTCGTTCCCGGGCTGCCGGTCGCCGACACGCTGAAGCGCGTCGACACCGACGGCGGCGTCGTCGAGACGGTCGCGCGCGACTCCGTCTGGGCGGTGCAGACGCCGCAGGCGTTCCCGGTCGACGTGCTGCGCCGCGCGCTCGCCGCCGGCACGGACGCGACCGACTGCGCCGGCTCGGTCGAGGCCGCGGGCGGCCGCGTCAAGGTCGTGCCGGGCGACGAGCGGCTGCTCAAGGTGACGACGACCGACGACCTCGCGAGGATCGCAGCATGGCGGTGAAGGCGGTGGTGTTCGACGTCGGCGAGACGCTCGTCGACGAGACGCGTCAGTGGCAGGAGGTCGCCGACGCCGAAGGCGTGCCGCGCTTCACGTATCTCGCCCTCGCCGGCGCGGCGATCGCGCGCGGCGAGCAGCCCGTGCGCAAGCATCGCGCGCCGCCGTTCACCGAGGCCGACCTCTACCCCGATGCGCTGCCGTGCCTGCGCGCCCTGCGCGAGCGCGGGACGACGGTCGGCGCCGCCGGCAACATGGCGCGCGGCAACGAGGGCTTCATCGCACCGCACGTCGACTTCGTCGTCTCGTCGGAGCGGCTCGGCATCGAGAAGCCGGCGCCGGCGTTCTTCGAGTCGATCTGCGAGGCCGCGGGCCTGACGCCCGGGGACGTCGCCTACGTCGGCGACCGCGTCGACAACGACGTCGCGCCTGCCCTGGCGTTCGGGATGGAGGCCGTGCACATCCGCCGCGGCCCGTGGGGCCACCTGCACGAGGCGCCGCCCGGCGCGCGCGTCATCGACTCGCTCCTGGAGCTCGTCCAATGAGCGACTTTCGTGTCGGCACCGGCTTCGATGCGCATGCGCTCGAGGACGGCGTGCCGCTGACGCTCGGCGGCGTTCGCATCGAGCATCCGCGCGGCCTCGCCGGCCACTCGGACGGCGACGTGCTCGCGCACGCGCTGACCGACGCGGTGCTCGGCGCGGCGGGGCTCGAGGACATCGGCGCGCTCTTCCCGTCCGGCGACCCCGCGCTGCAGGGTGCCGACTCGGTCGAGCTGCTGCGGGAGGCTTGGGCGCGCGTGCGGGAGGCAGGTTGGGAGCTCGTCAACGCCGACGTGATCCTGATCGGCGAGGAGCCGCGGCTCGCGCCGCACCGCGCGGCGATGCGCGAGCGGCTCGCGGGTGCGCTGGGTGTCGACGCGGAGCGGGTCGCAGTCCGCGCGACGACGACGGACGGTCTCGGCTTCACCGGCCGAAAAGAAGGACTTGCGGCGCAGGCCGTCGCACTCCTTCGTCGGTGAAGCTGCGCATCCTCACGCACGCCGAGCGCGACCTGCGCGGAACGCTGCCGTACCTCTGGCCGGACTTCATGGGCCACGACGAGGTCGTGAACACGTTCTGGCCGCGGCTCTACGAGGTATTTCCCGACTTCCAGTTCTGGGTCGTCGACGGCAGGGAGACAGTCGGCTATGCCTGCACGGTGCCGGTGCACTGGGACGGTCTCGCGGAACCACGCGGGCTGGACTGGGCGCTCAGCAACGGCCAGTCGGGAGAGCCGACGACGCTGTGCGCGGTCGTCGCGGGGCTCGCGACGGAGTACCGCGGTCAGGGCATCAGTGCCGTGCTCCTGCGGCGGATGGCGAGCCTCGCCGCTCCGCACGGCCTCGACTGCATGATCGCGCCGGTGCGCCCGACGTGGAAGGAGCGCTATCCGCTGACGCCGATCGAGAGCTACGCCAAGTGGCGGCGCGAGGACGGCTACCACTACGACCCGTGGATCCGCACGCACGAGCGCGTCGGTGCGGACGTCGTCGATCCGGCGCCGCGGTCGATGACCGTCACGGGCTCGCGCGAGGAGTGGGAGGGCTGGACCGGTCTCCAGTTCCCCGAGGACGGCGACTACGTCGTCCCGGGCGGGCTCACCACCGTGCGGTTCGAGAACGGCGTCGGCACGTACGTCGAGCCGAACGTGTGGATGCGGCATCCGGCCTGATCCGTACCGTTTTGCACATGGCTGCGAAGCCGATCGACCAGTGGACGCCCGACGAGCTGCGCCTCGAGATCACGCGCCTCACCGAGGAGCTGGCGCGCCGCGCCGCCGCGCCCGCCCCGGGGCGCAAGGCGTCGGCCGACGTCGCGAAGTCGTGCGAGAACTGGGTGCGCGGGCACGCGTGGGACGAGACGTTCACGCTCGAGATGGTCGAGGACGAGCTGTCGGTGCACGAGCGCAAGACGGGGCACGAGCTGCAGCCGCTCGAGCGCGACCGCCTGCTGCAGCTCTGGCGCGCGCTGTACGCGGAACGCTACCCCGCTGCTGCTTAGAGATCGAACCAGAATGAGCGACTGTGTCGCGCGGCCGCGCTAGGCGGCGCTCCCTGCGTCCTTGCGCTGCACTCGCCTATCGCCCCCGCTCGACGAGCGTCATTCTGGTTCGATCTCAGCGCCCGCCGCGGCGGGCGTTCTTCTGCGCCTTCTCGAGGCGCCGGCGCATCTGGCGGTTCGTCGCCTCCGGCTCGACGCCGAGGCCCTGCTGCTCCTGCATGTCGAGCAGCGCGCGGCGCTCGTCGCGGGTCAGCTGCGACATCGCCGCCTGCGCCTTCATCGGGTCGCGCAGCGCACCCGTGCGCTGCATCTTCTTCATCGCCGACGCGAGCTCCGGGTTCGAGCGCTCGATCGCCGCGTTCGACGCCTTCTCGATCCACTTCTTGAGGAACGGCACCTTCATCAGGCCGAGGATCACCGGGCGCAGATAGCGGCCGTTCTGGATCCGGCCGAGCAGCGCCACGGCCCCGAGCAACACGAGCAGGAAGAGGAGGATCCAGACGGGAATCAGGATGGTGGCGAGCGAGGCGACCATTCGCGGGCGGATGGTACCCGTCTATACGGGCAAGGACACGCGCTCGCCGTCGAGCGCGACGAGCCCGTCCCTGGCGAGCGAGGCGACCGCTTCGGCGTCGGCCGGCGTCTCGCCGGCAATCACCTGCCGCAGCGCCTGCGCGCGCCGCTGGCGGAACGAGCCCTCGAGCGGGCCCTGCTTGCGCAGCGGCTCGTAGCGGCGGCCGCGGCTCGGGCAGCCGTCCGCGAGCGGACAGGCAGCGCAGCGCGGGACGCGCGCGAGGCAGACGGTCGCGCCGAGATCCATCAGCGCCTGCGCAGCCGCGCTCGTGAAGGCGGCGCCGGTGCGCTCGCCGATCCGCGCGACGTTGACGTCGACCGGCAGCACGTCGCGGCCGAACGCGAAGCACGCAAGCGCGTCGGCGGTGTAGCGGCCGACGCCCGGCAGCTCGGTCAGGTCGTCGGGCCAGCCGTGCGCGGCGACGTGCTGCGCCGCACGGTGCAGCGCCAGCGCGCGTCGGTTGTAGCCGAGCCCCTGCCACTCGGCGATCACGTCGCCGGCGCTCGCCGCCGCGAGCGCATCGACGGTCGGCCAGCGGTCGAGCCAGCGCTGCCACCGCGGGACGACGCGCTCGACCTGCGTCTGCTGCGCCATCACCTCGCTGACGAGGATCGCGTACGGGTCGCGCGTGCGCCGCCACGGCAGGTCGCGACGGTTCGCGTCGTACCACTCGAGCAGGCGTTGCTCCACGCCGACACCCTAGAGTTCGGACATGCCGTCGATCGTCAAGTCGGTGCCGATCGAGGTCGATCCCGACACGGCCTGGGAGGCGCTGCGCGCGGCTTCGTCACCGACTGCCGCCGCGAGGGCGACGACCGCGTCATCACCTTCGTCAACGGGGTGACGCTGCGCGAGCGGCTCGTCGCGATCGACGAGGAGCGGCGGGCGCTCGCCTACAGATCGTCGACGAGCCGTACGAGCACCACCACGGGGTCGCGCACGTCGGAGGCGACGGCCGGCCCACCGCGGCGGCGATGGACGCCGGCCTCGTCGCGATCAAGCAGACGCTCGAAGCCACGTCTCGAGCGAGCTGAGCGCCTCGTCGAGGCGCGACGTGTCACCCCAGGCGCCGGCGACGTCGAGCGTCCTCGTCTGCTTGTTCCAGACCGGCTCCGCGCGCCCGACGATCTCCTCGCCGACGAGTAGCGGCAGCACGTAGTAGCCGTACTCGCGCTTCGCCTTCGGCACGTACATCTCGAGCCGGTAGAAGAAGCCCCAGAGCGCTTCCGCCCGCGCGCGGTCGTGGATCAGGCGGTCGAACGGTGAGAGCAGCGTCGCGCGATCGGGGACTGGTGAGTCGTCGGCGTCGGGCGAGACCTCCCACTTGCCTCGCCGCAACCGGATCCCGAGCGCGCGCAGCCGCTGCTCGTCGAGCAGCCGCTCGGCCTCGCGCAGCGGCACGACCTCCGTCTCGGGATACCAGCGCTCCGCGAGGTCGAAGACGCGGTGCCCGCCGCGTCGGCCGACGACCGCGACCTCGCCGCGCGCGCAGAGGATCTCGAGCATGACGCCGACCCGGCGGGTCCCCCACCAGCGGTGCTTCTCGGCGCGCGGGCGCGGGTCCTCGAGCTCGCGGGCAAGCAGCGGCCCGCGTTGGTCGAGCTCGCGCAGGATCGTCCGGCGGAACGAGGCGTGCTCGCGCAGGAACTCCTTTGCGTTCCCATTGACCGAGTTGCGCGACCGCATGCGCGCGCGGAGGAGCGGCAGCGACTCGACCGGATAGATGAACGCCCGCCATTCGACGAGCTGCCGCTCCTCCCAGAGGAGGCGCTCGACCTCGGCGGCGTCGTACGTCCCGAGGCGGCTCCAGAGCACGAGCTTCTGGGGCGGCGCGACCGTCGAGATGGGGTCGATCTGCAGGTAGCCGAGCCGCCGCACCGTGTCGAGGACGTTCGTCGCCGTGCCGTCGAGCAGCTGGGCGTGGATCGCGATCCGTCTAGCCGCGGCGTCACCTACCATCCCTCGTCCGTAATCAACCAGACGAAGGGGTTTCATGGCACTAACGCAGTCTCAGCTCGTCGCCGAGGTCGCCGACCGCGCGGACGTCACGCGCGCGGACGCGAAGGCCGTCCTGGCAGCGCTCGAGGACGTCGTCCTCGAGGAGCTCGGCAACGCCGAGAAGGTCAAGATCGGCGGGCTCGTGCAGCTTGCGGTTCGCCTGCGCCCCGCGACGAAGGCGCGCAAGGGGCGCAACCCGGCGACGGGCGAGGAGATCACGATCTCCGCGAAGCCGGCCGCCGTCGCGCTGAAGGCGCGGCCGCTCGCGAAGGCGAAGTCGGCGCTGCCGTCGGTGCAGAAGGCCAAGCGGCGCCTCGCGGCCTGAGCCGAGCCCACGGCTGGTGCCCGCTTCGACGCGGGCACCAGCCGTTACGGTCCGTGCATGGTGCGCGTCCGCTTTGCGCCGAGCCCGACCGGGTCGCTTCATCTCGGTAACGCACTGAGTGCGGTCGCGAACCGCCGCTTCGCGGACGAGCAGGGCGGCGTCATGCTGCTCCGCATCGACGACACGGATGCGTCGCGCGCGACCGCCGGCGGCGAGGCGGCGATCCTCGGCGACCTCGAGTGGCTCGGCGTGCGCTGGGACGAGGGGCCGCTCCGGCAGAGCGAGCGCCACGTCCGCCACCGGGAGGCCGCGCACCAGATCGGCACGCCGGACCCGGACGGCTCGCTCCGCTTCGGACACGTGACGCTGCTGCGCCCGGACGGAACGCCGACGTACCAGCTCGCGAGCGTCGTCGACGACGTGGACTTCGCGATCACGCATGTGATCCGCGGCTCCGACCATCGGCCGAACGAAGCGGTGCAGGCGGAGCTGATCCGCGCGCTCGGCGCGGAACCGCCCGAGTACGTGCACCACGGGCTGCTGCTCGGCGACGACGGGCGCAAGCTGTCGAAGCGACACGGCGCGTCGTCGCTCGCCGATCTCCGCGACGCCGGCTTCCCGGCCGAGGCGGTGCGCGCGTACCTCGACGAGCTCGGGCTGCCGCGGCATGACGTCCGTCTCGACCTTGCACGGCTGCGGCGGTTGTCGATCGAGTCGCTCGCGGCGCTCTCCGATGCCGAGCTCGCAGCGCGCGTCGGCGTCCCTGAGTCGGTGGTGCCGGCGATGCGCGGAGCGCGCGACCTGCGCGAGGCGCGCGAGTACGCGGAGCACATCCTCTCGCCGGACGAGGTCGCGGTCGACGCCCCGGAGACGATCGCGCGCGCCCGCGAGCTCGTGGAGGGCGGGCTCGACGCGCGCTCGATCGTTCGCGAGCTGAAAGCGGTCGGCGGCGACCTGAAGTCCGTGCGCCGCGCACTGACCGGCCGCGACCGCGGCCCGGAGCTCGCCGCGGTGATCGAGTCGCTCGGTCGCGACGAGCTGCTCTCTAGGCTTGACCGATGCGCCTCTACAGCACGCTGACGCGCCGGCTCGAGGAGCTGCCGCCGCCGCCGGGCCCGATCCGCATGTACTTCTGCGGCCCGACGGTCTACCAGCGTGCGCACATCGGCAACGCGCGGCCGTTCGTGCTCGGGATGTGGCTGCGCACCTGGCTGCGCGAGCGCGGCTACGAGGCGACGCTCGTCCACAACATCACCGACGTCAACGACAAGATCTACGAGGCGGCGCCGGGAGCGAGCGCCGAGCTCGCCGCGCGTGCGACGCAGTGGTATCTCGACGACACGCGCGACCTCGGGCTCGGCATGCCGGACGAGCTGCCGCAGGCGACGGAGTACATCCCGCAGATCGTCGCCTTCATCGAG
>DASXWV010000023.1:0-6503 GCA_036503495.1 Gaiellaceae bacterium
CACTTCGTCGTGAAGGTCCTGAAGACGATCACGGCGGGCAACACGCAGCCTCCCGTCACGCCGTTCAAGTAGGTGACCGAGGGCCCTCCGATCCTCGCCACGCGCAACCTCGGGCTCGACATCGGCGGCGCACGCATCGTCGCCGATGTCAGCCTCGAGGTCGCCGAGGGCGAGCTGCTCGGGATCATCGGGCCGAACGGGGCCGGCAAGACGTCGCTGTTCAACCTCCTGTCGGGGATCTACCGGCCGACGGCAGGCTCGATCCTGCTCGGCGGCAGGGAGATCACGCAGCAGCCGACGTTCCTGCGCACGCGCGAGGGGATCGGCCGGACGTTCCAGGTGTCGAGCGTGTTCCCGCTGCTGACCGTGCACGAGAACGTCCGGCTCTCCGCCGAGGCGGCGCTCGGGGGGACGTTGCGCGTGTGGCGGCGGGCCGCCGGCGTGAAGCCGGCGCTCGAGCGGTCCCGCGCCGCGCTCGCACGGGTCGGGCTGGAGGCGAAGTCGCTCGTCGCGGCGGGCGCGCTCTCGCAGGGCGACAAGCGCCGGCTCGAGCTGGCGATGCTCCTCGCGGCCGACAAGCCCGTGCTGATGCTGGACGAGCCGATGGCGGGGCTCTCCGCCGAGCACGTCCCGCAGCTCGTGGAGCTGATCCGCAGCATCCACGAGCAGGAACGGAAGACCGTGCTGATGGTCGAGCACCACATGGACGTCGTCACCGGGCTCGCGCAGCGGATCGCGGTCATGCACCACGGTGCGCTGCTCGCCTGCGACACGCCCGCCGCCGTGATGGCGAACCCGACGGTCCAGTCCGCGTACCTGGGGGAGTCGCTGTGAATGCCGTCGCGACGCGGACGCTGCTGTCGGTGCGCGACCTGCACGTGCACCTCGGTCAGTCGCACGTGCTCCAGGGCGTGTCGTTCGACGTGCCGGAGGGCGGCGTCACCGCGCTGCTCGGCCGCAACGGCGTCGGCAAGACGACGACGCTGCGCGCGATCCTCGGCCTCGTCGACCGCCGCGGCTCGATCGAGTTCGACGGCGCCGAGCTCGCGGGCATGTCGACGCACCGCATCGTCCGGCGCAGCATCGGCTACGTGCCGGAGGACCGCGACGTCTTCACCGGCCTCACCGTCGGCGAAAACCTCCGTCTCGCCGAGCGCGACGCGGAGCCGCGCTACGACCTCGTCCACGAGCTCTTTCCCGAGCTCGCGCAGCGCGCCGAGCAGCGCGCGGGGACGCTGTCTGGCGGCCAGCAGCAGATGGTCGCGATCGCGCGGGCGCTGCTCAACGACAACCGCGTGCTGCTCGTCGACGAGCCGACGAAGGGCCTCGCGCCGGCGCTCGTCGCCGAGGTGGCGCGCGTCCTCGAGCGCCTCGCCGAGCTGACGACCGTGTTGCTGGTCGAGCAGAACCTCAGCGTCGTGCGCCGCATCGCACGCGACGCGGTCGTGCTCGACCAGGGACGCGTCGTGCACGCCGGCGACGCGCAGGAGCTGCTCGACCAGCCCGCGCTCGTCCGGCGGCTGCTCGGCGTGGGGCACGCCTCGTGAGCACCTTCTTTCTCTTGACGGTGACGGGCGTCGGGCTCGGCGCGATGTACTTCCTGATCGCCTCCGGCCTCTCGCTCATCTACGGGCTGATGGGCATCCTCAACTTCGCGCACGGCGCGTTCATCACCGTCGGCAGCTACGGGACGTGGTGGACGTCGGTGCACCTTTTCGACGGCGTGCACTCGGTGCTCGCGCGGTGGCTGCTGAGCGCGCTCGTCGGCCTCGTGCTCGGCGGCGTCTTCGCCGCGCTCGTCGAGCTGGTCCTGATCCGGCCGCTCTACTCGCGCCACATCGAGCAGGTCCTCGTCACCGTCGGGCTGCAGCTCGCGTTCGTCGCGCTGATCACCGGCATCTGGGGGCCGGACGCGAAGACGTTCGCGGTACCCGCGTGGCTGCACGAGACGACCGACATCGCCGGGGCGCACATCCCGAACGACCGCTGGGTCGAGATCGCGACCGCGGCCGTCGTGCTCGGGCTGCTGCAGCTCTTTCTGCGGCGGACGCGCTACGGCCTGATCATCCGCGCCGGCGTCGAGAACCGCGCGATGGTGCAGGCGCTCGGCATCGACGTGCGGAAGGCGTTCACGCTCGTCTTCGCGATCGGCGGCGTCGCCGCCGCCGTCGCAGGCGTCCTTAGCGGCGTCTATTTCAACGTCGTCGGCCCGGAACAGGGGACGAGCCTGCTGATCTTCGCGTTCATCGTCGTCGTCATCGGCGGCCTCGGCTCGATCGGCGGCTCCGCGATTGCCGCCGTCGTCGTCGGCCTGACGCAGCAGTACGCGAACTACTACGCGTCGGCCGGCATCGGCGACATGGTGGTCGTGCTGCTGCTCGGGCTCGTGCTGCTGACGCGTCCGCGCGGGTTCGCGGGCGCGGTCGTCGGAGCGCGCGCGTGAGTCGCCGCGCCGTCGTCGACTGGCTGTGGCCGCTCGCGGTCTTCGTGCTGCTCGCCTTCGTGCCGAAGCTCGATGTCAAGATCCCGAAGCTGTTCGACCAGCCGATCTCGTCGCCGGGGACGCTCGCGCTGCTCGCGGCGTGCCTCCTCTACGGCGCGCTGGCGCTCACCTACGACATCCAGTTCGGGTTCACCGGCCTGCTCTCGTTCGGGCACGCGCTCTACATCGCGGTCGGCGTCTACCTCTCGAACATCGCGATCACCGACTGGCACTGGCAGTTCTGGCAGGGCGTGCTCTTCACCCTCGCGGTCGCGTTCGCTCTCTCGGTCGTGCTCGGCTACGTGTCGCTGCGCGTGAGCGGCATCGCATTCGCGATGGTGACGCTCGCGTTCGCACAGGCGGGCGCCGTGCTCGCGCTGAAGGACCCGCACCACTGGACGCACGGCGAGGAAGGACTCGGCGCCGACTACACGAAGCTGCCGCAGGCGTTCGTCGGCATCCTCAACACGAAGAACCTGTACTGGCTCGTGCTCGCGTTCCTCGCCCTCGTCTTCTTCGTCGTGCGCTGGGCCGTCGACTCGTCGCCCGGTCGCATCTGGCAGGCGATCCGCGAGAACGAGCAGCGCGTCGAGGTGCTCGGTCTCCGGCCGCGCGCGTACAAGCTGCAGGCGTTCGTGCTGTCGTCCTTCCTTGCGGCGGGCGGCGGGATCGTCTACATGCTCCTCTACAACGGCTCGACGCTGGCCGTCACCGCGCCGGAGTTCACGCTGACGCTGCTGCTGATGGTCGTGATCGGCGGCGCCGGCTCGCGCTGGGGGGCCGTGCTCGGCGGCATCCTCTACTGGTACGTGCGCGACCGGCTGATCGCGATCGGCAGTTCGTCGACCGTCGAGGGGCTGCCGCACGTCCTGCGGACGCCGATCGAGCAGCCGCTCTTCCTGCTCGGCATCGTCTTCATCCTCATCGTCGTCTTTCTGC
This sequence comes from Gaiellaceae bacterium, assembly GCA_036503495.1. Taxonomy (GTDB): domain Bacteria; phylum Actinomycetota; class Thermoleophilia; order Gaiellales; family Gaiellaceae; genus Palsa-739. The sequence goes on from DASXWV010000023.1 coordinate 3,422, forward strand.
CGGGCGGGCTGGCGGGGCTCGCCGTGCGCGGCCGCGCGACCGGCCTGCGGCGGATCGAGGCAGCGGTGCGGCCGGAGGCGGACGCCGCATGATCGCCGAGTCCGCCGGTGTGAAGATCGCGTACGAGGTGCGGGGCGAGGGGCCGCCCCTGACGCTCGTGCACGGCCTCGCCTACGACCGCCGCGGCTGGGGCCGCTTGCCCGCCCTGCTCGCCGAGCGGTTCCGCGTCGTGCTGATCGACAACCGCGGCGTCGGCGAGAGCGCTGCGCCTGCGGGGCCATACACCGTCGCCCAGATGGCCGAAGACGTTCTCGGCGTCCTCGACGACGCCGGCATCGAGCGCACGAACCTGCTCGGCGTCTCGCTCGGCGGCTACATCGCGCAGGAGATCGCGCTGACGGCGCCGGACCGCGTCGAGAGGCTCGTGCTCGTCTCGACGGCGCCCGGCGGCCCGAAGGCGCACCCGATGCCGGCGAGCACCGTCGAAGTGTTCGCGACGTATCCGACGATGGAGCGCGAGGCCGGGCTGCGGATGTTCGTCGAGAACTCGCTCGGCGCGCGCGGCGTGCGCGAGCTGCCCGAGCTTGTCGAGGAGATCCTCCGCTACCGACTCGAGCGCGCGCCGACGGTCGACGCGTGGCTCGCGCAGGCGGCGGCGGGCGCGACGTTCGACTCCTACGACCGTGTCGGCGAGATCTCGGCGCCGACGCTGGTCGTCCACGGCGACGCGGACGTCGTCGTCGACCCGCGCAACGGCGCTCTGCTCGGCGAGCTGATCGACGGCGCGCGGGTCGAGGTCGTCCCCGACCGCGGCCACCTGCTCGTCTGGGAGGACTCGCAGCGCGTCGCCGAGCTCGTCACGGAGTTCCTGGCGTGATCATCGGCCGCTGGCTCGCCGACCGTGCGCGCAACACGCCGCAGCGCGTCGCGATCGACTACGGCGGGCGGCTCGTCACGTACGCCGAGCTCGCCGCCGGCGCCGACGCGTTCGCGGCGGCGTTCGCGGAGTCGGGCTTGCGCCGCGGCGACCGCGTGGCGACGCTGACGGGCAACTCGCCGGAACACGTGATGGTGCTCTTCGCCTGCGCGCAGCTCGGGCTCATCCTCCTGCCGCTCTCCTGGCGCCTGACCGCGCCGGAGCTGCAGTACCAGCTCGACGACGCCGAGCCGTCGCTCTTCCTCGTCGAGGACGAGTACGAGGAGCTGGCGGCGGCGACGGGAAAGCGTCACGAACGGCTCACGACTCCGTCAACGGGGGTCACCCCCGTTGCTGCTTCTGCGACGCCTGACGACGGGCTGCTGCTGATCTACACGTCCGGGACGACCGGGAAGCCGAAGGGTGCGCTGCTCACGCACGCCAACTGCTTCTGGACGAACCTCTCGTTCGACGCGACGACCGGCGTCCACGGCGACGACGTCGTCCTCCAGGTGCTGCCGCAATTCCACGTCGGCGGCTGGAACGTCCAGGCCCTCCTCGCCTGGCTGAAGGGCGCGACGGTCGTGCTCGAGCGGCAGTTCGACGCGGGCCGCGTGCTGCGCCTGATCGAGGAGAAGCGCGTGACGACGATGATGGGCGTCCCGCCGATCTACCTCCTCCTCGCGCAGCACGAGCGGTTCGGCGACGCCGACCTGTCGAGCCTCGAGCGCGCGGTCGTCGGCGGCGCGCCGATGCCCGAGGCGCTGCTCGAGACCTGGGCGGCGCGCGGCACCGCGATCGTCCAGGGCTACGGCCTCACCGAGGCGGCGCCGAACGTCCTCTGCCTGCCGCCCGAGGACGCGGTGCGGAAGCTCGGCTTCGCCGGCAAGCCGTACCCGTTCGTCGACGTGCGGCTGAGCGACGAGGGCGAGCTGCAGGTGCGCGGCCCGAACGTCTTCGCCGGCTACTGGCGCAACCCCGAGGCGACCGCGCAGGCGTTCACCGCCGACGGCTGGCTGCGCACCGGCGACGTCGCCGAGGCCGACGCGGAGGGCTGCTACCGGATCAGAGGCCGCCTCAAGGACATGTACATCTCGGGCGGCGAGAACGTCTATCCGGCCGAGGTCGAGGCGGTGCTCCACGGGCATCCCGGCGTGCAGGATGCGGCGGTCGTCGGCGTGCCCGACGAGCGCTGGGGCGAGTGCGGCGTCGCGTTCGTCGTCGCCGACGGCCCCACCGAGGAGGAGCTGCTCGCCTGGTGCGGCGCGCGCCTTGCGAAGTTCAAGGTGCCGCAGTCCGTGCGCTTCGTCGGCGAGATCCCGCGCAACTCGCTCGGCAAGATCCAGAAGCAGGGACTGCTCGCGACGGTGGCGCCGTGAGCGCGCGTAGGCTCGACGGAGCGGGCCCGAGAGCGGAGGTGCCGGCTTCGCCGGCGCCGGAGCGGGAATCAGTCCAGGGCGCCGACGGCCGCACCCTGTCGGCGCGCGGCGTCGAGACGCGGGCGAAGCTGCTCGCGGCCGCCGAGCAGGTATTCGGCGAGCTCGGCTACCACGATGCCTCGATCGTCAAGGTGACCGAGGCGGCCGGCGTCGGCCAGGGGACGTTCTACCTCTACTTCGCGACGAAGCAGGACATCTTCGACCAGCTGATCCGCGACCTGAACCGCCGCGTGCGGCACGCGATGAAGGAGGCGTCGTCGCGGGGCACGACGCGGCTCGAGGCGGAGCTGCTCGGCTTCGGCGCGTACTTCCGCTTCACGGCGGAGCATCCGGCGCTCTACCGGATCATCCGCCAGGCCGAGTTCGTCTCGCCGCAGATGCTCGAGTACCACTACGAGCGGCTCGCGGCGGGCTACGTGGAGGGGCTGCGCGAGTCGATGGCGCGCGGTGAGATCGGCGCGATCGAGCCGGAGGTCACCGCCTGGGCGCTGATGGCCGCGGGCGAGATGCTCGGCATGCGCTACATCCTCTGGGGCGACGGCACCGTTCCTCCGCACGTCGAGCAGGAGCTCGCGCGCATCATCCACTGCGTGCTCGAGGCGAAGTGACGACCGTCTCGCTGGCGGCCACCGCCGCGTACCTGCCAGAGCGCTGGATGACCGCCGCCGAGGTCGCCGACCGCAGCGGCATCCCCGAGCGCGTGATCGTCGAGAAGTTCGGCCTGCGC
>DASXWV010000024.1:0-6088 GCA_036503495.1 Gaiellaceae bacterium
GCTCGCGCAGCAGCTGGTCGAGCGCGTGCTCGCCGGCGTGGCCGAAAGGCGGGTGGCCGAGGTCGTGGCCGAGCCCGATCGCCTCGACGAGGTCCTCGTTCAGCTGCAGCGCGCGCGCGACGCCGCGCGCGATCCCGGTCGTCTCGAGCGTGTGCGTCAGGCGTGTGCGGAAATGGTCGCCCTCGGGGTCGACGAACACCTGCGTCTTGAGACGCAGCCGCCGGAACGCCTTGGAGTGGACGATCCGGTCACGGTCCCGCTGGAACGGCGTGCGCAGGCTGCACTCGTCCTCCGCCTGCGCCCGCCCGCGCGTCTCGTACGAGCGGACGGCGAGCGGCGACAGCCAGCGCTCCTCGTGCTCCCGCACGAGCCGTTCGAAGGCATCGGCAACACGACCGGCGGTCTCCGGCATCGGTGGATCACACTAGAGGATGATCGGGACGGTTCCTCCGTCGGCGCTCCACGCCGCGCCCGTCACGTAGCTCGCACGCGGCGAGCACAGAAACGCCACGACCGAAGCGATCTCGTCGGGCTCGGCCAGCCGGCCGAGCGGCCGCCCCGCACCGACCGCCGCGAGCACCTCGTCGCGCGACTTGCCGCTGCGCGACGACTGCTGATCCGCGAGCCCGCCCTCGCCGAGCCACGCCTCGGTCGCCGTCGGCCCCGGCGTCACGGCGTTGCAGCGGATGCCGTCCTTCGCGTACACGTCCGCGATCAGCCGCGAGAGCGAGAGGACCGCCGCCTTCGTCACCGAGTAGTCGGGCATCGACGCCGAGGGCCGCTTCGCCGCGGTCGACGAGACGTTGACGATCACGCCCTGCCCGCGCTGCTTCATGCCGGGGAGCGCCGCGCGGATCGCGCGGACGTAGCTCATGACGTTCAGCTGCCAGAGCTCGTCCCAGTCCGCGTCGCTCACTTCCTCGAAGGTGCGCTGGTATGCGACGCCGACGTTGTTGACGAGCACGTCGATCCGGCCGTGCCGCTCCTCGGTCTCGCGGACGACGCGCTCCGGCTCGCCGGCCTGCGCGAGATCGGCCCGGATGTCGCCGCCGCTGCGGCCGACGGTCACGACCTGCGCCCCTTCGGCGCGGAGGAGCTCGGAAACGGCGCGGCCGATGCCGCCCGTCGATCCGGTGACGAGGCAGACGGTGTCGGTGAGCCCGAGATCCACGGCTGGCTAGCCTAGCCCGCGTGACGACGCTGCTCCTCGTTCGCCACGGCGAGACCGACTGGAACGCGGAGGGGCGGCTACAGGGCCACACCGACCGCCCGCTCAACGACTTCGGCCGGCGGCAGGCGAAGGAGCTCGCGGAGCGTCTCGCCGGCGAGGGAGCGGACGCGATCTACGCCAGCGATCTCGTGCGGGCGAGGGACACGGCGGAGATCATCGGTGCGCGGCTCGGCCTGCCGGTCGTGATCGACGCCGACCTCCGCGAGAAGAACTGGGGCAGCTGGGAAGGGCTGACGGGCGACGAACGGGTGCACGTCGAGTTCGTCGGCGAGTCGACCGAGGAGCATCGTAAGCGCGTGCTGCGCGCGGTGCACCGGATCGCCGAGCGGCACCCCGGACGGCGGGTCGTGGTCGTCACGCACGGCGGCTCGCTCCGGCGGATCCAGGCGGCGCTGAACGGGGTCGCCGACCCGGTGATCGACAACTGCGCCGTCTGGTCCTGGACCTTCGACGGCGCATAGACTGCATCCCCGGTGGAGGACTACACCAGCAAGTACAAGGGCGAGCAGGTGGAGGTCGCGCTCTTCGGCGGGGAGTATCAGGAAGGTGTGCTGACCGCGTACTGCTATGTCGACGAGGTCGCGCACATCGAGCTGAACGGGCACATCCTCGTGCCGCTCCAGAACATCGCCTCGCTCCATTGCTCGAGCCGGTGCGACGCGCCGCAGAACGACGATTGGCCGCCGCGCGGCCTGCTCGACGACGAGGGCCCGAACGGCGGGCCCGGCCCAGGCCCCTGATCGCGGCACGCAACATCCTGAAGGCGTGGCTGCTGCTCTTCGGGATCACAGGCCTCTTCGCATTCGTCGGCTGGGCGATCGGCGGCGTTCGGCTGCTCTCGATCTTCGTCTTCTGCGCGCTGCTGCTCGTCGGCGGCGCGTACTGGACGTTCGACCGCGTCGTCCTCGGCATGGTCCGGGCGCGGGAGCTGCCGGTTGCGGAGGCGCCGCTGCTCCATTCGACCGTCGAGCGGCTCGCGGCCCGTGCCGGCGTCCTGAAGCCGAAGCTCTATCTGATCCCAGACGGGATGCCGCTCGCGCTCGCGACCGGCCGCGGGCCGACGTTCTCGGCGCTCGCGATCTCGTCCGGATGCATCTCCGCCTGCCCGCCCGCCGAGCTCGAGGGCGTGCTCGCGCACGAGCTCGCGCACGTCAAGCATCGCGACGTCGCCGTGCAGACTGCCGTCGCCGTGCTCGCTGCGACGATGATCGAGTTCAGCCGCGTCGGCGGCTTCCTGCAGCGCGCGCTCCTGTTCGTCCTCGGCCCGGTCGCCGCGGCCTGCATGCATCTCCTCCTCTCGCCGAAGCGCGAGTTCGAGGCGGATGCGCGTGCGGCCGAGCTGTGTGAGTCGCCGCACGGCCTCGCCGACGCGCTGCTGCGGATGGATCAGGCGTCGCAGCTCGTCGCGTTCGAGGCGTCGCCGGCGACGGAGCCGCTGTGGACGTTCAACCCGTTCATCGAGGAAGGCCTCGCGGCGCTCTTCGTCACGCACCCGAAGCTCGAGGAGCGCGTGCGGCGACTCCGCGCGGTCGCCCCGCAGGAGCAGGTGCCCGCGGCTTGAGGATCTGCGACGAGGAGTTCGCGGCGCGGCGCGCGGCATTCGCGGCGGCGCTCGGCGAGCGCGGGCTGAGCGGCGCCGTGCTGTTCGATCCGCAGTACGTCCACTACTACACCGGGTTCTTCTTCATCCCGACGGAGCGGCCGATCGCGTTCGCGGTTTCGAAGGACGCGCGCGGCGGGATGCTCGTGCCGCGCCTCGAGCTCGAGCACGCGCGTGCGAACACCGCCGTGTCGGAGATCGCGCACTACGACGAGTACCCGGGCGAGCAGCATCCGATGGAGCAGCTGCGCGGGCTGCTCGACGGGCTCGGCATCCGCGGCTCGCTCGGCGCCGATGCCGACGGCTACCCGTGGGTGTTCGGCTACCGCGGTCCCGGCCTCGGCGACTGGACGCACGTCGCCGAGCTCGTCGAGGACCAGATGGCCGTCAAGTCCGCCGCGGAGATCGAGCTGCTGCGGGAGTCGTGCAAGTGGGCGAACCTCGCGCACACGTTGCTCCAGCGGTACACCCGTCCGGGCGTCTCGGAGACGGAGGTCGAGACCCGCGCGTCGACCGAGGCGAATGCGGCGATGCTCGATGCGATCGGTCCGGTGTATCGCGGCCAGTCGCCGTATTACTCGGGCGCGATGGCCGGCTATCGCGGGCAGATCGGGCGCAATGCCGCCATTCCACACGCACACGGCAACAACATCGTCTTCCAGGCGGGCGACGTGCTCGTCACCGGCGCGTCGGCGCCGGTCTGGGGATACCACTCCGAGCTCGAGCGGACGATGGTCATCGGACCGCCGACGGACGAACAGAAGCGGCTGTTCGACCACATGCTCGCGCTGCAAACGCTCGCCGTCGACACGATCCGTCCCGGCGTGCCGTGCGCAGAGGTCGACCGCGTCGTCCGCGCCTACTACGACGCGCACGACCTCTGGCCGCACTGGCGCCACCACGTCGGCCACGCGATCGGCATGCGGTACCACGAAGGGCCGTTCCTCGACCGCGGCGACGCGACGGAGATCGTGCCCGGGATGGTGTTCACGGTCGAGCCCGGGCTCTACTCGCCGTCGGTCGGCGGCTTCCGCCACTCGGACACCGTCGCCGTCACCGAGGACGGCGTCGAGTGGCTGACGTACTACCCGCGCGACCTCGAGGCGCTCACCCTCAGCTCGCGATAGCGCGCGCGGGCGCGTGCGATGAACTGCGGGTCGCGCTCGACGCAGCCGACGAGCCAGTCGACGAACGCCTCGCTGTACTGGTTCGTGCCGAAGCGCGGCCGGTGCACGAAATCGGGGTCGATCTCCTGCGTGCGGCGGACCGCCTGGAACTCGTAGCTGTTGATCGAGGCGTCGGCCGGCACGCGGCGGTTGACCTCCTCGATCGCCTCCTTCTGGCGGTACGGGTGCGTGACGTCGAAGTCGACGGCGCGGTAGAGCGGCGCGTTCTCGTCGGTGGTGATGCGGATCACGCGTTCGCCCTGCTCGTCCTCGGCCCGCTCGATCGCGACGATCTCGGAGCCTTCGGGCGCGGTGATCACGCGCTTGATGTCGCCGATCAGGCGGCGCTTGACCGCGGCGACCCGCCGCTCCATGAACCGCCGCAGATCCTCCCGCGTCGCGGGCACGCTGCGCGCGCCGTGGCGGAAGTAGGCGCCGTTGCTGTCGAGCGTGAGCGGCGCCTCGCCGGCCGGCCCGACGACGAGTGCGTCGCCGTGCAGCTCGACGTCGTCGAACGCGAGGCGCTCGCGGAGGGCAGCGACATCCGGAGACTGCTTGGCGATGATGACTCCGCCGCCGACGTTCGCCATCGCGACGACGTCGCGCGCGTCGACCATGTCGGTGAAGGCGACGTACTTCGACGACCGCTGTGCGGCCGCCGCCTTCGCGAGCAGGCGCTCGGTGCTCGTCACGCGCACATTCTGGTGGCAGCGCGATGACCGTTCTAGTCGGTCGCGCGCTGCGCCTCGACCGCTGCGGCCGCCTGCGGGCTCAGGCCGACGGTCGTCTCGGCGAGCACCTCGCCGTGGCCGATCCCGAGCGTGCGGATCCACCGCTGGCCGCCCGCGATGTAGCCGATGAACGAGCCGAGCTCGACGAGCTCCGGCTCGCTGAAATGCGCGTGCAGCTGCTCCCAGAGCGCATCGTCGGCGAGGTCCGGGTTCCAGCAGATCGCGTCGGTGTAGCGGAGCGCGACGCGCTCGCGCTCGTCGAAGAGCGGTGACGTCTCGTAGCGGTCGAGGTCGGCGAGCTTCTCCTCGCCGGCCGCCTGCCGTCCCGACCGGACGGCACGTTGGTTCCCTCAGTAATCGCAGTCGAGCGTCTGCGAGACGCGGAGCCGGCAGAGCTCCTTGAGGTGGAGGTCGACGATGCCGCCCTTGAACAGCCGCTCCCAGCTGTGGAGGAAGGCACGGAGCACCTCCGGCTGCCGGGCGCGGATCGCCTGGATCTCGGGCCGCGGCGTGCTGTGGAGCATCGCATGCTCGAGCGCGGCGCGGAGCTCGGGGTCGTCGAGCTCGTCCGGGTCGGCGTAGGCGATGCGCGGCACCGAGCGGAATCCTATCCTTGGCGGCATGACGGACCTCTACCCGTTCCTCGCGGTGCGCGACGTCGAGGCGGCGGTGCGGTTCTACGAGCGCGCGTTCGGCGCGGTCGAGGTCGGCGAACGGCTGCACGCGCCCGACGGCCGGCAGGTGGCGGTGCTCGAGATCGACGGCGAGCGGCTCGGCGTGGCGACCGAGGCGCCCGACCTCGGGACGCCGTCCGCCGAGACGGCCGGCGCGACGACTGTGCGGCTGTCGCTGCACGTCGCCGATCCCGACGCGGCGCAGGCGCGCGCCGCCGAGGCGGGTGCGCGGATCATGTTCCCCGTCGCCGACCAGCCCTACGGGCTGCGGCAGGGCCGCGTCGTCGACCCGTTCGGACATCACTGGCTGATCGCGAACGAGGAATGAGAAAGGGCCGCCTCGCGGCGGCCCTTTCTCGAAGATAAATCGGCGGCGACCTACTCTCCCGGGAGGTTGCCCTCCGAGTACCATCGGCCCTGGCAGGCTTAACTTCTCTGTTCGGAATGGGAAGAGGTGTTTCCCCGCCGGTATGACCGCCGAACTGTCAAAGGGACGGCGCCTGTCGAGGCTGCGCGTCACCCTCAAAACTCCATAGCGACTCCGTACCAGAGTTCAAATCAAGACCTCGGGCAATTAGTACCGGTCAGCTGAGCGCATTGCTGCGTTTGCACCGCCGGCCTATCAAGGTCGTAGTCTCCGACCGCCCTTACTCCCTCGAGGGGATGGGAGCTCTCATCTCGAGGTG
>DASXWV010000025.1:0-9035 GCA_036503495.1 Gaiellaceae bacterium
GAAGGTCGGCGCGAAGAAGGTCTACATGCCGGGGTTCACGCAGAAGTTCGTGAACGCGCGCCCGAAGTTCACGGCGCAGTGGCACGGGATCTTCGGCTAGGCCGCTGAGTCGATGACGACGACGACCTACGAAGCTGCTGCTCCGCGTCGGCGCAAGCGCTCGCTGCCGACCGCGGGGACGCTGCAGTGGCTGACGTGGGTCGTCGTCGTCGGGCTCATCCTCGGCCCGTTCGTCCCGCTCCTCTATGCCTCGGTCCGCGACCGCCCGCTGTACGAGGCGGGCGGCGCGTTCACCCTGTCCGCGTACCGCGACCTGTTCGCCGACCCGAAGTTCTGGCACGCGGCGCTGCACACGCTCGAGTACGCGGCGATGACGACGGCGCTGTCCGTCGTCGCCGGCACGGCGGTGGCGATCCTCGTCGCCCGCACCGATCTGCCCGGGCGGCGCGCGTTCGGCCGGCTGACGCTGCTGCCGCTCCTGCTTCCCTCACTCGGCCTCGTGCTCGGCTGGATCGTCGTGTGGGGCCCGGGCGGCTATCTCTCGAGCCTGATCCACACGCACCTGCACATCGGCACGCTCGACATCAACACGATTCCCGGCATGGCCGTGATCGAGGCGACGCGGCTCCTGCCGGTCGCGTACATGACGTGCGAGGCGGCGCTCGCCCGCGCCGACTCCTCGCTCGAGGATGCCGCCCGCAGCGCAGGCGCCGCGCCGCTCAAGGTCCTCGGGAGCGTGACGGTGCCGATGCTCCGCCCCGCGCTGCTCAACGCCGCGACGCTGATCTTCACCCTCTCGATCGCGTCGCTGGGCATCCCGCTGCTCCTCGGCACCCCACACAACATCCAGTTCGTCTCGACGTACCTCTACCTCCAGTGGACGAACGCCGCGAGCCCTGACTCGCCGCTCGTCAGCGCGGGCGCGATGCTGCTCCTGCTCGTCGCGACGCTCCTGCTGCTCGTGCGCAACCGGATGCTCGGCGCCGAGGCGCGCTACGTCTCGGTCGCCGGCAAGGCGGGACGCACGGCGATGCTGCGCCTGCGCGGGTGGCGGTGGCCGCTCGCGATCGCGATCGCTCTCTATGTCCTGTTCAGCACGCTCGTGCCGGTGCTCGGCCTGATGCTGATGTCGTTCGTCGCGTTCCTGACGCCGCTGATCGCGCCGTGGCACCTGTTCACCTGGTCGAACTGGCACATCCTCGGCACCGGCGTCTACCTGCGCTCGATCGAGCACAGCGCGCTGCTCGCGCTGATCGGCGGGATCGCGACGACGGCCGTTGTCGCGCTCGCCACGCTCGTCGCGCACCGTTCGCGTCTGCCGGTGCGGAAATCGCTGCCGTTCGTGATGCTCTACCCGCGCGCGATCCCCGGCCTGATCATCGGCATCGGCTTCTTCTGGGCGTACCTGCTCACCGGCGCGCCCGGCAGCTGGCTGCGGCAGGGGATCTGGGGGATTTTGCTCGCCTTCTGCATCCGCAACCTGCCGTTCGCCTACGTCGTCATGTACCCGACGATGGCGCGCATCGGCGGGGAGCTGGACCGGGCCGGCCGCTCCGTCGGCGCCGGCTGGTGGCGGACGTGCCGCAGCATCGTCCTGCCGCTGCTCAAGCCCGCGCTCTTCGCGTCGTTCATCCTGATGTTCGTCGAGATCCTCAACGACTACGACCCGGCGCTCTTCCTCGTGCGGCCGGGGACGGAGGTGATCGGCACGACGATGCTCGATACCTTCCTGCAGGGGATCGTCGGGCCCGTGGCGTCGCTCGCGATGGTGCAGGTCGGAGTGACGGTGATCGTGCTCGCGCTCGGAACGCTCGTGCTCAAGATCCGCGTGACGGGAGGTCACGATGCCTGAGATCCATGTCGAGTCCCTCGTCAAGCAATTCACCGAGACGCGCGCGCTCGACGACGTGTCGTTCGACGTCGCCGACGGCGAGCTGTTCACGCTGCTCGGGCCGAGCGGCTGCGGCAAGTCGACGACCCTGATGTCGATCGCCGGGTTCCAGACGCCCGAGGCCGGGCGCATCGCCGTCGGCGAGGACGTCTTCTTCGACGCGGCTCGTCGCGTGAGCGTGCCGGCCGAGCGCAGGAACCTCGGCATCGTCTTCCAGTCGTACGCAGTCTGGCCGCACATGACGGTGTTCGAGAACCTCGCCTTCCCGTTGAAGGTGCGGCGGACGAAGCGCGCGGCGACTCGCGCGCGGGTGGCGGAGGTGCTGGGGCTCGTCGAGATGCAGCAGTACGCCGATCGCTATCCGCACCAGCTCTCGGGCGGTCAGCAGCAGCGCGTCGCGCTCGCGCGCGCGCTCGTCTACTCGCCGTCGGTGCTCCTGCTCGACGAGCCGTTCTCGAACCTCGACGCGAAACTGCGCGAGCGTGCGCGGGCGTGGGTCAAGGAGCTGCAGCACCAACTCGGCCTGACGACGATCTTCGTCACGCACGATCAGGACGAGGCGCTCTCGATGAGCGAGCGCGTCGCCGTCATGTCGCGCGGTGAGGTGCAGCAGATCGGCACGCCGGAGGAGATCTACCGGCGCCCTGCGAACCGCTTTGTCGCCGAGTTCGTCGGCCGCGTCAATCTTCTCTCCGGCCGGGTCGCCGCCTGGGAGCGCGGGCAGGTCGCGATCGAGCTCGACGGCGGCCGCAAGCTGTGGGTCGACGCCGACCAGACGCCCACGCCGAGCGCGTCGCTGACGCTGGCGGTGCGCCCTGAGGCATTGCGCGTCGAGGCGGCCGACACTTCGACGCTGAACGGGAGCAACACCCTCGACGCGCGGGTGCGCTCGGTCGCGTTCCTCGGCGACCACTACCAGTACGAGCTCGATGCGTCGGGGCTGGCGCTGACGGCGCAGGTGTCGCGGCCCGTGTTCGCCGAGCACGTGAAGGTGCAGATCCCGGCGGACGCCTGCACGATCGTCGAATGACGGCCGCGGCGCGCCTGCGTGACGCGCTTGCGGCCGAGCGCCCGCTGCAGGTCGTGGGCGCGATCAACGCCTACGCGGCGCTGCTCGCCGAACGGGCCGGCTTCCGCGCGCTCTACCTCTCGGGAGCGGGCGTCGCGAACCACTCGCTCGGCCTGCCCGACCTCGGCGTCATCCAGCTGGCGGACGTCCTGACCGACGCGGCGCGCATCACGGCCGCGACCGAGCTGCCGCTGCTCGTCGACATCGACACGGGCTGGGGCCACGAGCCCGTCGTCGAGCGCGCGGTTCGCGAGCTCGAGCGAGCCGGCGTCGCAGCCGTCCAGATCGAGGACCAGGTCGGCGCGAAGCGCTGCGGCCACCGGCCGGGGAAGCAGCTCGTCGACGCGGGCGAGATGGTCGCGCGCGTGCGTGCGGCCGTCGGCGCGCGCGAGGAACTGCTCGTCGTTGCGCGCACCGACGCGCCGACGGTCGAGGAGACGGTCGCGCGCGCGGCGGCCTACGTCGATGCCGGCGCGGACGTCGTCTTCGCAGAGGCGCTGCGCTCGCTCGACGACGTCCGCCGCGTGACGTCGTCGCTCGATGCGCCGGTGCTCGTCAACCTGACCGAGTTCGGCGTGACGCCGCTTTGGACGCTCGACGACCTGCGCGACGCCGGCGTCGCGGTCGCGCTCTATCCGCTTTCGGCGTCGCGTGCCGCCGCTCGCGCGAGCGAGCGCGTCTACGAAGCGATTCGCCGCGACGGCTCGCAGTCGAGCGTCGTCGAGACCATGCAGACGCGCGACGAGCTGTACGACGTGCTCGACTATCTCCGCCAGGAGCAAGCGCAGTGACGGATGCGCTGCTCGGCGAGCTCGCGCGGTACGCGCTCGCCGAGCACACGTTCGGCGAGACGACGCTCGCGACCGCGCGCTGGGTGCTGGCCGACTCGCTCGGCTGCGCGGCGCTCGCCTCGACGCACGAGGCGCCGGAGCGCGTGCTCGGCTCGTTCGGCAGCGGCGGCGACGTGCGCGTGCCCGCGCGCAGCGACCTGCTCGACCCGATCAAAGCGGCGTTCGACACAGGCGCCCTGATCCGCTGGCTCGACTTCAACGACACGTGGCTCGCCGCCGAGTGGGGACATCCGTCGGACAACCTCGGCGCCATCCTCTCGCTCGGTCAGCACCGCGACCTCGACGTCCGCGCCGTGCTCGACGCCGCCGTCGTCGCGCACGAGATCCAGGGTGTGCTCGCGCTCGAGAACGCGTTCAACCGGATCGGGCTCGACCATGTGCTGCTCGTCAAAGTCGCCTCGACGGCGGCCGCGGCGCGGCTGCTCGGCCTGGACGAGCAGCGCGCAGTCGCCGCGCTGTCGCACGCCTGGCTCGACGGCCAGGCCCTGCGCACGTATCGCCACGCGCCGAACACCGGCCCGCGCAAATCGTGGGCGGCCGGGGATGCGACGGCGCGCGGGGCGTGGCTCGCGCTGCTCGCGGAGCGCGGCGAGCCCGGCTATGCGACCGCGTTGAGCGCGCCGACGTGGGGCTTCGAAAGCGTCTACGTGCCGGTGCGACTGGCTCGGCCGCTCTCGTCGTACGTCATGGACAACATCCTCTTCAAGGTGTCGTACCCGGCCGAGTTCCACGCGCAGACCGCCGCCGAGTGCGGCGTGCGGCTCCATCCCCTCGTGCGCGACAGAGTCGCCGAGATCGAGCGGATCGAGATCGACACGCAGGAGGCGGCGGTGCGAATCATCGACAAGTCCGGCCCGCTCGCCAATCCGGCCGACCGTGACCACTGCTTGCAGTACGTGACGGTGGTCGCGCTCCTGCACGGGACGGTCAGCGACGAGAGCTACGAGGACGGCGCCGCCGATCCGCGCATCGACGCATTGCGCGCCCGCTGCGTCGTGCGCGAGGAGCCGCGGTACTCGCGCGACTACCTCGATCCCGACAAGCGCTCGATCGCGAACGCGGTGCGCGTCGTCTTCGCCGGCGGGAGCACGACCGAGCGCATCGAGGTCGAGTATCCGCTCGGCCACCCGCGGCGGCGCGCCGAGGCGGCGGCGCCGCTGCGGGCCAAGCTCGAGGCGAACCTCGCCGCCGCGTTCGCCGGCCGGGCGAGCGGGCTCGTCGAGCTGCTCCTCGACGACCCGGGCCTGCCGGAGCTGCCGGTGCGCGAGCTGGTCTCGGCCTTGGCGCCGTGACGCGGCGGATCACCTTCGCCGTCCTCGCGATGGCGACGGGCCAGACGGCCGTCTATCTCGTGCGCCCGACGACGTCGTACCGGCTGCTCGCGCTCGGCCACGGCGCGACCGCGGTCGGCATCGTCGCGGCGTCGTTCGCGCTCGTCCCGCTCTTCCTCGCGATTCCGCTCGGCCGGCGCGCCGACCGCCGGCACGGAGCGCAGCTCGTCGCCTTCGGCTGCGCGGTCGAGGTCGTCGGTTGCGCCTTGCTCGCCTTCGGGCGCTCGCCGCTCGCGCTCGGCGCGGCGAGCGCCGTCGTCGGCGTCGGCCACCTCGCGCTGGCGCTCGGCGCGCAGGCGGTGATCGCGCGGGACTCCGGCGACGACCGTCACGACCAGCACTTCGCCCTGCTGACGGCGGGCGTGTCGGGCGGCCAGCTCGTCGGGCCGCTGCTCGGCGGCCTGCTGCTCGGGCACCGCCGCGGCGACGCCCTGCTCGCGAGGACGGGTGAGGCGATGCTCGTCGCGGCGGGGATCGCCGCGCTCGCCGCGGTGCTCGGCCTGCTCGCACAGCGCGGCGGAACGGCAGCGGACGACGCCTATGAGGTGCCGCCGCGCGCGAGCGTCGGGTCGATCCTCTCCACGCGCGGTGTCGCGGCGGCGATCTTCGCGAGCGTCGCCGTCCTCTCGGCGACCGACGTCTTCACGGCGTATCTCCCCGTCCTCGGCGAGCAGCGGCACATCGGCCCCGCCGTCGTCGGCACGCTCCTCGCGCTGCGCGCCGGTGCGTCGCTCCTCTCGCGTCTCGGCATCGGCCGGCTCGTGCGCGGCATCGGCCGGCTGCGGCTGATGACGGCGGCGGCGGGCGCAGCCGCCGCCGGCTTCGGCGCGCTGACGCTGACGAGCAACGTCGCCGTGCTGGGAGCGCTCGCGATCGTGGTCGGCTTCGGCCTCGGCTTCGCGCAGCCGCTGTCGATGACGATCGTCGTCCAGCTCGTCCCCGAGCACGCGCGGGCGAGCGCGCTCGCCGTGCGGCTGACCGGCAACCGTCTCGGTCAGGTGGCCGCCCCTGCGGCGGTCGGCCTCGTCGCCGCGAGCGCGGGCGCATCGTCGGTGTTCTGGCTGACGAGTGGGCTGCTCGTCGCGTCAGGCGTTGCGGTGGCGAAACGACCACAGCCGGTTGCCGAGGAAGTTGAGCGGCGTGGCGACGAGGATCGCGATCGCCTGGGCGACCTTCTTGTGGTCGCCGAGCCCGGCCTCGACGAGTAGGCGCAGGACGAGCAGGTTCGCGCCGAGCGCGACCGCGGAGACGATCAGGAACCGCAGGCCCTGCATGCCGGCGTGGCCGCGGCGGTCGCGGAACGTCCAGTGGCGATTGAGCACGTAGTTGCCGGTGGCCGCGACGACGAACGAGCACGCGGCGGCCGCGAGGTAGTGGACACCCTGGTCGAGCAGCGCCGTGAAGACGGCGAAGTTGACGACGTAGCCGAGGCCGCCGACGACGCAGAACTTTGCGAGCTGGATCCAGTTGTGCCGGGCGCGCAGAGCGGCGCCCGCGCGGCGGCGGTGCGAGATCTCCACGGCCGGGAGAGAGTACTTACGCCGCTTCGCGGGCCGGCACGGGCACGCGGGTGCGTACGCCGTCCCGCTCGATCTCGAGCTGGGTGACGCGGCCGGCGCCGTCGAGGACGACGTCGCGCACGATCCCGCCTGCGCGCTCGGAGTTGAGCAGCGAGCGGAACGAGACGCCGCGCTTCTCGTAGAAGCCGGCATCCTCGAGCAGCATCAGCGCCGAGGCGACGGCGACCCCGTCCTCGAGCACCTGGCACGCCGCGAGCGGCAGGAAGCGCCGCGACTCGTCGCCGCACAGCACGACGAAGCCGAGCGCGTTCCACGCGTCGAGATCGAGCAGCATGTCGACGGGACGCCCGAGCTGGATGCCGCGAAGCTGCACCGGGAGCTGGAGCGAGGCCGCCGCTGAGAGAGACCCCATGGCGCCATGGTGTCTAACCCTCGGGGGTCTGCGCAAACACGAGCGGCACGAAGCGGCACGGAACCGTTTTCGCGACCGTTCCGTCGCGGTAGACGTGCAGCACCTGCAGCCGCGGCGGCCCGATCGGGATGACGAGGCGGCCGCCGGGCGCGAGCTGGTCGAGCAAGGCGGGCGGCGGCTCGCGCGCGGCGGCGGCGACCGCGATCGCGTCGAACGGCGCCTCTTCCGGCAGCCCGTGCGTTCCGTCGCCGACGTGCACGTGGACGTTCGGGATGCGCGGACGCGCCCGCTCGGCGAGAGCGGGAATCCGTTCGATCGAATGCACCTCGCGTGCGAGCTCCGCCAGCACGGCCGCCTGGTAGCCGGAGCCGGTGCCGACGTCGAGCACCTTCTCGTCTCCCCGCAGCTCGAGCGCCTCGCAGAGCAGGCGCACCATCGTCGGCTGCGAGATCGTCTGGTCATGTCCGATCGGCAGCGCGACGTCCTCGCCGGTCAGGTGCTGCAAGTCGGGCGGCAGGAAGCGCGCGCGGTCGACGCGCGCCATCGCCTCACGTACGGACGGCGTTGAAATGCGCAACGGCTGCGCCCTTGACGTCGGTGATGCGGTCGATCGGCGCGTCGACGCCGATCGTCAGCACGGGAACGATCGAGTCGCCCTCGACGAGCGAGCCGTGCGAGCCGCCGCCGGCGTGGTGACGGCCGCCGAGATCCGCGAACTCCCATCCTGCTGCCGCCGAGACGAGCAGCTCGCCCGCGTTCGGGTTGGCGAGCGCCGCTCGGACCCGCGATTCCGCGGCGGGATGCTCGAGCTGCGACAGAGGGCCGTCGGCGCCGTCCCGTCGTGCGATCAGCTCGTCACCCTCGCGCCGCAACGTCACCTCGACCGACGGCGTCCCATCGAGCGCACGGGCGATCTCCGCGGCATCGACACGCGCTCCCGGCAGCAGGTAGACCTGCGCAGCACGATTCGACGCGCAGACGACGACGTTGTCGGCGAAGCGGGTGAGCGAATCCTCGAGCCGTGCAATCTCCGTAACGGTCGTCTGGCCGTGGTCGGCGAGCAGGATCACCGCGTAGCGCTCGAGGAACTCGTCGACGCCGCCCGCCGCGTCGAGGATCGCGCGGATCGAGTCGTCGACGCGCGCAAGCGCGATCTCCTCCGCGCCGGTCGGCCCGTACGCGTGCGAGGCATAGTCGAAGTCGGAGAGGTAGTACGCGAGGAAGTCGAAGCCGTCTCGCGTCACGAGCCACCGCCCGACGGCGGCCGCGTACACGTCGATCGATCCTGCGGCACGGTTGCGGACCGCGAAGGGTGCGCCGGTCTCGTCCGACTCGAACAGGCTGTAGTAGAAGAAGCGCCTCGGCCCGTACGCGGGTTTCGTCACCCACGGCAGCGTCGGCAGGTACTTCGTCCGGCCGCGGTAGCAGGTGATGTTGACCGCGGCCGCGGTCAGGCCGGCCGTTTCGAGATCCTCGTACACCGTCGTCGCATCGCGCGACAGATGCTGCTGGTTCATGTTGTAGATCGTGTCGGTAATCGACTGCGCCATCCCCGCGGCGCGGAGTGCCGCAAACGAGGAGCCGTACTCGATGATCCGCCGCTCCGTTCGGTGCCACCAGACGAGGTGCGGGATGTGATGCACGTCCGGGCCGGCGCCGGTCGCGATCGAGGAAAGGCAGACCGGTGTCAGCGACGGGAAGACGGAGGTCGCGGTCGAGTAGCTGCCGTGCCGCGCAAGCTCGGCGAGCGCCGGCGCGCGACCGCTCTCGACGGCCCGCTCGAACGTCGCGGGCGTCATCCCGTCGACGACGATCAGAATCAGTTTCCTGGCCATCTCTACTTCGCCAGGGTGCGCAGCCCGGCGTAGCGCTCGGGCTGGCGGCGGCGCAGCCGCGCCGCGAACGCGGGCACGACGAGCGCCTCGAGGTACCCGGCGACCGGGATGAAGGCGATGCCGGCG
>DASXWV010000026.1:0-50285 GCA_036503495.1 Gaiellaceae bacterium
GATGTGCCCGGACGCCTCCCAGACGGCGGGGTTGAGGATGACGGCGGAGTCGAGCGCGACGATGTCGTCGCGCTCTTGCACCATCGCCCGCAGCCACGCCGACCGGATCTCGTTCTTCATCAGGACGCCGTAGTGGCCGTAATCGTACGTCGAGCTGAGCCCGCCGTAGATCTCGGAGCTCGGGAAGACGAATCCGCGCCGGCGGCACAGCGAGACGATCTTGTCCATGGTCACGTCCGGCATCGCGCCGTACCGTATCGGCGTGGGTGCGACGCCAGCGATCACAGCCGTCGAGCGCGCGGGCATCCGTTTCGCGCTGCACGAGTACGCGCACGACCCTACGGCTCAATCGTTCGGCGAGGAGGCGGTGGAGAAGCTGGGCTGGGCGGCAGAGCGTGTCTTCAAGACGCTCGTCGTCTCGGTCGACGGCGACCTGCAGGTCGCCTGCGTGCCGGTCTCGGCGCAGCTCGACCTGAAAGCGCTCGGCAAGCGCGCCGCGCTCGCCGACAAGAACCTGGCCTCGCGGGCGACGGGCTACGTCGCAGGTGGCACGAGCCCGTTGGGCGGGCGGAAGCGGCTGCCGACACACGTCGACGCGTCGGCGCTCGAGCACGAGACGATCCTCGTCAACGGCGGCCGCCGCGGCCTGCAGCTCGAGCTCGACCCGAACGATCTCGTCCGGCTCACGGGCGCGCGCGTCCACGAGATAGCGTCCCGCGCGTGAGCGTGCCGACGCCCGTCGAGCTGCACGTCGTCAGCGACGCGACGGGCGAGACCGCTGCGCGACTCGTGCAGGCGCTCGAGGCGCAGTTTCCGGACCAGGAGTTCGTCGAGATCCGCCATCCGCGCGTCGAGTCGGAAGAGGATCTGCACGTCGCGGTCAACCGGATGAAGGGCCGGCCGGCGGTCGTCGTGTACACGCTCGTCGATCCGGCGATGCGCGAGGCGATGCGGACGCTGTGCCGCCGCGCGCGCCTCCACTACTGCGATCTGCTCGGCCACCCGATCGACGCGGTCGCGCGCGTTTCGGGGCAGTCGGCGAAGATGCTGCCCGGCTCGCGGCCGCCGCTCAACTCCGCCTACTTCAAGCGGATGGAGGCGATCGAGTTCGCCGTCCGTTTCGACGACGGCGTCGGCAGCGGGCTGCGCGACGCGGACGTCGTGCTCGTCGGCGTCTCCCGCACATCGAAGACGCCGCTCTCGATCTACCTCGGCTACCTCGGCCACAAGGCGGCGAACGTCCCCGTCGTCAAGGGGATCGCGCCGCCGGGCGAGCTCTTTGAGATCGACCGCCGCAAGGTGGTCGGGCTGACGATCGACGCGAACCGGCTGATGGAGATCCGCCGCGCGCGCGTCCGCTCGATGGGCGCCGGGTCGCGGAACCGGCAGTACGCGGAGCTCGTGGAGATCTACGACGAGCTCGAGGAGGCGTCGCAGCTCCACCGCCGGCTCGGCTGCCCGGTGATCGACATCTCCGAGCTCTCGATCGAGGAGACGGCGCACCGCATCCTGCGCGTCGTCGAGGAACGAAAGACGGCCGCGCCTGCATGAAGAAGAACGAGAAGGGGTCGGTGCCGTTCCGCTACTGGGTGCTCTGGTGGACGCTGCTCGTCGTCGCGGACATCATGTTCTACGTCCTGCTGACGCCGTTCTGGATGGGGCTGCGCGCCGTCGCCTGGGCGGCGGAGTTCCGGGCGCGGCGCCGTCGCGGCGCCGCGCCCGAGGACGTTCCGGCCTAGAGCCCGCTCATGACGCAGCCGCGGTCTGCGTTCGAGTACTCGAGCTGCAGCATGTAGTGGTTCCCGTTGATCACCTGGTTGTACGCCGAGGAGCCCGAGCCCGTCGGCGAGCCCCACGACCACGCGCACTTGTCGCCGTTCTCGTAGCCCCGGTTGTCGTACCAGGCGTTCCCGTTCGGATCGGTGATCGCCTCGTTGTGCTCGTGCGAGACGACGTTCAACACCGCGTCGCCCGGGAGCGAGTTCGGGTGATGGCCGGCGTCGCAGCCCGAGACGTTCTCGACCCACGGCTGGTTCGCCCAGATGATCTCGCTCGAGCCGCTGCCGATCCAGTCGTGGTACGCGCAGTAGTTCGTGTACGCACACGACGACCCGTCGCAGCTGCCGACGCCCGCCGGCGTGAACAGGAAGTACTGGACGGACGGGCCGCGCGGCAGGCCTTTCGCCGTGACGAAGCTCGAGACCTCCGACTGGAGCTGCGCCGTCGTCAGGCACTTGCTGACGCCGCTGTAGACCGAGCAGCCGTTCCCGGGAAGCGCGTCCGTGTCGGAGAGCGCGCCCGCGAATGCCGACGAGTACTGGATGCCGCTGTACTGCGTCGCGGTGTAGTAGACGTTCGTCCTCAGGCCGCTGTCGGCGGCGACGTCCGTGAAGTACCGGTTGATCAGCGTGTCGTACCCCGCCGGCAGCGACTGCCCGTAGTTCGACGGGTTCCAGTAGATGGCGTACGTCGTGTTCGTCGTCATCACCGGCCCGCCGTGGTTGTAGAGCTTGCCGGAGCCGTACGTGGCGCGATACGCGCCGTTCAGCCACTGCGTTGCCATCGCGGACGCCCACGTCGGCACCATCCCGAGCGCGCGACCGGTGGCGGCGCCGCTCGGATCCGGCGCACCCGCCGACGCCGACGCCGCCAGCACGGCTGCGGCGATGAGCACTGCAAGGCACGAAAGCCTGCGCATCAAGCTAGACCCCTCTCGGTTGGGGGCCGGCCGCCAGGCTCGCGGATTGTTATCCGTCCACCCGGACGACGTCAACCGTCAACGCCGTCTCGCCCTCCGGGGCGACCCGGTAGCCGCCGGCGCCCACCCGGCTCGAGAAGAGCCCGCGGAGCTCCGTGCCGACGTAGTGGGCTGCGACGCCGTCGTCGAGCGCAAGCCCGGGCGGGAATCCCTCGTCGCGGACCAGCCGCGTGTAGACCGGTCGCCGCAGCTCCTCGCCGTCGTAGTGCGGGCAGGCGCTGCCGGGGAGGAAGCCGAGGCCGTCGCGCATCCCCTCGAGCTGCGGCCCGAACGAGTCGGTGATGCCCGCCTCGAACCAGCAGATCATCCCGGCGCTCCAGCCGGTGAGGAGGATCCCGGCTTCCCACGCCTCGCGGAGGATCGTGTCGAAGCCGTGCGTCCGCCAGACGGCGAGCATGTTCGCCGTGCTGCCGCCGCAGACCAGGATGACGTCGTGTGAGAGCGCGAGCTCGCGGAGATTCGCTGGCGGCCACGGGTAGAACGAGAGGTCGGTCAGCTCGCCTGGCAGCCCCAGCGGCTCTGTGAACTGCGGCGAGGCGGCGTGGTCGACGAGGACGCGTTTGCCCCCGGCGAGACCGAGCACCTCCTCCCAGAGGGCGGCTGAGGGGAAACCCCCGATGCCCACGATCTGCCGCCGTGATTGACTATCGCCCGCCATGACCCGATACGTATACGACTTCGACGAGCCGTCGGACGGCGGCAAGGAGCTGCTGGGCGGCAAGGGCATCGGCCTGGCCGAGATGACGCAGCTCGGTGTTCCCGTGCCTGCCGGCTTCACGATCACGACGGATGCGTGCCGGGCCTACCTGCAGGCAGGCGGCATCCCCGACGGGCTCGACCGCGAGGTCGACGAGCACATCGCGCGCCTCGAGGAGAAGACCGGCAAGCGTTTCGGCGATCCGGGCAACCCGCTGCTCGTCTCGGTGCGCAGCGGCGCGGCGGTCTCGATGCCGGGGATGATGGACACGATCCTCAACGTCGGCCTCGACGACGTCGCCGCCGGCGGGCTGGCGCGCAGCACCGGGAACGAGGAGTTCGCGCGCGACTGCTACCGGCGGCTCATCCAGATGTACGGCGAGACCGTCGACGGCATCCCGCACGATCGCTTCCATCCGGACGACGACGTCGAGCGCGCGCGCGAGATCTATGTCGGCGAGACCGGCCGCGAGTTCCCGCAGGACGCGCGCGAGCAGCTGCGCCGCGCGATCGTCGCCGTCTTCGAGTCGTGGAACTCGCCGCGCGCGCAGGTGTATCGCCGCACCTACAACATTCCGGACGACATCGGCACGGCGGTCAACGTCGTGCAGATGGTGTTCGGGAACACGGGCGACCGCAGCGCGACCGGCGTCTGCTTCACGCGCGACCCGTCGACCGGCGAGCAGGGGCTGTACGGCGAATACCTCGTGAACGCGCAGGGCGAGGATGTCGTCGCGGGCATCCGCACGCCGCAGCCGATCGAGGAGATGCGCGAGCGGCTGCCCGAGGCGTTCCAGGAGCTGCTCGACACGATGGCGCGGCTCGAGCACCACTACAAGGACATGCAGGACATCGAGTTCACGATCGAGGACGGCCGGCTCTACCTCCTGCAGACGCGCTCGGCGAAGCGGACGGCCGCGGCGGCGATCAAGGCGGCGGTCGACATGGCGGCCGAGGGGCTGATCTCGCAGGACGAGGCGCTCGTCCGCATCGATCCGACGCAGCTCGACCAGCTGCTCCACCCGATGCTCGACCCCGCGGCGCAGTTCGACGTCGCCGCACGCGGCCTGAACGCATCGCCCGGCGCCGCCTGCGGGAAGATCGTGCTCGACGCCGACACGGCGGAGGAGCGGGGCAAGGCCGGCGAGTCGGTGATCCTCGTCGGCTGGGAGACCACGCCCGACGACATCCACGGGATGATCCAGGCGAAGGGCATTCTCACGGCGCACGGCGGCATGACCTCGCACGCCGCCGTCGTCGCGCGCGGCATGGGCAAGCCGTGCGTCTCCGGCTGCGAGGGGCTCGAGCTCGATCGCGACACGGGAGCGGTTCGCATCGGCGGGCAGGAGCTGCACGAGGGCGACGTGATCACGATCGACGGCGGTTCCGGCCGCGTGATCGTCGGCGAGGTGCCGCTCGTCCCGCCGCTGATCAACGAGGACTTCGAGACCGTTCTCGGCTGGGCGGACGAGCTCCGCCGGCTGAAGGTGCGCACGAACGCCGACAACCCCGAGGACGCGGCGAAGGCGCGCGAGTTCGGTGCGCAGGGGATCGGGCTCTGCCGCACCGAGCACATGTTCTTCGGCGAGGAGCGGCTGCCGGTCGTGCAGGAGATGATCCTCGCCTCCGACGAGCAGGGCCGCCGCGACGCGCTCGAGCGGCTCCTCCCGTTCCAGCAGTCGGACTTCGAGGGGATCTTCGAGGCGATGGCGGGGCTGCCGGTGACGATCCGGCTCCTCGACCCGCCGCTGCACGAGTTCCTGCCGCCGCTCGAGGACGCGGTCGACGAGCGGATGCGCCACCGCATCAAGGCGCTCTCCGAGGCGAACCCGATGCTCGGGACGCGCGGCTGCCGACTCGGCATCCAGTGGCCCGAGGTCTACGAGATGCAGGTGCGGGCGATCGCGCGCGCCGCGCGCGCCGTGCACGAGCGGACGGGCGAGACGCCGCTCGTCGAGATCATGCACCCGCTCGTCGGCTTCAGGGAGGAGCTCGTGCGGCTGCGCGAGCTGACCGAGAGGGTGATGGCGGATGAGGCGCCGGAGATCGAGTACCTGTGCGGGACGATGATCGAGCTTCCGCGCGCGGCGCTGCGAGCCGACGAGATCGCCGAGGTCGCCGACTTCTTCTCGTTCGGGACGAACGACCTGACGCAGACGACGCTCGGAATGTCGCGCGACGACGCCGAGGGCAAGTTCCTCACCTTCTATCTCGAAGAAGGCGTGCTCGAGCGCAACCCGTTCGAGACGCTCGACCAGAATGGGGTCGGCGACCTGATGAAGATCGCCGTCGAGCGCGGCCGCGGGACGAAGCCCGAGATCAAGCTCGGCATCTGCGGCGAGCACGGCGGTGAGCCCGCCTCCGTCGAGTTCTGTCACGGGCTCGGGCTGGACTACGTCTCGTGCTCGCCGTTCCGCGTGCCGGTGGCGCGTCTCGCGGCGGCGCAGGCGGCGCTGAAGGAAGGATCGCGCGCGGAGTACGTCGCCGCCGGTGGTTAGGTACGAGCTGCTCGTCGACGGGCGCAGCCGCTGGCGCGCGAAGGACGAGGGCGACGTCCGCTCGTGGTTGCGCGAGTACCGCGAGGAGCACGTCGACGACGATCCCGACGCCGCGCACGTCCAGGTTCGGCGGCTTTCCCGCTGGTCGTGGCTGACCGGTGGCACCATTGTCGACCGTGACGAGTTTCTGGGCACTTAGCGCGCTCGCACTGACGCCCTTCCATCCCGGGCAGGCTGCGTCGATCGACGTCAGCGTCGCGACGCTCTGGAAGGCGCCGAGCCAGTACCGCGCGATCGACCGTCCCTCGGTGACGAACCCCGTCGACGCGGCGGCGTGGAGCCGCAACCTCGCGACGACGGCCGATCGGATCTGGCTCGACTCGCACGTGCAGACGCAGGCGCTGTACGGGCAGCAGGTGACGGTGCTCGCGGTGCAGGGCCGCTGGGCGAAGGTTGCCGTGCGCGACGAGCCCGATCCGCAGGACCCGCGCGGCTATCCCGGCTGGCTGCCGCTGCGGCAGCTGGCGCCGGCGTTCGACACGAGCGGCCGCGCCGTCGTCGTGCACGCGCGCACGGCGACGCTGCGCGTCGCGGGCCGGACGGTGAAGCTGAGCTACGGCACCAGGCTGCCGCTCGTCGCCGGGAACCGTGTGCGCACGCCGGACGGCGAGGGCGTCGTCGGCGGCGGCGTGGGGGCGCCGCTGCGCGCCACGAACGCGTCGATCATCGCCGAGGGCAAGCGCTTCCTCGGCACGCACTACCTCTGGGGCGGGCTGAGCGCGTGGGGCTTCGACTGCTCCGGGCTGATCTGGAACCTCTATCGCGAGCACGGCCTGACGATCCCACGCGACGCCGATCCGCAAATGCACCACGGGACGCCCGTGTCGCGTGACCGGCTGCGGCCGGGCGACCTCCTCTTCTTCGGCTCGCCGGGCTACGCCGACCACGTCTCGATCTACCTCGGGAACGACCTCGAGCTCGAGGCGCCCGACTCGGCGCACCGCGTGCGGATCGTGCCGGTGCGCTGGGCGTCCTACATCGGCGCGCGCCGCTATCTCACGCGCTGAGCCGGGCTTCGATCGCGTCGAGCTTGCGCAGCACGTCGGCGAGCGTCGGCTTCGGCTTCGGCGTCGCGTTGAACGTCCCCTCCGGCTCGAGCACGACCTTCTCGACGTCGTCGAGCTCCAGTCCCTGGCGCCGGAGCGCGGCGACGAGCTCCTCGCGTGTGATCGCGAGCTTGCGCAGCGCCTGCTCTTCGAGCCCGCCGTCGTCGAAGAGGACGGTGCCGCCGCCCTGGATCGCCTTGCCGAACGTCGGCGACATGAACGCGAACCGGACGAGCAGGAAGTTGACGGCGAGGAGGATCACCGCGCCGAGCAGACCGCCGAGCAGCGAATTGTCGTCGCCGATGATCGCGTTCTGGACGACGTTCGAGAGCAGGAGCAGCACGACGAGGTCGAACGAGTTCAGCTGCGCGAGCTGCCGCTTGCCCGAGAGGTGCAGCAGCACGAGCAGCACGAGATAGACGGCGGCGGTGCGAACCGCCTTCTCGCCGGGCCCGATCCCGAGGTGGACGAGGTCGTGGACCACCTCGCCGGGTTCGCTAGGAGATGCCGCGAACCTTCAAGTACGCGATCAGGATGCTCGCCACCGTGACGCCGCCGAGCCCGGCGACCCCGAGCGTGCCGAGCTTGCCGTAGGCCGCGTGGCCGCGGCCCCAGTTCGCGAAGGCGAGCGTGACGAGGATGCCGCCGATCAAGCCGCCGATGTGCGCGCCGATCGAGATGTTGCCGCCGCCGCTGTTGTAGAGGAAGTTGAAGACGAGGTTGATCCCGATCCACGTCAGCGCCTGGCCGGCGAGCTTGCCGGTGACGTTCCACTCGAGGATCATCATCGCGCCGAGGATGCCGAAGATCGCGCCGGACGCGCCGACCGCCGGTGCGTGCACGTCGTAGACGAGGTGCCCGGCGGCGCCGGCGATCCCGGAGACGAAGTAGAGGAGCACGTAGCGCAGCGAGCCGAGGTACGTCTCGACCGCGCGGCCGATCGCCCACAGCGCGATCATGTTGAACGCCAGGTGGAGCAGGAAGCCGTGCAGGAACATCGGCGTCACGAGCCGCCACCACTGCCCGTCGTGCAGGAACGGCGCGTAGAGGATGAACTTGTTGAACAGCGCGCCGCCCGGAGTGTTCAGGCCTGCGCCCTGCACGACGGTGATCAGGTAGACGATCACGTTGAGCGCGATCAGCAGCCGCGTGACCGGCGCCTCGGTGACGGACGCGCTCGTCCTCCGCACGATGCGCGGCGCCGCGATGCCGCGCTTCTGGCCGGCGTGGTCGGGGCAGCGCAGCCCGACGGGTGACGGGCGCACGCATTCGGCGCAGATCGGCCGCCCGCACTCGTAGCACGACAGCCCGGTCTCCCGATCCGGGTGGCGATAGCACGTCGGCACGCGGCTAGCGTACTGGCCGTGCTCGTACACGTCGCCTTCACGCCGGGCGAACGCACACCCGCGCCCGTCGGGATCGTCGTCGACGTGCTGCGTGCGACGTCGACGATGACACAGGCGCTCGCCGCGGGGTACGACCGCATCCTCTGCTGTGCGGAGATCGACGAAGCGCGCGAGCTCGCGGCGCGCGAGGGCCCGGCCGTGCTCGCGGGCGAGCGCCGGCTCGAGCACATCGAGGGCTTCGACTTCGGCAACTCGCCCCGCGAGGTCGCGGAGCCGCCGCGCGCGCCGACGCTCGTCCTCTCGACGACGAACGGCACGCGCCTCCTCGTGGACGCGGCGTCCCGCTTCGAGCACGTCTACGTCGGCTCGCTCCTCAATCTCGACGCGGTCGCCGCCGCCGCTCGTCGGCACGACGCCGACGTCGCGGTGTTGTGTGCCGGCGTGCTCGGCGAGCTCGCGCTCGACGATGCCTACTGCGCGGGGCGGATCGCCGCGGCGCTCGGCGGCGACGCAACCGACTCGGCAACGGCGGCGACGCGGCTCGCCGCGAGCTACGCGTCGGCGGGCGAGGCGCTCGGCGCGAGCCGGAGCGGCTGGAACCTCCGCCGCCACGGCATGGAGGCCGACATCGCCTGGTGCGCGCGCGAGAACGCGCTCGACGTCGTGCCGCGGTTCGTGCGGACGATCGGCGCTGCCGCCGAGGTCAAGGGATAGAAAGGGCGCCTTCCGGGAGAAGGAAGGCGCCCGCCGTCGGGCTTCCGGCTTGGCGAGCTCCCCGGCGCTCATGCGGCGAAACAGAGCGCTGAGTGAAGTCCCGAGTTGACAGATCATGGCACCTTGTTGCCCGCAGTCCAATCCCTCGGTGGGGGGAAGCTGGGTACCCTCGTCCGACGATGCGCGTCGTCCTGGCCGTGCTCGGCGCTGCTCTCGTCGCGACGGCGGCGGCTGGGGCCGCGGCGCCGCGGCCGTGGCTCTGGCAGTGCGAGCAGATCGGCCTCCAGACCGCGAAGGACCGCTGCTACGAGCGCCTGCTCCTGCAGGACATCGACCGCTCGGGTGATCCGGCCCGGGAGCTGCCGCGGATCGACCGGCGGGCGAAGGCCGCCGGCACGTCGCTCTACGCGAACTGCCACCTGTACATGCACACGGTCGGCCGCGCGTGGGCGCGCGAGCACCATCTGACGCTGGCGCGGCTTCAGTCGGTCGTGCCGCAGTCGAACGATCCCGGCTGCTCCGCGGGCTTCGGGATGGGGCTCGTGATGGGGCTCGGCCCGCAGATCATCGAGACGGGCGGCCGCAGCGCGCTCGGCACGTGCGACCGGCTGCCGACGCGGATGGGCGAGTTCACGTGCGTGCACAGCCTCGGTCACGCGCTGATGCGCGGCTACCACGAGTCGCTCTTCCTCGCGGTGAACGCCTGCCGCAAGCTCGGCCCGGCGGCCGGGCCGGACTGCGCGCAGGGCGCGTTCCACGACTACTGGATCGCGCTGCGCGGCGCCGACGAGTCGACCGTGCCGATCCATGCCGTCAGCTCGCCGCGCCGACTGTGTGCGGAGGCGGACTTCCGCAGCTACGCCGTGCAGTGCTGGTACCGCTACTGGGTCGAGAAGGTGCCGGGGCCGTACGTGCAGACGGCGGCCGACGTGCTGCGGCTGTGCCGCGGGCTTAGCGGTGGCATGCGCGTCGGCTGCATCGCCGGCGCCGCGAAGGCGGTGGCGAACGAGACACCGGCGGTCCAGGCTCGGATCTGCACGCACATGGACGCGCGGGACGGGCTCGCGTGCCTGCGCGGCGTCGCCAACCAGGCGCTCGCCGGCAAGCCGGCGGCGGAGCAGGCGCTCTTCGGGGTGTGCGCGCGGATGGCTCCGGGCGCGCGTGCGGGTTGCGCGGCATGGTTCGGCCGGACGTTCACGGTGCTCGAGAACGGCCGGTTCCGGTGCGTCGGCGGTGCCTTGCGTGCGGCGTGCGAGGGCGGCGCGCGGCGCTGGCGGCAGCCGCTCGTCACGTTCGCGTAGCCGGCGTCGCATCCGAGCGGGCTGCCAACTGTTTGAGTGCCGCTCGAGCCTTTCTCAGTGGTTGCAGCCGATCCTGAGCGAACAAACTTCCGCGTCCTGGAGGGCGAGACTCCGGACGTGCACGACTTCTATTCGGACGAGGCGGCAGGGAGCTCGCCGTCGTCTCGGTCGTGCCGAACTGGGCTCAGGTAAGAGGACGGTTCTGCTGTCGCTCGAACCGGCAAGACGAGAGGCCACCACACCGTTTGGGCTAAAGCAGACAAAGTGCTTCCCGAACGCGTCCTAGGCGTACACCCTGTGACGGAGGAGAACGCAGCGTGACCTACGAGTTGATCAACCGTCGCACGGCCAACACCTTCGGGGACTTCTCCTCGGAGGGCGGACGATGCGCAACTCGCGGATGAGTTCGTGATCGTCGACAACGGCGAAGCGGTCGCGTCCCTCACGCCCAGCGAGCTATACGCGATGTAGCTTGACAGGGGAACGTATGTTCGTGTAGAACATACGTTCCCTGTGATTGCCTGTCTCGCCATTCCCGGCTTCGATCTGCGGGCCGCAGTGCGCAAGCGGCCGGCCGCAGCGATCCGCCCGCTGGCCCTCGCGCCGGCACCCGGGGGAGAGCCGCTCGTCGGCGCAGTCAATGCGACGGCCGAGCTCGCCGGCGTCCAGCCGGGGATGCGGCTCGGCGAGGCGCTCGCGACCTGCCCGGGCCTCGTGCTCGTCGAGCCGGACCCGGCGGCGGCCGAGCAGGCGTGGGAGGAGATCGTGCGCGGCCTCGAGGACGCCGGGTTCTCGGTCGAGTCGGCGGGAGCGGGGGTCGCGTACTTCGAGACGCGCGGCGTCGAGCGCCTCTACGGCGGGCTCGAGCCCGCGCTGCAGCGTGCGCTGGGTGCGGTGGGGAGCGTGTGGGACGCGCGGATCGGCGCCGCGGGGCGCCGGTTCGCGGCGCTCGCCGCCGCGTCCGTCGCGCGGCCGGGTCAGGTGCTCGTCGTCCGCGACGAGGAGATCGGGAGCTTCCTCTCGCCGCTGCCGTTGTCGCTGCTGCCGCTCGAGCGGCAGCGGTACGAGGAGCTCGAAGCCCTGGGTGTGCGAAAGCTTGGACAGCTTGCCGGGCTCCCGGGTGGCGCCGTTGCCGAACGATTGGGGCCGGACGGCCGGCGCGCCTGGAGCCTGGCGAGAGGCGGTGCGAACGCGCGCGTGCGCGGCCGGCGGCCGCCGGCTGAGCTCGCCGAGTCGCTCGAGTTTCCCGAGGCGATCGGCAATGAGCTGACGCTGCGGCGCGCGCTCGGCGCGCTCATCGACACCGCGCTCGCGCGGCCCGAGCGCCGCGACCGCTTTGTCCGCAAGGTCGCCTTGTCGGCGCACGTCGTCGGTGGGGGATCGTGGCGGCGCGCGTTGACGTTGCGCGAGCCGAGCGCCGACGCCGACCGCATCCGCATCGCGCTCGCACCGAAGCTCGCCGAGCTGCCGGCGCCCGTCGTCGAGCTGCGGCTCGAGCTCGTCGAGCTGACCGAGGCGGCCGGGCGGCAGCTCGAGCTGCTCGCCGCCGGCGCCGAGGACCGCACCCGCCTGCGCGAAGGGCTGCGCCAGGTGCGTGCGAGCACCGGCTCCGGTTCCGTCTGCACCGTCGTGGAGGTCGCACCCTGGTCGCGCATCCCGGAAACGCGCGCGCTGTTCGTACCGCGGGACGACTGAACGAGCCGCGCCCGGCGCGCGTCGAGTCGAACTTCGACGGGACACCGTGGCAGGTCAACCATCAGGCGGTCGCCGTGCTGCGCGAGGAATGGCGCGTCCTCGACCGCTGGTGGACGGAGGAGCCCGTGATCCGCCGCTACTTCGAGGTCGTGCTCGAAACCGGCGAGAACACCGTCGTCTTCCACGACGGCGCCGGCGGCGGCTGGTTCACGCAGCGCGGCGCCTGAACTAGACGGCGTACTGGTCGAACGGGATCCGCTCGCCCGCGTTCAGCGCGCGCAGATACTCGACGAAGCCGGTGTTCGGCGCGTGCACGTTCACGTAGTGCACGCGCGGCGCCGCCGACGTGAACGTGTGCGGCACACCGGGCGGCACGACGACCGACGTTCCCGCCTCCACCGTCACATCGCCGCTCTCGAGCGTGAACCGCAGCGCACCCTCGAGCACATGGAAGCAATCGGCGTGCCGGAGATGCACGTGCAGCTCGGGCCCCTCGAACTCGCCGTCGGCGAAGTTCTCGACGAGCGCGAGCTGGGGCAGGTCGACCCGGATCAGCGCCAGCCGGTGCGGCTTCGTCAACCGGTCGCCGTCGCCCGGCGCGGTGACGACGGGCCGCGCGCGCGGATCGGCCCGATCCGCGCCCTGCGTGTCCGACGTCCCCTGCGGCGCCCGCGACCAGCCGCCCGGCACGTGCAGGTTCAGGTAGTGCGCGTCCTCGTCCGTCGGATTGCGGAAGCCGTGCACGAGCAGCGGCGGCGCCGCGATGCACGAGCCGGCCGGCAGGCGCACGGTTCCCTCCCCGGCCCGGAACTCCAACGTTCCCTCGAGCAGATAGAAGATATCCGCGTGCTCGGCGTGCACGTGCGGTGCCGCCTTCCCGTTCGTCGAGCGCAGCCAGTCGATCTGCGGGATGCAAACGCTGCCGTCCGTGACGACGGCCTCCGCAGCCGGTAGTGCCGCGCGCAGCTCTCGGGCCGCCGCCTCGGGATCGCGCGCATCCCGGATCGCACGGACGACGGCGATGCCGTTCGCGCCGTTCGCGACCACGTCGCCGACGTTCGCCGCGTCGATGCCGCCGATCGCGAACCACGGCACCCGCGCCGCGTAGCGGGCAACGCGAAGCAGCTCGACTCCCGCTGCGTCGTTCCCGGGTTTTGTCGGCGTCGCAAAGATCGTGCCGACGCCGATGTAGTCGGCGCCGTCGGCGCGCTCGATCTGCTCGCGCGCATGCGTCGACAGACCGACGATCCGATCGTCGCCGACGATTCGTCGGGTATCGACGACCGGCGGATCGCCCTGGCCGACGTGCACGCCGTCCGCGTCGCACCGCTCGACGAGGTCGGGACGGTCGTTGAGGACGAACAGTGCGCCGTGCCGGTCACAGGCTCGGCGAAACGCCGCGGCCGCTCCGACGAGCTCGTCATCGGGCAGTTCCTTGTCCCGCAGCTGCACGACGTCGACGCCGCCGCGTAGCGCGGCGTCGAGCAGGTCCTCCGAGACGACGTCGGTGACGAAGTACAGGCGCGAGCGCGCGAGCCGGGCGCGGCGGGCGAGTCCGTCCATGCGGAGGACGCTAGCCTGGCGGCATGTTCGATGCGGTCTTCGTCGGCGGCGGCGTCATCGGCCTCGCCTCGGCGTGGCGCGCGCAGGACGCGGGTCTGAGCGTCTGCGTGCTCGAGCGCGACCGCATCGGCAGCGGCGCCTCGCGCGTCGCGGCGGGCATCCTCGCGCCCGACAGCGAGGCAGAGCCCGGGCACGAGCCGTTCGTCCCGCTCGCACGCCGCTCGCTGGAGCTGTACCCGCAATTCGTCGAGGAGCTCGGCGTCGACGTCGGCTTCTGGCCGAGCGGGATGCTCGTCGTCGCGGTCGACGCCGACGAGGTCGACCAGATCCGGCACGAGTTCAGGGGGCTGGCGTGGCTGACCGCATCCGAGTGCCGCGCGCTCGAGCCCGGTCTCGCCACCGCCGTACGCGGCGGGCTGCTCAGCGAGGAGGAGGCATCGGTCGACCCGCGCCGGCTCGTCGACGCGCTCGCGTCGCGCGTGGAGGTGCGCGAGGGTGTCGAGGTGGCACGCGTCGCGCGCGACTCGGTGACGACGACGGCGGGCGAGACGATCGCCGCCGACCGGGTGGTCCTCTGCGCCGGTGCGTGGTCCGGTTTTGCGGGCGTCCCCGTCCGGCCGGTCAAGGGGCAGGTGCTGCGCCTGCGCGGCGAGCTCCCGGCGCAGCGGATGATCCGCACCGAGCACGTCTACGTCGTTCCGCGGCGCAGCGGAGAGGTCGTGCTCGGCGCGACCGTCGAGGAGCGGGGGTTCGACACGACCGTCACCGCCGGCGCCGTGCACGAGCTCCTGCGCGAGGGCTACCGCGTGCTGCCGGAGCTGGCCGAGCTCGAGCTCGTCGACGTCAGCGCCGGGCTGCGTCCTGCGTCGCCCGACAACGGGCCGCTGATCGGCGAGTGGGAGGACGGCGTCCTCGTTGCCACCGGGCACTACCGCAACGGCATCCTGCTCGCGCCGGTCACTGCCGAGGCGGTCACGGCGCTGCTGACCGGAGCTGAACCGCCGGTCGAGGCGCTGCCGTTCGCGCCCGAGCGGTTCGCGCGCGTATGACGGTCAGCATCAACGGCGAGCGGCGCGAGCTCTCGGACGGCGCGACCGTCGCCGACGTCGTCGGTGCGCTCGTCGAGCACGCGCATCGCGGCGTCGCGGTCGCGCTCGACGGCGAGGTCGTGCCGCGCAGCGTCTGGGGCTCGACACCGCTCCGCGACGGCCACCACGTCGAGGTTCTCCGTGCGGTGCAGGGCGGATGAAGCTCGGCGGCCGCACCTGGCGCTCGCGCCTGATCATGGGCACCGGCGGCTTCCGCTCGCTCGACGACCTCGAGGCGGCACTCGTCGCGAGCGAGGCGGAGATCGTCACGGTCGCGCTGCGGCGCGTCGACCCGGCACGAACGGCGCCGTCGCCGCTCGACGTCATCGACAACCTCGATCTCTTCGTCCTCCCGAACACCGCCGGGTGCTACACCGCGCGCGAGGCGATTCGGACCGCGCACCTCGCCCGCGAGGCGTTCGCGACCGACTGGATCAAGCTCGAGGTGATCGGCGACGACCGGACGCTCTATCCCGATCCCGTCGAGCTGCTCGTCGCCGCGGAACGGCTCGTCGCCGACGGCTTCACCGTGCTGCCGTACACCAACGACGACCCGATCCTCGCGCGTCGACTCGAAGCCGTCGGCTGTGCGGCGGTGATGCCGCTCGGCTCGCCGATCGGTGCGGGCCGCGGCATCGACAACCCGCATCACATCGGGCTGATCGCCGAGCAGGCGGAGGTGCCGGTGGTGCTCGACGCCGGTATCGGCACCGCCTCGGATGCCGCGTTCGCGATGGAGCTCGGGTGCGACGCGGTGCTCGTCGCGAGCGCGATCGCTCGCGCGGACGACCCGCCGCGGATGGCGACGGCGATCCGCCTCGCGGTCGAAGCCGGCTACGAGGCGCGGCGGTCCGGCCGGATCCCGCGCCGCCTGCACGCGCAGGCGTCGACGTCGCCGTCAGGGCTCGCGGAGCTCGGCGACGAAGCCGACACGCGGGGCGTGGACGTTCAGCAGGCGTAGGTCGCCGTCGCCGGCGTTGCGGAAGCCGTGCCGCGTCCCACGCGGGACAGAGACCCAGGTGCCCGGCCCGCCGCGGACGACCTCGTCGCCGTAGACGAACTCGGCCTCGCCCTCCACGACGTAGAAGTTGTCGGCGTGGTCGTCGTGCACGTGCGGGTCGACGACGAAGCCCGGCCCGAACCACAGCTCCACGGCCTCCAGCTCGGGCAGCTCGGCGAGGACGCGGTGGAACCGCTCGCCGCGCGGCAGTTTCTCGCCCTCACCGGTCCGGTATGCGAACATACGTTCGATGTACGTCGAGCTCCATTCCCACAGTGCGTACTCCTTCCTCGACGGAGCATCGCAGCCGGAGGAGCTGGCCGCGCGGGCAGCCGAGCTCGGCTATCCGGCCTTCGCGCTGACCGACCACGACGGCGTCTACGGGTCGCTCGAGTTCGCGCACGCGGCGAAGCACTTCGGCGTGCGGCCGATCACCGGCGCCGAGGTGACGGTGCAGGGCGGCGCACACGTGACGCTGCTCGTCGAGGACGCGCGCGGCTACGCGAACCTCTGCCGTCTCCTGACGGCGGCGCACGCGCACACGCGCGACAGCACCGGCCGCGACCCGCTGCCGCCGGCGCTCGACCCGCAGCTGCTGCTCGACCACAACGACGGCCTCGTCTGCCTCTCCGGCTGCGCGCGCGACGGCGTCGGCGTCCATTACCCGAACGTCGCCGCCGGGCTCGCGCGCGCGTTCGGCCGCGACCGCTTCTACGTCGAGCTGCAACGGCCGTACGAGCGCGGTGACGCGAGGCGCAACGCGAAGCTGCGCGATCTCGCGGAGACGCTGAAGGTGCAGACGGTTGCGACGGGCGACGTGCACGCGCACGACCGGCGCCGAGCGGCTCTGCAGGACGTGCTCGTCGCCGTCCGCTGCCGGACGTCGCTCGACGGCTGCGAGCGCGAGCGGCGCGGCAACCACGAGGCGGTGCTCGTGTCGCCGGCCGAGATGGCAGAGCGATTCGGTGCTGACCAGGATGCCGTCGCCCGGACGGCAGAGGTGGCTGCGCGGCTGCAGTTCGACCTGACACACGAGCTCGGCTACCGGTATCCGGACTTCTCCGACGGCGCAGAGCCGGCCGGCGTCCAGCTACGGCGCGTCTGCGAGCGCGCATTCGAGGAGCGCTACGGCAGGAGCCCGCAGCACCGCGCGCGGCTCGAGGAGGAGCTGGCGCTGATCGACGACCTCGGGCTCGCCGGGTTCTTCCTGCTGCACTGGGAGGTGCTCGAGCTCGCGCGCGAGTGCGCGTACGAGGTCCGCGGCCCGGGCTCGATGCGGCACGTGCTGCCGCCAGGCCGCGGCCGCGGCTCGTCGGTCGGCTCGCTCGTCTGCTATCTGACCGGCCTCTCGCACGTCGATCCGGTCGCGAACAACCTCTCGCTCGGACGCTTCCTCAACCGCGAGCTCGTGTCGGTGCCCGACATCGACCTCGACTTCCCGCGTGACATCCGCGAGAAGCTGATCGTCCGCGTCACCGAGCGGTACGGCCACGATCACGCGGCGCTCGTCGCGAGCTTCGCGACGTACCGCTCGCGCGGCGCGATCCGCGACGTCGGCAAGGCGCTCGGCCTGCCGTTCGGCGAGCTCGAGCGGCTCGCGCGCGTCTCGGACGGCTGGAACGCGCGGCGCGTCGGCGAGGAGCTGCTGATGCTCCCCGATGCGCAGGCGAAGCTCGGCTCGCCGCGCTGGCGCGCTTTCGGGGAGCTGTGCACGGAGATCGCGGGGCTGCCGCGCCACATCTCGCAGCACCCGGGCGGGATGGTCATCTCGTCGCGGCCGCTCGTCGAGCTCGTGCCGGTGCAGCCGTGTGCGATGGAGGGCCGGCAGATGTGCCAGTGGGACAAGGACTCGTGCGCGGACGCCGGGTTCCTGAAGATCGACCTGCTCGGGCTCGGGATGCTGTCGGCAGTCGAGGAGTGCGTCGAGCTGATCGCCGCCCGGCGCGGCGAGCAGATCGACCTCTCGCGCGTTCCACTCGACGACCCCGCGGTCTACGAGGAGATCCAGGCCGCCGACACGATCGGCTGCTTCCAGATCGAGAGCCGCGCGCAGATGCAGACGATCCTGCGCACGCGCCCCGAGAACCTCGACGACATCACGATCCAGGTGGCGCTCGTCCGGCCGGGCCCGATCCAGGGCAAGGCGGTGCACCCGTACATCGAGCGGCGGCAGAAGCTGCGTGAGGATCCGTCGTACGAGCCGCCGGCGGATCATCCCCTGCTGCGCGAGCCGTTGCGCGAGACGCTCGGCGTCGTCGTCTTCCAGGATCAGGTGCTCGACGTCGCGATCCACCTCGCCGGCTTCACCGTCGGCGAGGCGGAGGGACTGCGGCGCGCGATGAGCCGCAAGCGCTCGCATGCGGCGCTCGAGGCATACCGTGCGCGCTTCGTCGAGGGAGCGGCGGCAAACGGCGTCGACGACGAGACGGCGCATCTCGTCTACGACAAGCTCGTCGCGTTCTCCGGCTTCGGCTTTCCGAAGTCCCACTCGGCGGCGTTCGGGCTGCTCGCGTACCAGTCGGCGTGGCTCCGGCACCACTACCGCGCCGAGTTCCTCGCCTCGCTCCTCAACGCGCAGCCGATGGGCTTCTATCCGCCGGCGACGCTCGTGCGCGACGCGCAGCGGCACGGCGTGCAGACGCGGCCGCCGCACGTGAATCGCAGCAGCGTCGGCTGCGTGCTCGAGGAGGGCGACGTCCGCGTCGGATTGAAGTACGTTCAGGGCGTGGGGGAGGACGATGCGGAGGCGGTCGTCGCCGCGCAGCCGTTCACGTCGGTCCGCGACCTTGCGCAGCGGACGCCGCTGTCGCACGACGAGCTGCGCGCGCTCGTCGAGTCGGGGGCGTGCGACTGCTTCGGCGTCAAACGGCGGGACCTCTTGTGGCAGCTCGGGCTCGTCCCGCGCCCGACGACCGTGCCCGGGTCGGGTGGGGAGGAGAAGCAGCTGGCGCTGCCGCTCGAGCCGACGGTCGAGACGCCCGACCTGCCGTCGCCGACGGTGTGGGAGCAGATGCTCGCCGACTACCGGACGACGTCGATCTCCGTCGGCGTGCACCCGCTCGAGTTGCTGCGGCCGCATCTCCCGGCCGGCACGCTCTCGACGGCCGAGCTGCTGCAGTCCGGCGACCGCGCGAACGTCGCGGTCGCGGGAATGGTCGTCGCGCGGCAGCGGCCGGCGACGGCGAACGGCGTCGTCTTCATGCTGCTCGAGGACGAGCACATGCAGGTCAACCTGATCGTGCCGCCGCAGGTGTACGACCGGTATCGCGCGATCATCCGCGGCGAGCCGCTGATCCTCGCGCGCGGCCGGTACGAGCACGCCGACCGAAACCGCAACATCCTCGTCCGCGAGCTCGTCTCCCTCGGCCCGCTCGCCCGCGAGCTGACCGACGGCGCCGACGTGCACGGCTCGCTGCCGGCCGCGCATCACTTCGGTCACCGCTGAGCAAGCGATTGCTTTGCGATCTGCTTCCGGGGGCGGAACTTCGCGTGCCGGCGGCGCAAACGCGGTGCGCTCGCTACGCCTTCGTCGTAGCTCGCGCTGCGTGGGAACGCATTGCCGGTTTTTTGCGTGCGGGTCACGGAGATCTTCACGCGGGTGAAGCGGAAGGACGGGTTTGCGCCGATTCAGGCTTACGCGGCGATCGGTGACGGCACCACCGTGGCGCTCGTCGCGCTCGACGGCTCGGTCGACTTCCTCTCGCTCCCCTACATGTACTCGCCCACCGCGCTCGGCGCGCTTCTCGACCCCGAGCGCGGCGGCCGCTTCGCGCTTGCGCCGAAGGGCAAGTTCGACGTCGAGCGCCGCTATCTCGAGCGCACGAACGTCCTCGAGACGACGTACCGGACGAAGGACGGTGTCGTCCGCGTCACCGATGCGATCAACTTCCAGCGCGGCGGCCAGCTGCCGTGGCGCGAGCTCGCACGTCGCGTCGAGTGCTTGAGCGGCGCTGTCGAGCTCGAGTGGAGCGCGGACGCGCGGCCCGACTGGGGGCGCGCAGACGTGCGGATCCGCCACAAGCGCGGCGTGCCGACCTTCGAGGGCGGCGGGCTCGAGATCGCCGTCCACACGTGGAACGCCGGCGAGCCCCTGGTCGGCGACAACGACGTCCGCGGCGAGTTCACGCTCCGCAACGGCGAGACCGCGCTGCTCGCGCTCTGCGCGACGCACGACGAGCCGATTCCGATGCCCGAGCGGCGCGGGATCGAGCGGCGACTCGACGAGACGATCGAGGTCTGGCAGAACTGGCTCGGCAACTGGGACTACGACGGCCCGTGGGCCGAGCACCTCGCGCGCAGCGCGCTCGCGCTGAAGCTCCTGATCCACGAGCCGAACGGCGCGGTCGCAGCCGCGCCGACGACGTCGCTGCCGGAGCGGGTCGGCGGCGACCGGAACTACGACTACCGCTACATGTGGGTGCGCGACACCGCGTTCACGATCGACGCGTTGATGCGGCTCGGGCTGCCGGAGCAGGTGCACGAATCGTTCTGCTGCCTGCTGCGCGCGGTGCGGACGACGGCGCCCGACCTGCGGCCGTTCTACTCGCTCGAAGGCCGGCCGGCCGAGCGCTGCGAGGAGCTGCCGCTGCAGGGCTACCGCGGCTCGCAGCCGGTCCGCTACGGCAACGCGGCCGCGAGCCAGGTGCAGCTCGGCTCCTGGGGCGACCTGATGGAGACCGTCGACCTCTACCTCGAGTCCGGCAACGCACTCGACGACAACACCGCCGGCCTGCTCGAGGACTGCCTCGACCGGCTCGCCGTCGCATGGCCGGACGACGACTCGGGGATCTGGGAGCTGCAGGACTGCCACAGCTACACCGCATCCAACTTCGCGTCCTGGATGGCGCTCGACCGCGGCGTACGGCTCGCGCGCGAGGGACACCTCCCGGACCGCCACATCGACAAGTGGCGCGAGGAGTCGGAACGTGCACGCGACTACGTCGAGGAGCTCTGCTGGTCCGAGGAGATCGGCGCGTACGTCGAGTACGCAGGCGCCGACACGCTCGACGCCGCCGTCGTCCGTGCGGCGCGCATGGGGTGGAACCGCGTCTCGCCCGAGCGGCTGCGGCGGACGATCGCGACGGTCCGCGACCAGCTCGATGCCGGCGGCGGCCTGCTCTGGCGTCGGACCGCGAACATCGACTGCGAGGGCGCCTTCCTCGCCTGCTCGTTCTGGCTCGTCGAGGCGCTCGCCCGCGGCGGCGACGTCGACGATGCCGCGTCGCTCTTCGAGCAGCTGCTCGGCTACGAGAACGACGTTGGGCTGCTCTCGGAGGAGATCGACCCGAGCTCCGGCGACCACCTCGGCAACTTCCCGCAGGGGCTCAGCCACCTGTCGCTGATCAACGCCGCGACGGCTATTCAGCGTGCGCGTGACGCTGGTGCATCAGCCCGGGAAGGTGCGGCAGCACGTTGAACGCCGTGTTCACGAGCGCGAGGTGCGTGAACGCCTGCGGGAAGTTCCCCAGCTGACGCTTCGCGACGGGGTCGTACTCCTCGGCGAGCAGCCCGACGTCGTTCGCAAGCCCGAGCAGTCGCTCGAACAGCGCGTGCGCGTCGTCGTGGCGGCCGAGCAGCTCATAGCAATCGGCGAGCCAGAACGAGCACGGCAGGAAAACGCCCTCGCCGCCCGGGAGACCGTCCACGCGCTCCTCCTGCGGCCGGTAGCGGAGCACGAGCCCGTCCCAGAGCAGGTCGCGCTCGATCGCCTCGATCGTGCCGCGCACGCGCGGATCCGTCGCTGGCAGGAAGCCGACGAGCGGGATCATCAGGAGCGACGCGTCAAGCTCCTTCGACCCGTACGACTGCGTGAACGAGTTCAGCTCGGCGTCGAAGCCGCGTTCGCACACCTCGGCGTGAATCCGGTCGCGAGCGGCGAGCCAGCGGTCTGCTGCGCCGTCGACCTCGTGGATCTCGACGGAGCGGACCGCGCGATCGAACGCGACCCACGCCATCACCTTCGAATGGACGAAGTGACGGCGCCCGCCGCGCACCTCCCAGATTCCCTCGTCCGGCTCCTGCCACGTCGTCTCGAGGGCGTTGAGGAGCTTCCGCTGCAGCGCCCACGAGCTCGGCTCGTACTCGAGCCCCTGCGTGCGCGCCTGGTAGAGCGCGTCGATCACCTCGCCGTAGACGTCGACCTGGAGCTGCTCGCTCGCGGCGTTGCCGACGCGCACCGGCGCCGAGGACTCGTAGCCGGGGAGCCACGTCAGCTCGAACTCGGTCAGGCGCCGCTCGCCGCCGACGCCGTACATGATCTGGAGGTCGTTCGGGTCACCGGCGACGGCGCGGAGCAGCCAGTGCCGCCACGCCTGGGCCTCTTCCGCGTGATCGCCTTGCAGGAGTGCGAGCAGGGTCAACGTTGCGTCGCGCAGCCAGCAGTAGCGGTAGTCCCAGTTGCGCTCGCCGCCGATCGCCTCCGGGAGCGACGTCGTCGGCGCGGCGACGATGCCGCCGGTCGGTGCATACGTCAGCGTCTTCAACACCATCAGCGACCGCTTGATCAGCGCGGGCGTCTCGGAACCGGCATTCCACTCCCGCCAGTACGACGTCGTCTCGTCGAGGGCGACCTCCGGATCGATCTGCTCCGGCGGCTCCTGGTGCGACGGGAACCACGTGAGCACGAACGGGACGCGCTCCCCTTCCTCGACGTCGAACTCGGACACCGTTCGCATGTTCTCGCCGAACGTGTGCGCGTGGCTCCGGAAGCACAGCGCGTCGGGACCGGCGATCGCCGTGCGCGTGTCTCCGTCGATCCGGCGCACCCACGGGACGATCCTGCCGTAGTCGAACCGGATCACGAGCTCCGACCGCATCCGCACGCGGCCGCGCACGCCCTCGACGATGCGGACGACGTCGGGCGCCGTCCCGCGCGGCGGCATGAAATCGATCACGCGGACACCGCCCTCGTCGTTCTCCCACGTCGTCTCGAGCACCATCGTGTCCTCGAGGTAGCGCCGCGAGGTCTTGCCGCCCTCGAGCGGTGCGACGAGCCAGCGGCCGTGCTCCGGCGTCCCGAGCAGCGCGGCGAAGCACGCGCCGGAGTCGAAGCGCGGGAAGCAGAGCCAGTCGATCGAGCCGCCACGCTCGACGAGCGCCGCCGTCTGCAGGTCGCCGAGCAAGGCGTAGTCCTCGATCCGAGCCGTCATGCCCGCTGCCGGTGCCGGCATAGCCGGCACCTCCGCTCTTGGGCGAGCTCCGTCGAGCCTACGCTCACCTGAGATCGATCTCCAGCCCGAACGGCGGCCATCGCTTCTTGACCGCGCGGTTGAACTCGCGCTCGTACTCCTCGGCTGCGTCCTCGTCGAGGGTCTGCTTGAAGCGGTCGCGCATGTCGGCGAGCGCCTCCGTCGCAGTCTCGACGGCGTCGACGTAGTCGCCGTAGAGCTCCTCCGCTTCGTCCCGGCCGGCGCCGTCGTACAGCGCCTTTCGCACGCGCACGTCCTCGAAGAGATCGCGGGCGCGGTCTTCGGCGAAGACGCCGAGCTGCCGTTCGATCAGGTCGGCGAAGCGTCGTCTGCGGAACATCATCCGCGTATCACCTCGAAGAGGACGTGCGGGTGCACGGGGTGCTCGACGTCGCCGACGCGGCGCATCCCGATCCGCTCCGCCGTCCTCAGCGACCGCTCGTTGCGGGTGTCGACGAGCGCGACGGCGCGGTCGTTCGCTGTGTACTCGAACAGCGCGTCGATGCACGCCCGCGCGCTTTCGGCGGCGAGCCCGTGCCCCCAGGCGCGCGGCGCGAGCGCCCAGCCGAGCTCGGGCGCGCCGGATTCGTCGTGGATCCCGAACCCGACCTCGCCGACGATCTCGTCGCGCTCGCGCACCGCCCAGAACGAGAAGCCGTGCGTGCGCTCCGTCGCCCGGTAGGCGTCGAGCATCTGCGCCGCTGTCCGGCCGTGCAGCGTCAGATAGCGCCCGACCTCGGGCTCTCGGAGGAGCCCGTCGAGCACCTCGACCTCGTCGTCCTCCCAGCGGCGGATCTCGAGTCGCTCGGTGCGGATCGGCAGCGGGATCAGGCGATCTCCTCGTACAGCGCCAGGTGTGCGCGCGCGGCAGCATCCCACGTCAACTCTGCACGCGCGCGCCGCGCGCCTGCGCGTGCGGGCTCGGGGTCCGCGAGCACCTGCTCGATCGCCTCCGCGAGCGCCGCGACGTCGCCGGGCGGAACGACTCGCCCCGCCTCGTAGCGCCGCACCGGCTCGGCGATGCCGCCGACGTCGTAGGCGACGACGGGGACGCCTGCCCCGAGCGCGCGCAGCAGGGCACCGCTCTGGTCGAGCTCGGGCCGGTACGGGAACACGGCGACGGTCGCATCGCCGAGCGCGCGGTCGACCTCTGCCTCCGGCAGGTAGCCGAGCCGCCACTCGACGTGCCTGTCGTCCGCTACTGGAAGGGGCTCGAGCGGGTCGCCGGCGACGAGTAGCCGCGCGCCCGCGCGACGCGTCGCCTCGACTGCGTCTGCGAGCCCCTTGTACGCGCGGATGACGCCGAGGGCGAGCACGGTGCGGCCGTCGTCGGTCCGCGCCGGGTCGCTCGGAAAGACCGGGTGCGCGATCACGTGCGCGTCGACTCCCACGTCGGCGAGTGTCGCCCGCCCGGCCTCGCTGTGCACGACGACGCGGTCGAAGCGCGCCAGAAGCCGACGCCACAGGTCGAG
Organism: Gaiellaceae bacterium; assembly: GCA_036503495.1. GTDB lineage: Bacteria > Actinomycetota > Thermoleophilia > Gaiellales > Gaiellaceae > Palsa-739. Next base: position 24,425 of record DASXWV010000026.1, read on the forward strand.
CTTCGCCGCCGTTCGCCGCGGCAGGAGATCGTGCGCCGTGAATACCGACGGCGTGCGCGGATGCAGGAGCCGGGCGTCGAGCTCGGGCACGAGCCACTGCACGTGCAGCACGTCCGCCCGCAGCGCGAGGAGCCGCGCCAGCCCGACCGGGTGCTCCGCGACCTTCAGCGGCAGGCGCAGCCGCGAGCGCCCGAAGACCCGCGACGAGACGGGATAGAAGAGCTCGCGACGCGCGTAGCCGTCCGCGGCCGGGACGTCGCCGAAGCGGAAGCGCGAGGTGACGAGCGTCACGTCCGCGCCCGCGCGGCCGAGCGCGGTCGCGAGCTCGTGGTCGTACGGCGGCGTGAACGCCGGAGCATCTGCCAGCACGACCCGCATCGGCTCGTAGGCTACGCCGGGTGCTCGTCAGGACGTGGAACCTGTTTCACGGAAACACCAGTCCGCCGCAGCGGCGCGCGTTCCTGCGCGAGATGGTGCAGCTCGTGACCAAGGGGTCACCCGACGTCGTCTGCTTGCAGGAGCTGCCCCTCTGGGCGATGGGGATGCTCGAGCACTGGAGCGGCATGCAGCGTGTCAGCGCAGTGGCGCGGCGGCCGCGTATCCCGTTCGGGCGCTGGCCGACCGAGCTCAACCACGGCTTGTTCCGGTCGGCGTTCACGGGAGAGGGCGACGCGATCCTGGCGGCAAAGCGCTACCGGCTCTCCGACCGGCGCCAGGCCGTCGTGAGCACGAGCGGGCTGCGCCGCATCGTCCACGGCGTCCGGCTCGACGGCGGCATCTACGTCGCGAACGTGCACATCTCCGGCGACCACGCCCAGCTCACCAGGGTCAACGAGTTCGTCGCGGACGAGCCGCGCGTGATCGTCGCCGGCGACTTCAACCTGCGCGGCGAAGGCCTGCCCGGGTTCTCGACGCCGCTGCCCGATCGGATCGACCAGATCCTCGTTCGCGGCCTGCCGGCGGGCACGCCGTCCGCGTGGCCCGAGGACCGGCGGCGCGTCGGCGGCCGGCTCCTCTCCGACCACGCGCCGATAGAACTCCACGTCGAATGACGTTCGACGAGGCACGTGCGCAGTTCCCGGTGCTCGAACGGCTCGCGTACCTGAACGCGGGCACGAACGGCCCGCTTGCGCGCGCCACGGCCGACGCGATGATCGCGCAGACCGAGAGCGACGCGGTCGACGGGCGGAGCGGCATGGCGTACTTCCTCGGCATGCTCGAGCTGCGCGAGCAGGTGCGCGACGCGCTCGCCGCGGTGCTCGCGGTCGACGCGCCGTCGCTCGCACTCACCGACTCGACGACGCGCGGGTGCGCGATCGTGCTCGCAGGGCTCGGTCTGACCGACCAGGACGAGGTGGTGACGACCGACCAGGAGCACTTCGGGCTCACCGGGCCGCTGTACGCCACCGGCGCGCGCGTCGTCATCGTCGACGCCGACGAGGAGGCCCTCGTGCGCGCGGTCACGCCGCGGACGCGCCTGATCGCGACGTCGCACGTCCTCTGGACGACCGGCCGGAAGCTCGACCTTCAGCGCGTGCGCGAGGACACGGGTGTTCCGCTCCTTGTCGACGGCGCCCAGTCGGCGGGCGCGATCCCGCCCGTTGTCGGCGCGCTCGACTTCTACACGGTGTCGGCGCAGAAGTGGCTGTGCGGGCCGGAGTCGACCGGCGCGCTGTACGTCGCCGATCCGGAGCGGTTGCGCGTGAAGTCGCCGTCGTACATGTCGCAGGACTCCTACGAGGTGACGGGCGCCTTCGTGCCGAAGGAGGGGGCGAAGCGCTTCGACTCGGGGTGGATTCCGGTGGCGGCGCTGCGCGGGCTCGCCGCCGCGCTCGCGACGCGGCCGGAGTGGGCATACGAGCACGCCGCGGAGACGGCCGCACGCTGCAGCGAGCTTCTGTCGTCCCACGTCGAGGTGGTGACGCCGCCGGGCCATTCGACGCTCGTCTCGTTCCGGCCGAACGGCGACCCAGCCGAGCTCGTCGAGCAGCTGCACGAGCGAGGCGTGATCGTCCGCGAGCTGCCCGGCCGCAACCTCGTGCGCGCCTCGTGCGGCTGGTGGACGAACGACGACGACTTGCAGCGCCTCGCCGCCGGCGTCGAGCCTTAGCCGTGGCGGCCTGAGGTCAGCTCCCGCACGCGCTGGCGCGCGTCCTGACGCGGACGGCTTCGTGCTCGGCCTGCTCGGCCTTCGTCAGCTTCCTCTTCGCCACTGTGGTCCTCCGTCAGCGGCGCGTGGATTCCCGTCACGTGGTTGCCGGACTGTCTAGTCGAAGCGGTACACGTGCACGTCGTGCAGTGCGAACCAGTCGGAGAATCCGCCGCGCTCGACGGCGACCGGCCGCTCGACCTGGTGGCCCGGCACGATCGGCGGCGGGAGCGGTGACTGGACGTACTCGAAGAGCACGCGTCCGCGTTTGATCCGCGCCGGCAGCCCCGTGAAGCGGATGCGCGACGGGCTGCCCGCGCGCCGGACGGCGATCACGTACAGCGCGCCGCCGTGCGTGCGCGCGGTCAGCTCGATCCCCTGCGTTGCCGTCCGGACACGCGCGCCGGCAACCGGTGCGGTCAACACCGGCGCGAGCTCGGACGAGGTGAGCTCCTCGACGAGCGGGCGGAGGACGAGGTTCCAGAACGTCCAGTTCCAACCCGCGGCGGCGTCGGCCGGCGTCGCGACCTGCGTCAGGTGACCGCCGAAGAAGAGGAGGCCGCGCGCGCCGTTGACGATGGCCTGATACGCCATGAAGCGCTCGGCCTGCAGCGACGGGAACCGGGGCACGGCGTCGGGATGCGTCTTGCTCGGCAGCACGCCGCTCCACGCGATCTGCAGCGTCATCCAGACCGGCTTGCCGCCGGCCGCCTGCACCATCTTCTTCGTCAGGTCGCCGACGACGCTGATGTCGCGGTTGCGCGTCTGCGTGTGCGACCCGGGGGGATACGAGACCGGATAGACGTCCGCGCCGGTGACGTCGAACGCCGGGCGGTACGGCTTCAGCTGCGCGACGGTGCCCCGCGGCGCCTGGATGATCACGAGCGGGTGCGACGGATCGATCTGCTCGAGGCGCGCGTGCCCGCGGACGAGGCCGGCCGCCGCCACGGGGCCGCCGCCGCGCAGCGGATTCCCCGGCTCGTCGACGCCCTTGTACGCGCCCAGCGCTGCATGTCCCTGCAGCGTGTCGGCGACGCGTGCGAGCAGCCGCTCCTGCACCGAGCCTGCGCGCGCGGGCAGGTTCGTCAGGTCGCCGAGCCAGAGCCACGCCTGCAGCCCGTGCTGCCCGAGGACGTCGAGCGTCGCGCGCTCGGCGGCGATCTGTGCGTCGATGGCCGTGGTCGACCAGTCGTGCCGGCCGGTGCGGACGAGCGTCACCCCGGCCGCGGCGACCTCGGTGAGCCCATTGCGGCCGTTCGGAGCATGACCGTCGGGCGGCGGCCCGTTCGACAGCCCGATCGGGAAGATGCTCAGCCGGGCAGCCCGAGCTCGGGCGCGATCGGCTTCAGCGCCGCAACGACGGTGCGGATGTGGTCGTCGAGGTCGACGCCGAGCTCCTCGGCGCCCTTGTACACGTCCTCGCGGTGAACACCGGCTGCGAATGACGGCTGCTTCAGCTTCTTCTTGACCGACTTCGGCTCGAGCCCGTCGAGCCCGCCCGGCCGCACGAGCGCGCACGCGTGCACGAAGCCCGACAGCTCGTCGCAGGCGAAGAGGGCTTTCTTGAGCGGTGTGTCGCGAGGCAGTCCGAGATGCTCGGCGTGCGACAGCACGGCTTCGACGACGTCCTCCGGATAGCCCTCCTCGCGCAGGATCGACGCACCGTCCTGCGGATGCTTGTCGAGCGTCGGGTGCATCTCGTAGTCGAAGTCGTGGAGGAGCGCGGTGACGCGCCACAGCTCTTCGTCGCCGCCGAGCTTCTGCGCGTACGCGGCCGTCGACGCCTCGACCGCGAGCGCGTGTCGCAGGAGGGATTCGCTTTTCGTGTACTTCGTCAGCGTCTCCCAGGCCTGTTGACGAGTCGGCGTCACGGGCTGGCTAGCATAGCCCGCCATGGCAGTCGCTCCCGCGCTCGCGGACGCCTTCGTGATCGAGGGCTCGCATCGGCTCAGCGGCCGCATCCGCGCCGCCGGCAACAAGAACGGCGCGCTGCCGATCCTCGCGGCGACGATCCTCGCCGACGAGCCGGTGACGCTGTCGAACGTGCCGCGGATCCGCGACGTCGACACGATGCTCGAGCTCCTGCACGATCTCGGCGCCGACGCGCGCTGGACCGGCGCGAACGAGGTGTACGTGAACAGCGCCGGCGTCGCGAAGTCGTCGCCGGACTCGGCGCTCTGCAGCAAGATCCGTGCCTCGTTCCTCCTGGCGGGGCCGCTGCTTGCCCGCTTCGGCCGCGCGACGATGCCGCCGCCGGGCGGCGATGTGATCGGCCGCCGCCGCCTCGACCCGCACATCCACGCCTTCGCGAAGTTCGGCGCGGAGATCGACGTCAGCGGCCCGACGTTCGAGATGTCGACCGAGGGTCTGCGCGGCGCGAACGTGTTCCTCGACGAGGCGAGCGTGATGGCGACCGAGAACGCCGTCATGGCCGCCGTGACGGCGCCGGGCGAGACGGTGCTGGGCAACGCGGCGTGTGAGCCGCACGTGCAGGACCTATGCCGCTTCCTCGTCATGCTCGGCGCGCAGATCCAAGGCATCGAATCGAACGTGCTGCGCATCCACGGGGTCGAGCGCCTCGGCGGCGGCGACTGGACGCTCGGTTGCGACCACATCGAGGTCGGCAGCTTCATCGGCATGGCGGCGATCACCGGCGGTGACGTGACGATCGAGGCCGCGCGGCCGCAGGAACTCATCTCGATCATCCCGGCCTTCAACAAGCTCGGTGTGCGGATCGAGGTGGCGGAGGACGAGATCCACGTGCCGCGCGGGCAGCAGCTGATCGTGCAGGACGACCTCGGCGGCATGATCCCGAAGATCGAGGACGGGCCGTGGCCGGCGTTCCCGTCCGACCTGACGTCGATCGCGGTGACGGTCGCGACGCAGGCGTTCGGCACCGTCCTGATGTTCGAGAAGATGTTCGAGAACCGCCTGTTCTTCGCCGACAAGCTCGTCTCGATGGGCGCACGGATCATTCTCTGCGACCCGCACCGCGCCGTCGTCACCGGGCCGGCGCACCTCGTCGGCCAGCGGATGGAAAGCCCCGACATCCGCGCCGGCATGGCGATGCTGCTCGCCGCGCTCGCGGCGCAGGGGCAGTCGACGATCGGCGCCGCGCACCAGATCGACAAGGGCTACGAGCGGATCGACGAGCGCCTGCGCGCGCTCGGCGCGCAGATCGAGCGCATCGACGCCTAACGGACCACGAAGGTGAGCGCCGTCGACGTCGCCGTCGGCGAGCCGCTCGCGTCGAGCGCGGTGACGCGGAACGAGTAGCGGTGCCCCTTCGTCAGCTCGACGGTCGTGCTCGTGAGCGGTGTCGACCACAGCAGCGGGCCGGTCGCGCGTCCGTCGGTCGCCATCGTCAAGCGGTACGCGGTCGCGGTGCCGCTCCACGCGAGCTTCGCGCCGGCCCTGTCGCGCGAGCCGCTGAGGAGCACGCCCGGCGCGCCGGACTGCGCCCGCGCGACGGCGGCGGCGGCATCGATCACGCCGAAGCCGAGCTCCGGCGTCCAGTGGCCGTGGCCCGACGCGGTCTCCTTGAGGATCTGCGCCACCTGCTGCGCGGTCAGCCCCGGATTGGCCGCCCAGACGAGCGCGGCCGCGCCCGAGACGAGCGGCGTCGCGAACGACGTGCCGCTGCCGTAGCCGTAGAGGCCGGTCTGCACGCCCGGCACCGCCTCGCGCGGATACGTCAGAGCGGGTGCGGCCGCCGAGACCGCGCCGAGCACGTGGTCGCCCGGCGCCGCGACGGAGACCCAGGAGCCGGTGTTCGCGTACGAAGCGTGCCGCCCGTCGGGCGTCGACGACGTCACGGCGAGGCCGGCGCCGCCGACGCCGTCGGAGCCGGCCGGCTGCAACAGCGCGGCGGGGTACTCGACCGGATTCCCCGACTGCAGCTCGTTGCCGACCGACGCGACGAGCAGGACGCCGTGATCGATCGCGTACTGCACCGCGCGCCGCTCGGTGCTCGACGTCTTCGGCCCGCCGACGCTGAGGTTGAGGATCTTCGCGCCGTGGTCGACCGCATAGACGATTCCCGCTGCCTCGTCTGCGTCGCTGAACGAGCCGCCGTCGCCGACGGCCTTGACGATCATCAGCTGCGCGTCGCCGCCGGCGCCGTCGATGCCGTCGCCGTTCGTCACCGATCCCGCGGCGAGCGACGCGACGAATGTCCCGTGGCCGTTGACGTCACGGACGTCCGGCGAGCTCGTGCGCGTGTTCCAGGTCGCGGGCGCCTTCGCAGCGATGTCGGGCGCCGTGACATCCGCGCCCGTGTCGATCACCGCGATCGTCACCGAGGACGCTGCGCGGAGTACCGACGCCGGGACGGCATCGACGTGCGTCGGCGACACGATTGCGCTCGCACGACCGAAGACGCGATGCGTCGTGCGTGTACCGCGGTCCGAAGCGCTCGCCGCCGCGAGCGCGACAACGGCCGCCGTGATCACCGCAGATACGGCCCTCGTGCCTCGCATCCTCCGCGTCGGACGCTAGGACGATCGCGCGCGAAGCGGATGGGCCGTTCGGCCCATCTTTTCAACGGATACGACGCACGCAGGTAGCCTCCGCACGACCATGGCCGCGGCAGGACGCAGCGGGATTCGCCTCGAGCTCAGGGGAAGCGGCGTCGCGACCGTCGACACCGGGCTGCCCGTGCTCGACCGGCTCGTCGAGCAGCTCGCGCACTACGCGCGCTGGGATCTCGCGCTCGAGGTCGAGCCGGGGACGGGCGAGGCGGAGGTCGCAGAAGCGGGTCGCGCGCTCGGCAGCGCGCTTGCCGACAAGCTGCGCGGCGGTCAGGGCTACGGCTTCGCGTCGATGACCTCGGCCGAGGCGCTCGCGAGCGTCGTGCTCGAGGTCTCCGACGAGCCGTTGCTCGTCACGAACGTCGACCTGACGCAGGCGCGCATCGGCGGCCTCGGCACCGACGTCGCGCGCCGCTTCCTCGAGCGCGCCGCCGACGGCGCGGGGATCACCGTCCACGTCAGGCTGCTGAACGGAACCGACACCCAGCACGTGCTGGAGGCGATCTTCAAGGCGCTCGGCGTCGCCTTCGCCCAGGCGTGCGCGAGCGAAGGAGGACGGCAATGAGCAAGACCGTCGTGCGCACCGAGGCGGCCCCGGCGCCGTTCCAGGGAGCGCCGTACTCGCAGGCGATCCGCGCCGGCGACTTCGTCTTCGTCTCGGGCCAGCTCGCGCTGAAGCCCGGCGACAAGGAGCTCTCGGGCGGCACGATCGAGGAGCAGACCGAGCAGGTCTTCGCCAACCTCCGCGCGATCCTCGAGGGGGCCGGGACCGGGCTCGACCGGCTCGTCAAGACGACCGTCTTCCTGCAGAACCTCGACGACTTCCAGGGCATGAACGGCGTCTACGCGAAGCACGTCGGCGACCAGCCGCCCGCGCGGTCGACGGTCGAGGTCGCGAGGCTGCCCTCCGGCGCGCTCGTCGAGATCGAGGCGATCGCGCACGTCTAGAGGAGAGCTCGAGCAATATGTCCGTTCGCTCGAGCTCGATGCCTACGTCGTCGGCGGCGCCGTCCGCGACGAGCTGCTCGGGCTCGACTCGAAGGACGCCGACTTTCTCGTCCCCGCGGTCGACACCGAGGAGCTGAAGCGGCGGCTCGCGCCGCACGGCCGCGTCGAGGATCTCGTCGTCGCCGGGCGGCTCGTCGGCGTGCGGCTGCACCCGCGCGACCGTGCCGTGCGCTCGCTCGCGCGCGCCGGGATCGAGTTCGCGCCGCCGCGCAAGGAGGTCAGCACCGGGCCGGGCCGCCACGACTTCGAGATCGTCGCCGACGCGTCGCTCTCCGTCGAGGACGACATGCGGCGCCGCGACTTCACCGTCAACGCGATGGCGAAGCGGCTGTCGACCGGCGCGCTCGTCGACCCGCTCGACGGCCGCGCCGACCTCGAGCGGCGGCTCCTGCGGACCGTGTCGCCGCAGAGCTTTGCCGAAGATCCGCTGCGACTCGTGCGTGCGCTGCGCTTCGTGTCGCAGCTCGGCTTCGACCCCGACGAGGCGACGCTGCAGCAGATGCGCGAGGAGGCCCCGTCCGTCGAGCTCGTGTCGGCGGAGCGGATCGGCGGCGGTCTCGCCGCCGACGGCATGGGTGAGCTCTCGAAGCTCCTGCTCGGCGCGCAGCCGGCGAAGGCGCTGCGCATCGCGCGGGACACCGGCGTGCTCGTGCACGTCCTGCCCGAGTTCGCGCCTGCGATCGGCTTCGAGCAGGAGTCGCGCTACCACGACCTGACCGTCGACGAGCACACGTTTGCGGTCGTCCAGGCGGCCGCCGACGCACAGCGTGCGCTCGTCGTGCGTCTGGCGACCGTGTTCCACGATCTCGGCAAGCCGATCGTCGCGTGGCGCGGCACCGACGGGCGGCTGCACTACTACGCGAGGCCCGGCTACGCCGATCGCAGCCACGAGCAGGTCGGCGCCGAGCTCGCCGGCACCGCGCTGCGCCGTCTGCGCTATCCGAACGGGCTGCGCGACCGCGTCTGCCGGATCGTCCGGCACCACATGTTCCAGGTCGCGAAGAGCGACGGTGTGCACGCGCGTCGGTTCCTCGCCCGGCACGGCGACGAGCTCGCGTTCGAGCTCTGCGACCACAAGGAGGCGGACTTCCTCGGCAAGCGCGGCAGCGACGGCCCGCCGCCGCTCGAGGACCTCGCGAAGCTCGCCCGCTTCCGGCGGGCGCTCGAGCGCGAGCGCCGGCAGCCGCACCGCCTCGCCGACCTCGCGGTGGACGGACGGGACCTGATCGATCTCGGCTTCGCCCCAGGGCCCGAGCTCGGCCGCATGCTGCAGGAGCTGCTGCGGGCGGTCGTCGAGGATCCGGTGCGGAACACACGTCCCGAGCTGCTGCGGCGCGCACGTGAGAAGCTGAGCACGTAATGGCGTTGGACCTGATCGACTGGGACGCGCCGGGCGCGTACCGCGTCGCGTTCTCGACGCGCATCGGCGGCGTCAGCGAGGGCCCGTTCTCGTCGCTGAACCTCGGCATCCTCACCGAAGACGATCCGGCGCGCGTCGTGCAGAACCGGTCGCTCCTCTGCGACGCCGTCGGCGCCGATCCGAACGAGGCGACGATGGCGTGGCAGCGGCACGGCGCGAACGTCACACGCGCCGACGCGCGCGGCATCGTCATGCCGGGAACCGTGTACGACCATTGCGACGGGCTGTGGAGCGAGGAGCCCGGCGTCGCGATGCTCCTGCTCACCGCCGACTGCATGCCGATCGTGCTCGCGCGCGCGAACGGCGGCGCACCGGCGATCGGCATCCTCCACGCAGGCTGGCGCGGGTTGCTCGCGGGCATCGTCGCCGCCGGCGTGCGGGCGCTCGGCACGCGGTCGCTCGCCGCGGCGATCGGGCCGAGCATCGGGCCGTGCTGCTACGAGGTCGGCGAGGAGGTGGCGGCGCCGTTCCGCGAGGCGTTCGGGGACGACGTCGTCCGCGAGGACTCGCACCTCGATCTGTGGACGGCGGCCGAGCGCGCGCTGCGCGCCACGGGCGTCGAGCGTGTCGATCGCGCCGATATCTGCACGGCGTGCAACGGCGAGCGCTTCTTCTCCCACCGCCGCGACCACGGGCGCACCGGACGCCAGGGGGTCATCGCCTACGTCGCCTGACGCGGTGCGGGAGCAGTACCTGCGGCTCCGCGACGAGGTCGGCGAGGGCGTCACGGTCGTCCTCGCGACGAAATATGTGAGCGTCGACGAGCTCGGCATCCTCGCCGAGGCCGGCGTCGAGGTGGTGGGCGAGAATCGCGCACAGGAGCTCGCGGCCAAGCATGCGCGCTGGGGCGATGCGTTCCGCTGGCACTTCATCGGCCATCTCCAGAGCCGGAAGGCACCGACGGTCAGCGAGCTCTGCGAGCTCTGTCACTCACTGTCGTCGGAGTCGGCGGCGGCGAAGCTGACGATCCCCGCCCTCGTCGAGGTGAACCTGAGCGGCGAGCCGTCGAAGTCGGGCGTCGAACCGCCGGAGCTCGACGCGCTGCTCGCCGCGTACCCCGACGTGCGTGGGCTGATGACGATGCCCCCGTGGACGCCCGACCCCGAATCGTCGCGTCCCTACTTTCGCCGGCTGCGTGCGCTCGCCGAGGAGCACGGCCTGCGCGAGCTGTCGATGGGGACGAGCCAGGACTACCGCGTCGCCGTCGAGGAGGGCGCGACCTACGTCCGCGTCGGCTCGGCGCTGTTCGGCGACCGAAGGCCTCAGTAACATTTCGCTCGACCATGGGGTTTGCGGACGTCTGGAACAAGACCCTCGTCTACTTCGGCATCGCCGAGGAGGAGGACTGGGACGAGGACGGCTACCTGACCGACGAGGAGCTGCAGCGCGCCTACGCGGACCGGCCGAACGTCCGCCGGCTCGCGCCGCGGCGCCGCAGCCAGGAGTTCGACGACTGGACCGATCCCGAGCCGGCGACCGCGCGCACGAGCGTGCTGCGGCCGGCGCCGCAGCAGCGTGAGGCGGCACCGCGGCGGCTGCGCGGCGTCGAGAGCATCGCGTCGCCGAACGTCAAGGTGCACCTCGTCCTGCCGCGCAGCTTCAACGACGCACAGCAGATCGCCGACCGGTTCAAGGACGGCGTGCTGGTCATCCTCAACCTCCAGCAAAGCGACCAGGAGCTCTCGAAGCGGCTGATCGACTTCGCGAGCGGCCTGACCTACGCCCTCGACGGCGGCATGCAGCGGATCGCCGACAAGGTGTTCCTGCTGACGCCGCGCAACGTCGAGGTCTCGGCCGAAGAACGCGCGCGGATGATCGAGCGCGGCGGCTTCTTCAACCAGGCGTAGGAGAAGCGTTACGCGCCGCGAAGGGCGGTCTTGATGGGCGTACTTGCGGACGCAGTCTCTTCTGCGCAGAACTTCGTCTGGGTCTTCGCGACCGTCTACACGCTCGTGATCTTCGCGTACATCATCACGAGCTGGCTGCGGCTGCCGTACTCGCCCACGCTCAACCGGATCCAGCGCTTTCTCTACGACGTCTCGGAGCCGTACCTGCGGTTGTTCCGGCGGCTGCTGCCGTCGATGGGGCCGCTCGACCTGTCGCCGTGGGTGGCGACGATCGTGCTGTGGATTCTCGCCGAGGCGCTGATCCGGATCCTGGAGGAATTCCACTAGCGGAGGACGACGCGATGGCACTCACACCGGTCGAGATCAGACATCTTTCGCCGCCGAAGGCGCTGCGCGGCTACGAGCGCGACCACACGGACCGCCTGTTCGCAGAGATCGCGGCGAGCTTCGAGGACGTGTGGCGCGAGCGCGCGGACCTCGCGGACAAGATCGAGCAGCTCGAGCAGGACATGGTGCGGTACAAGGAGCTCGAATCGCTGCTGCGCACGACGCTCATCTCCGCCGAGCGCGCCGCCACGGATCTGAAGGAGCAGGCGCGCCGCGAGGCGGACGTGATCCTCGCCGAGGCACACAGCGAGGCGCGGGCGGTGAAGCGGCGCGCGCTGACCGAGAACGAGCGCCTCGTGATCGAGACGCGGCTGCTCAAGGAGCGGCTGCGCGCGGCACTGTCGGTCGTCGAGGAGGCGGAGGACACACTGCACGGCGTCAAGCTCGACGCCGACGAGGCAGCGGAGGCGGCCTAGGAGGGTTTGGCGGAATGGTGTCCGACATGAGCTCCATTTCGCCAAACCCTCCTACACTTTCTCCATGACAGCGACGACGACGCGCGTGCGCCTTCGCGTCAGCCCGGGTGCCGGGCGGGCTGCCGTCGTCGGCCGGCACGGCGACGCGTGGAAGGTGCGCGTGACCGCTGCGCCCGAGCGAGGGCGTGCCAACGACGCGGTCGTCCAACTCCTTGCGACGGTGCTCGCGCTTCCGCGCGAGGCGGTTGCGATCGTTTCGGGCCACAGCGGCCGGGACAAGATCGTGGAGCTGACCGGGGTCGGCCCGGCGCTGATCGAGCGGCGTCTCACCTCTGCGTCGACGCCGACCCGCGCACGAAAGGACAGGCGTTCATGAGCATCGACACCGACCGCTTCCGCACCCTGCTCGACGAGGAGCGCGGCCGCGTCAAGCACGCGCTCGACCATCTCCACGACGAGCATCCCGGCTCGATCGAGGACGAGACGGACGAGCTCGCGACGGCGAGCGACAACCACATGGGCGACCTCGCGACGGCGACGCTGAACCGCGAGATCGACTACTCGCTCGGCGCCAACTCGGAGCAGCACCTCGCGGAGATCGACGCCGCGCTGAAGCGAATCGACGACGGCACCTACGGCACGTGCACGAAGTGCGGCAGGCAGATCGGCGAGGAGCGGCTCGAGGCGATGCCGTGGGCGTCGCTCTGCATCGACGACGCGCGGGCGCAAGAGCAGCGAGCATGACGCAGCGGGACGTCCGCGTCGGCTCGTCTCCGGGCGCGGCGTCGCCGGTCCTCGTCGGCGAGCGCAAGCTCGGCGCGGGACCGAGCCACTGGCTCGCGCTGCTGGCGATCGCGCTCGCGGCGGTCGCAGCGGATCAGCTGACGAAGCACATCGTCGCGGGCCAGCTGCGGCTCGACGACGGCGTGCACGTCCTCGGCCCGCTCTGGATCCGCCACGTCCAGAACTCCGGGATCGCGTTCGGCCTCTTCTCGCAGGCCACGGCGGTGGTGATCGTCGTCACCGCGATCGCGGTCGCGTGGATGCTCATCTACTTCGCGCGCAGCGGCGCGCGCCATCCCGTGCTCCCGGTCGGGCTCGCGCTCGTGATCGGCGGCAGCGTCTCCAATCTCGTCGACCGCGTGCGCCTCGGGTACGTCACCGACTTCATCGACCTGAAGTGGTGGCCGGCGTTCAACCTCGCCGACAGCTTCATCGTCATCGGCGTGATCGTCCTCCTCGGTGCGCTGATGCTCGCCGAGCGGGAGCCGCGGAGCGGCGGTGGACGAAGCTTTCGTGACGCGCCTCCGCGTCCCTCCTGAGTCGGCGGGCAGGCGGCTCGACCGCTTCCTCGCGGAGCTGCCGGAGATCGGCTCGCGCGCCGTCGCCGAGCGGCTCGTGCGCGAGGGAGGCGTCCTCGTCGACGGCCGCGCGCGGGCGAAGAGCCACAAGCTCGAAGTTGGGGAGGAGGTCGAGTTCGAGCCGCCGGCGCCGCGGCCGAGCGGCTTGCGGCCGCAGGCGATGGATCTCGTCGTCCCGTACGAGGACGAGCACCTGCTCGTCGTCGACAAGCCGGCCGGGGTCGTCGTGCATCCTTCCGCGGGCCACGCGGAGGGGACGCTCGTGCACGGGCTGCTTGCCTACGAGGTCGAGGGCGGCGAGGAAGCGGAGCGGCCGGGGATCGTGCACCGGCTCGACCGCGACACGTCCGGGTTGCTCGTCGTCGCGCGCTCGCCGGAAGCACATCGCCGCCTGCAGGAGCTCGTCCGCCGCCGAGAGGTGACCCGCGAGTATGTCGCGCTCGTCGTCGGCCGGCCCCGCTCGCGGCGGGGAACGATCGACGCGCCGATCGGCCGCGACCGCCACGACCCGCTTCGCCACTCGCTCGACACCGACACGCCGCGCAACGCGATCACGCACTTCGAGCTCGAGCGGGAGCTCGGCGAGTACACGCTCCTCCGCGTCACGCTCGAGACCGGCCGCACGCACCAGATCCGCGTCCACCTCGCCGCGATCGACCTGCCGATCGCCGGCGACCCGACGTACGGGCGCCCCGGCGTCCTCGGCCTCGAGCGCCAGTTCCTGCACGCCGGCCGGCTCGCGTTCGAGCATCCGTTCACGGGCGAGGCCGTCGACGTGTCCTCGGCGCCGCCGGCCGACCTCGCGCAGGTCCTCGCTACACTTTCCTAGTCCGGAAAACCACTCCCCGGCGGATCAGCCGAGGCGCGGTGCTCATGCCTGACATGAGTGCGCCCCGAGCCCCGACCGGCGCACCATCCTCAAAACCAGAAGGAGAGTCAGACACATGGCAGTCGCCTCGATGCGCGAGCTGCTGGAGGCCGGCGTCCACTTCGGCCACCAGACGCGCCGCTGGAACCCCAAGATGCGCCGTTTCATCGTCACGGAGCGGTCCGGCATATACATCATCGACTTGACGCAGACGAGCGAGCGCCTCTACGAGGCGGCGCAGTTCGTCCGCAACCTCGCCGAGCGGAACGGCACCGTGCTGTTCGTCGGCACGAAGAAGCAGGCGCAGGACGCCGTCGAGACCGAGGCGAAGCGCGTCGGGATGCCGTACGTGAACCATCGGTGGCTGGGCGGCCTGCTGACGAACTGGCGGACGATGTCGTCGCGGATCGAGCGGCTGCACGAGATGCGCCGGCTCCGCGACGAGGGCCAGATGGAGCTGCTGCCTGCGAAGGAACGGATCGCGATGGCGTCCGAGCTCGAGAAGCTCGAGGCGAACCTCGGCGGCGTCGCGGACATGCGCCGTCAGCCGGACGCGGTGTTCATCATCGACCTGAAGAAGGAGGCGCTCGCCGTGCGCGAGGCGCGCCGCCTCAACATGCCGGTGATCGCGCTCGTCGATACGAACGCCGATCCAGACGAGGCCGAGTACGTCATTCCCGGCAACGACGACGCGATCCGCTCGTGCTCGCTCGTCACGCGCGTGCTCGCCGACGCGATCGAGGCGGGCAAGCAGAAGGTGACGCAGCGCGAGATGGAGCGCACGCCGGCCGCGCAGCCCGAACCGCAGCCCGAGGCCCAGACCGAGGTCGAGCCCGAGTCCGAGCCCGCCGCGAGGCCGACCGAGCCCGCTGCTGCGGCGACGACGGAGGAGACTGCGACCAATGGCTGAGATCTCTGCCGCCCTGGTCAAGGAGCTCCGCGAGCGGACGAGCGCGCCGATGATGGACTGCAAGCGCGCGCTCCAGGAGACGAACGGCGACATGGAGGCGGCGATCGTCCTCCTCCGCGAGAAGGGAATGGCGCAGGCGGCGAAACGCGCCGGCCGGGAGACGACCGAGGGCAAGGTCGGCTACCGCGTGGCCGACGACGGCTCGCGCGGAACGATGGTCGCGATCGGGTGCGAGACCGAGCCGGTCTCGAACAACGACGAGTTCCTCGCGTACGGCAAGAAGGTGCTCGAGACCGTCGAGGCGAACGGCGTCGGCGCCGAGCAGGAGCTCGACGAGGAGCGGGCTGCACTGAGCGGCAAGCTCGGCGAGAACATCGTCGTCGCCGGCGCGGCGCGGTTCGAGGCGATCGACGGCGCCCTCGTCGCCGCCTACGCCCACCCGCCGGCGAACAAGCTCGGTGTGCTGCTGCAGCTGCGCGGCGGCGACGCCGACCTCGGCCGCAAGGTGGCGATGCACATCGCCGCGTCGAACCCGCAGTGGATCTCCCGCGACGACGTGCCGCCCGACACGCTGGCCGCCGAGCGGGAGATCTACGCGAACTCCGACGAGGTGCAGTCGAAGCCCGAGCAGGCGCGCGAGAAGATCGTCGAAGGGATGCTGAACAAGCGGTTCTTCGGCGCGAACGTGCTCGTCGACCAGGAGTGGATCCACGACTCCTCGAAGACGGTCGGCCAGGCCCTCAAGGAGGCCGGCGCAGACGTGCTCGAGTTCCAGCGCTTCTCGTTGAGCTGATGGAGAAGCGATCGTTTCGTCGGGTGCTGCTGAAGCTCTCCGGCGAGGCGTTGATGGGGTCGAACGACTACGGCATCGACGTGCCGGTCGTCCGCTCGATCGCGCACGAGCTCGCGTCGGTGCAGCAGCACTGCCCGGAGGTGGCGATCGTCGTCGGCGGCGGCAACTTCTTCCGCGGTCTCGCCGGCGTCGCCGAGGGGATGGACCGCGCGAGCGCCGACTACGCGGGCATGCTCGCGACGGTGCTGAACGCGCTCGCGCTCCAGGACATCCTCGAGCGCGAGGGCGTCGAGGCGCGCGTCCAGTCCGCACTGGCCTCGATCGAGGTGACGGAGCCCTTCATCCGGCGCAAGGCGATCGACCATCTCGAGAAGGGCAGGATCGTCATCTTCGCGGCCGGCACGGGCAATCCGTACTTCACGACCGACACGGCGGCCGCGCTTCGCGCGCTCGAGATCGGCGCGGATGCGATCCTTATGGCGAAGAACGGCGTGGAAGGCGTCTACGACGGCGACCCGAAGACCGACCCCGACGCGCAGTTCCTGCCGCGGCTCACGCATCTCGAGGCGATCGAGCGTGGATTGAAGGTGATGGATGTGACAGCGCTCTCGCTCTGCATGGACAACAAGCTCACGATCCACGTGTTCGAGCTCGCCGAGGGCAACATCGCCCGCGTCGTCTCGGGCGAGGACGTCGGCACGGTCATCGAGACACCGTAGGAGGCACACATGGCAACCGTCGACGAGCTGATCAACGACGCGCAGACGCGCATGGGTAAGTCGGTCGAGCACGCGCGTACCGAGTTCGGCACCGTGCGGACGGGGCGCGCGTCTGCCGCGCTGCTCGATCGCATCGAGGTGGAGTACTACGGGACGCCGACGCCGCTCAAGCAGCTCGCGACGATCAGCGTGCCCGACGCGCGCATGCTGACGATCCAGCCGTTCGACCCGAGCTCGATCCGCGCGATCGAGAAGTCGATCCAGGAGTCGGACCTCGGGCTGACGCCGTCGAACGACGGCAAGCTGGTCCGCCTGCCGATCCCGCAGCTGACGGAGGAGCGGCGCAAGGAGCTCGTCAAGGTCGTGCGGAACCTCGCCGAGGAGCACCGTGTCGCCGTGCGGGAGATCCGCCGCGACGCGATGAAGCACCTGAAGGATCTCGTCGACAAGGGCGACGTCGGCGCCGACGAGGAGCATCGCGCGGAGGAGCGCGTGCAGAAGATCACCGATGAGCACACGAAGCAGATCGACGACCTCCTCAAGCACAAGGAGAGCGAGGTCATGGAGGTCTGAGCGCGTCCGCTCTATCCGTCGAGATCCCGCGTGCCGTCGCGATCGTCATGGACGGCAACGGCCGCTGGGCAGAGCTGCGAGGCGTCGACGTGGCCGAGGGCCATCGGGCCGGATCGCGCGCGCTCCGGCCGATCGTCGAGACCGCGATTGACGTCGGCGTCGGCTCGCTCGCCGTGTACGCGTTCTCGACCGAGAACTGGACGCGGTCCGAGGATGAGGTCACCGCGTTGATGGAGATCTTCGGCGAGACGATCGACCGCGAGCTGCACGACCTCGCGCGCGAAGGCGTGCACACGCGATTCGTCGGCCGCCGCGACCGTGCGCCCGACTGGCTGCGCGACAAGATGGAGGAGCTCGAGGCCGCGACCGAGAACGAGCGCCGGCTGCACCTCTGGATCGCGTTCGACTACGGCGGCCGGGCCGAGATCGTCGAAGCAGCACGGCGCGCGGCGGCGAGCGGCGAGGAGCTCGACGAGGACAACTTCTCGCAGTTCCTCTACGCGCCCGAGATGCCGGACCCCGATCTCGTCATTCGCACGTCCGGCGAGCTGCGCGTCTCGAACTTTCTCCTCTGGCAGAGCGCGTACTCGGAGTACGTCTTCACGGACACGCTCTGGCCCGACTTCGGGCCGGACGAGTTCCGTGCCGCGATCGAGGACTACGCAGGCCGCCGCCGTAGATTCGGCGGCAGATGAGCGTAGGCTTGACGGAGCTCACCAGAGAGCGGAGGCGCCGGCTCCGCCGGCGCCGTGAGCGGGAATGAGCAACTTCGTCAATCGCGTCTTGGTGGCCGTCGTCGGCCTGCCGGTCGTGCTCGGCGCCGTCTGGGCGGGCGGCTGGTGGCTGTTCCTGCTCGTCGCCGTCGCCGGGACGATCGCGGTGCACGAGTTCGTCCTGATGGCGCGGTCGCTCGCGCCGCTCGCGCCGGCGGCGTACGTCGGCGTCCTGCTCGCGCTGCTCGGCGCCGAGCGCGGCGGCCTCGTCTGGATGCTCGGCGGCTTCCTCTCGAGCCTGGTCGTCGCATTCGTCCTCAACACGCTTGCGAAGACGCGGCCGCCCGCGACTGCAGCGATCGGCGCGACGGTCCTCGCGGCGGCGTGGATCGGCTTCGGGCTCGCGCACATCATCCTGCTGAGGCGGCTGCACACGGAGCCCCGGCTGATCTCGTTCACGGTGCTGCTCGTCGTGTTCGCGGCCGACACGTTCGCGTACTTCGGCGGGCGGCTGTTCGGCAGGCACAAGCTCGCGCCGACGCTCTCCCCGGGCAAGACCTGGGAGGGCTTCGTCGTCGGCTCACTCGTCGGGATCTTCGTCGCGTTCGTCGCGCTGTACCAGGATCGCGACCATTACCTGACGATCGGCGAGGCGCTCATCCTCGGGCTCGTCATCGTCCTGATCGCGGTCGCCGGCGACCTGTTCGAGTCGATGCTGAAGCGGGATCTGCAGGTCAAGGACACCGGGCGGCTGCTCGGCGGCCACGGCGGCATCCTCGATCGCATCGATGCGCTGCTGTTCGCGGCGCCGGCGACGTACTACGTCGTGCGCGCCTTCGGTTACCTCTGATCCTGGTGGAACACCGCCTCGACGTTGTTGCCCTCGAGGTCGAGGACGAACGCGGCGTAATAGCGTCCGCTGTACTCGGGGCGGATGCCTGGGACGCCGTTGTCGGTGCCGCCGTGCTGCACCGCGGCGGCGTGCCACCGGTCGACGGCGTCCGCGTCCGGCGCGCTGAAGGCGATGTGGGCGCCGGTCGTCACGCGGTCGCGCCCGGGCTTGACGCCGACCGAGTGGAGGGCGAAGTCATCGTCGTCGCCTCGGCCGAAGAGCACGTAGCGGTCGCCCTCGAACTCGCCCTCGCCGAGCATCGCAAAGCCGAGCTCGGGGAGGCACGCCTCGTACATCCGCCGGCTCGCCGCCAGGTCGGCGACGCGGACGCCGACGTGGTCGATCATCTCGCTCACTCGACGGCGAGCAGATCCACGACGAACACGAGCGGCTCGTGCGGCTGGATGACGCCGCCGGCGCCACGGGCGCCGTACGCGAGCGCGCTCGGGATCGTCAGCTTGCGGCGGCCGCCGACACGCATGCCGGCGACGCCCTGATCCCAGCCCGGGATGACCTGCCCCTTGCCGAGCTTGAACTGGAACGGCTGGCCGCGGTTCCACGACGCGTCGAACTCGTCGCCGCTGCGGAACGCGACGCCGACGTAGTGCACGGTGACCGTCTTGCCGGCGACCGCCTCGTCGCCGTCGCCGACGACGAGATCGTCGACGCCGAGCTCGAACGGGATGTCGCCTTCCGGCTTCTCGACGACAGGGCGCTCCACGGAGCGGACGCTACAGGGCGCGACGGCAACATGCCGTCGCGCCCTGCACTTTGATCAGGGCTGCGGGCCCGGGCGGACCTTCACGCACGCGGGCGTGCACGGCTCGCTCGTCGCCGACGGACCCTGGTCCTGCCGCCACCAGACGTCGTAGCTCGTGACCGCATCCAGCGCAGGCGCTGCGATGTGTGCATAGCCGAACGAATCGAGTGCGATCTCCATGAAGTCCCCGAGCTCGCGGCCGCCGCTGCAGAGGATGCCGAGCGTGCAGATCGGACCGGTTCGGACGGCAGGCCCGGTCACCTCCGTGAACGTCGGCGCATTCGTTGCAGCGTTGCGGGTCTGCGCGAAGTGGACGGTCCACGTGCCGGTCGCGTCGTTCTGGTCGCCGGCGGTCGACTCGAGCCACGCGAAGTCGACGACTCCTGCGCTCCCGCCGACCATTGTCGGGAAGACGACAGCACCGCCTCCGGCGTTCACCTTGCGCATCGGCGACCACATGGCTCCCTTGTCGCTCGAGAAGGCGTAGTAGATCCCGTTCGTGCGATTGCCGGCACCGTCGGTCCCGCCGAGCCCGGCCATGACGTAGAGGTTGCCGGCGCGGTCCCAGGTCATCCACGGGAACAGGTTGCCGAGGATCTCGTCGCCGGGCTCGTCGGAGACGTCCATCGCAACGGTGTCGGTGAACGTCAGACCACCGTCGTGCGACACCGCGACGACGAGTGTCTTCGGCAGCCCGAAGCAGAGCATGTCGGCGTTGCACGCGGCAGTGTTTGCGCCGACGCTCGAGATGCCGTAGACAATCGCGACGTTGTCGTGATCCGTCGGGTCGACGCGTACCGGCCCCGAGTACGTGTTCGCTCCGGTGTCGGGGACGAGCAGCGGATCGTTCGACGCGAGCGTGTGGATCGGGAACGTTTTGCCGCCGTCGAGCGACTTGGCGAGGATCTCCTGCTCGGCGGCGAAGTCGTGATACGCGAAGTAGACGATGCTGCCGTCCACAGGATCGGGAGCGAGCCACTGCCGATCCTGCTCGACCGGGTCGTACGTAAGCTGTGCGAACGTCGCGCCGTCGTCGACGGATTTGCGGATCGCGGAGCCGTACGCTCCGAGATCCGCCTCATAGACGGCGGCATCGGGGCCGACCTTGATGTCACAGTCGCCGCCGCCGACCGGGACGTCGGTGATGTCCTGCCGGTAGAACGTCGCCCAATCCGGCGTTCGGACGAAGTCGACGTGACCGTCGACTGCCAGGCCGCTCGGACCGCAGAAGTAGACGTGATCCTTGGGTGAGAGCGCGATCGACGGCTCCGAGAAACCGCCGACCGGCGGCAGCAGGTTCGTCGCCGTGAACGAGAAGCTCTTCCCGCGGATGTCCTTCGCGCCTCCGGCGACCGCCGCCGGAACGAGCGCTGCCGCGCCTGCGACCACCACGGTCGCGACGGCAACGCGACGCGAAAGCGTGAATCGACGCATCGGTTCCCCCCTGTTGCGTGATACGACGGCGGAGACCTTAAAGCGATTCCCATTGACGCGCAGTTCAACGCGTCAGCCCGTCCACGGCGCGTACTGCCGCTTGAACGACGGCGGCATGTCGGGCGCGATCCCGACCTTCGCACGGGGATGCTGCGCGCGGATCGACGCGAGCTTCGCGTCGGCGACGTACTCGTACACGCGGTACTCCTGGATCGTCTGCCACTCTTCGCTCAGCGGCGCGTTCGGCTTCTGCGAGAACAGCGCGAACGGCGCGCCGGCGCCGACCGTCGAGATCTCGCGGAGCGGGCGATACGTCAGCGCGTCGACGACGAGGACGTTACGGCCCTCCTCGATGCGGTACGTGTCGCCGACGCGCCGGACGCTCGCACGGTGGCTTCTCAGATCTCGTCGTACGAGCGCGACCGGGTCGACGAACGCGCTACCGGGTCCCGTGCCGTAGAGCGGCACGTAATACAGCGTGCCGTTCGCGGTGTCGTAGACGTATGTCGGCGAGGTGCCGCGGAAGTCGCCGCCGGTCTCGACCGGCGCCGGCAGGTTCGGGAACGTTGTGCGGAGCCGGTAGCTCTGCTCGCCGCGCTCGTCGATCCAGTGCTCCTCGTCGCCGGACCACGCGATCGCCTTCGGGTGGTACGGCGAGGCGACCGTCACGTGCGTCCGGACGTGGAGCACGCGCCCGTGCGAGGCGAGCGCAGTCGCGGTCCGCTGCAGAACCTGCGCCGCCTGCGCGGGTGAGAGGGCGGCCGGGCCGCGGTGCCAGGGAACCGCGAGCGCGACGACCGCGGCGACGACTGCCGCCGCGGCGATGAGACGCAGCGACGTGCGTCGCGGCCGCAGCTGCTCCCAGCGGAGCTGGGGAACCGGCTCGGCCGGCGCGATCCGCTCGAGCTCTGCGACGAGGACGGGATCGAGATCAACCATGCGCTGTCGCCTCCAGTGCGCTGCGAAGGTTCGAGTGCGCCGCTGCGAGCGACGCCGAGACGGTGCCGACGGTGACGCCGAGGACGCCGGCGATCGCGCGGTAGTCGAGGTCGGCGTAGTAGCGGAGAAAGACGACGAGGCGCTGCCGCTCCGGCAGCTGCGCGACGAGCGGCGAGAGCGACTCGAGCTGCGCCGACGGCGGGTCGACGAGCGCGTCGGGATCGGCATCGACCGGCAGCGGCCCGGCGTCGCGGACGACGCGGCGCGCCGCGTTGACGACGGCGCGCCAGAGCCACGCATCGAGTGGGCCGTCACCGCGGAACGACGCACGTGCGCGGATGGCGCTCGCGAACGCATCGTGCACCGCCTCCTCGGCAAGCGAGCGGTCGCCGATTACGGCGTGCGCGAGCCGCACGAACCTCGGCAGATCGCGATGGTAGAGGCGCTCGATGTCGTGGAGGACGCGGTCCATCCACCGAGCTTGATCCAGAATGGCCCCGCTTTGTTGAGCGTCACCCAGATCTCAGAACACGTCTGGTGGGCTGCGCCCGGTCCGCCGGACCGTCCATCGCTCTGCGCCGTCGTCGGCGACCGGTGGACGCTCGCCCTCGACGCCGGCTCGTCGCGGGCGCACACGCACGCCTTCCTCGACGGGCTGCCGCAACGCCCCGCGGCGGTCGTCTACACGCACTCACACTGGGATCACGTGTTCGGCGGCGTCGAGAGCGGCGGTCTCGTCTTCGCACACCGCCTCACCGCCGCGAAGCTCGTCGAGATGGCGGCGCGCGACTGGACGGACGACGCAAACGTGAGCCAGCACATCCGGCAGGAGCTGCCGGCGCCGCGCGTCGTCGAGATCGCGACGCCCGACGTCGTCTTCGACGATGCGATCGACTTCGATCTCGGCGGCGTGACGGTTCGCGTCGAGCACGTCGGCGGCGATCACTGTGACGACGCGTGCGTTGCGCTCGTCCTACCGGACGGCGTGCTCTTCCTCGGCGACGCGCTCTGTGCCTCGCCGGACGGAGTCATGACCGCCGAGCGGGCGCTGCCGCTCTTCGACCGCGTGCTCGCCTACGAGGCGGCTCGCTACGTCGAGGGCCATCATCCGCAGGTGACGACCCGCACCGAGCTCGAGGAGCTGCTGGACAAGGCCCGCGCCGCCCAGCGAGGGCCAAGAACTCCGGGTGACGAAGACTCCCAGTACTTCGTGGACGCGTTCGCCGCGGGTCGGGACCTACACTGACTTCATGAAGCGCGTCGCCCTCCTCGGTGCGACCGGCTCGATCGGCCGCCAGGCGATCGAGATCGTCGCCGAACATCCCGAGCTCGAGCTCTGCGCCGCGGCGTCCGCGTCGACGCCGCTCGACGACGTCGACGCGCCGCTCAAGCAGGTGGGCGGCGATCTGACCGAGCTGCTCGAGCGCGCGCAGCCGGATGTCGTCCTCAACGCGGTCGTCGGCTTCGCGGGAATCCACGCGACGCTCTGGGCCCTCGAGAACGGCGTCGACCTCGCGCTCGCGAACAAGGAGTCGCTCGTCGCCGGCGGCGAGCTCGCCCGCGCCCGCGGCGGCCGCATCCTGCCTGTCGACAGCGAGCACTCGGCGCTCTTCCAGTGCCTCGAGGGCCAGGCCGGTGTCGACACGCTCGTCCTGACCGGCTCCGGCGGCCCGTTCCGCGGCCGCACGCGCGACGAGCTGGCCGACGTGACGCCGGAGCAGGCGCTGGCCCACCCGACGTGGCGGATGGGGCCGAAGATCACGATCGACTCGGCGACACTCGCGAACAAGGGGCTCGAGCTGATCGAGGCGCATTTCCTCTTCGACGTCCCGTACGACCGGATCGAGGTCGTGCTGCAGCCGACGTCGATCGTCCACTCGCTCGTCCGCTTCCGCGACGGCGCGGCGCTCGCGCATCTCGGCTATCCCGACATGCGCGTGCCGATCTCGTTCGCGCTCACCTATCCGGAACGCGCCGCGACGCCGCTGCGGCCGCTCGACCTGACGCAGCTCACCCTCGAGTTCCAGGCGCCCGACGTCGACACCTTCCCAATGCTGGCGCTCGCGCGTGAGGCGGGGGAGAAGGGCGGGACGTACCCCGCCGCCTACAACGCGGCGAACGAGGTCGCCGTCGCCTCCTTCCTCGCCGGCCGGCTGCCGTTCCTCGGCATCCCGGCGATCGTCGCCGACGTCCTCGGCCGCGTCGACGGCGCCCCGGCCCGCGATCTCACGGAGCTCATAACTGCGGACGAGGTTGCGCGGCGGTACGCGCAGGAACACTTATCGGTGGCATGACCTACCTCATCGTCGTCCTCGGGCTGCTCCTGCTGATCTTCCTGCACGAGCTGGGCCACTTCACCGCCGCGCGCGCGGTCGGGATCAAGCCGCGCAAGTTCTACGTCGGCTTCCCGCCGGCGCTCGCGAAGGTGCGTCGCAACGGCGTCGAGTACGGCATCGGCGCGATCCCGCTCGGCGGCTATGTGCGCATCCCCGGCATGCACCGCCCGGCCGCGCGCGACTTCGAGGCGTGGATGCGGCCCGCGATCAACGAGGACGCGGACTTGCTCCCGCCGTCGCAGCGCATCCGCCGTGAGCTCGAGGCGGAGAACTTCGCGGGCGCGCGCGCCGACCTGCCCGAGCTGCAGCAGCTGCTCGCACAGGCGCAGCTGACGTCGGGCGCGCGGCGGATCTCCGAGCGCGCCGTGCGCGAGGTCGAGGAGGGGACGGGCGACGACGCGTACTGGCGGCAGCCGACGTGGAAGCGACTCGTCGTGATCGCGGCCGGCCCGCTCGCGAACGTGATCGTCGCGTTCGTGATCTTCTTCGCGATGTACGCGTCCGGCGCGCCGACGGGGCCGGCGACGACGACCGTCGCCGACGTCGATCCGTCGCTGCCGGCGGCCGCCGCCGGGCTGCGTGCGGGCGACAAGGTGCTCAGCGTCAACGGTGTTCACACGAAGACGTTCGCCGCAGTCTCGAGGCGGGTTCGCGCGAGCCACGGCGGTCCGGTGACGATGACCGTCGAGCGCGACGGCCACGTCGTCAAGCTCGGCCCGCGCGACACGGTGCGGAGCAGCGACCGCTGGATCTGGGGCTTCGTGCCCTCGGCCGAGCTGCAGTCGCATCCTGTCGGCGAGTCGTTCGGCTGGGCGGCGCACGCGTGCTGGGCGATCACGACCGGCACCGGCAGAGCGCTCGGCGGGCTCTTCCATTCGAGCGAACGGAAGCAGCTGACCGGCACGCTGGGGATCGTGCGCGAGTCGGCCGCGCAGCTGCGCGTCGGCCTGCCGTACTACCTGCAGATCCTCGGCATCGTCAGCATGTCGCTCGCACTGCTCAACCTGCTGCCGCTGCTGCCGCTCGACGGCGGCCACATCGTCGTCTCGCTGATCGAGTCCGTCCGGCGCCGCGCGCTCGCGCGCGAGGTGTACGAGCGCGTCTCGATCTTCGGGCTCGCAATCGTGCTGTTCATTGCGTTCATCGCCCTCAACAACGACCTGAGCCGGGGTGGATAGTCCTCAGGGCTAAACTGGCTGCAGGTGGCCAGCAAGCGGCAGATCCGGGTCGGGGACGTCCCCATCGGCGGCGGCGCACCGGTCGTCGTGCAGTCGATGACGACGACGAAGACGCATGACGTCCCGGCGACGACGGCGCAGATCGCGGCGCTCGCGAGCGCCGGCTGCGAGATCGTCCGCGTCGCCGTGCCGAAGACGGAGGACGCGGAGGCGCTCGGCAAGATCGTGCGCTTCTCGCCCGTGCCGATCATCGCCGACATCCACTTCAACGCGAGCCTCGCGCTGAAGGCGATCGAGCAGGGCGTCGCCGCCGTCCGCATCAATCCCGGCAACATCGGCGGCCCGGACAAGGTCGCCGAGGTGGTGCGCGCCGCGAAGGCGAAGGGCATGCCGATGCGGATCGGCGCCAACTCCGGCTCGCTGCCGAAGCACCTCGAGGAGCTCGCGCACCGCGATCAGGCGGAGGCGCTCGTCGAGGCGGCGCTCGAAGAGGTGCGGCTGCTCGAGTCGCTCGACTACTACGACTTCAAGATCAGCGTCAAGTCGAGCCACGTGCCGACGATGATCCGCGCGTATCGGCTGCTCGCCGAGAAGGTGCCGTACCCGTTGCACCTCGGCGTCACCGAGGC
>DASXWV010000027.1:0-11450 GCA_036503495.1 Gaiellaceae bacterium
GGGGAGGGGGGCTCGGGGGAACCGGGAGGTTCCCCCTTGCGCTGTGCCGCGGGTTTCCGGCGGCACAGCGGAAAGAAGAGCGGCGGCGTGAGCGCGATGTACAAGCGGGCGGTGCTCGTATTCGGGCTGCTGGCGATCGTGCTCGGGTTCGCGATCCTCGTCCGCACCGCGTACGAGGGCGGCGGCGCCGTCGGCTTCGCCTTCGGTGCGCTGTTCATCGTGCTCGGCGCCGCGCGGTTGTATCTCCTCAGAAAGACGTCGTAGATGGCGAGGAAGCTGCCACAGCTGCAACGCGGCCTCGACGCGCCGGCGCTCGCGTCGGTCGCGTACGGCGAGATCGCGTCGTCGATCTACTTCGCTCTCGGGATCATCGCGCTGCACGCGCTCGGGTTCACGCCGGCGGTCCTGGGCGTCGTCGGCCTGCTCTTCCTCGTCGTCGCGCTGTCGTACGCCGAGGGGACGGCGTCGATCCGCGAGACCGGCGGCGCCGCGACGTTCGTGCGCGTCGCGTTCAACGACCTCGCAGGCTTCCTCACCGGCTGGGTGCTGTTCCTCGACTACCTGATCGTGATCGCGCTCTCGGCGCTCTTCGTGCCGCACTACCTGGGCATCGCGCTTCGCATCGACTCGATCGCGCGCTCACCGGGCGACTGGATCTTCGCGTCGGTCCTCGTCGGCGTGATCGCGCTGTCGAGGCTCCTCCGCGGGCCGATGGTGCGCACCTTCGCCTTCGTCATCCCGGTGCTCGACCTGATCACGCAGCTGCTCCTCGTCGGCCTCGGGTTCGGGCTCCTCTTCTCGGGGAGCGCGCTGACGCGCGGGATGTCGCTCGGCACGATGCCGTCGTGGCACGAGATCGCGTTCGCGCTGCCGCTCGCGATGCTCGCCTACACCGGTCTCGAGACGGTCGCGAACTACGCGGAGGAGGTGCGGCGGCCCGGTCGCGACCTGCCGCGCAGCCTGTTCAGCGCGATCGGCGTCGTCGTCGTCATCTACGTGCTGATCGCGATGGTGGGCCTCTCCGCCTTCCCGTCGGGAACGGGGACAACGAAGCTCGGCGTCGACTGGATGCGCGCGCCGTTGATGGGGATCGTCTCGGCGCTCGGGGCGCACGTGACGTGGTGGGCCGACGACATCCTGCGCGTCTATGTCGGCATCACCGGCGCGCTGATCCTGATCGCCGCGGCGACGACGTCGATCTCCGGCTTCGGACGGCTCGCGTATTCGCTCGGGGAGCACGGCCAGCTGCCGGCGGCGTTCGGCCGGCTGCACCGGCGGACGCTCGTTGCGCCGGTCTCGGTGATCGCCGCCGGCGGCATCTCGATCGCGCTGATCATCGGCACCTCGTTCACCCACGCGGTGACGTTCCTCGCGTCGCTCTTCAGCTTCGGCGTGCTGCTCGCGTTCACCGCGGCGCAGCTCGCGGTCGTCAAGCTGCGCCGGACTCAGCCAGGGCTGCGGCGTCCGTTCCGCGTGCCGCTGACGGTCGGCCGCGTGCCGCTCCCGGCCGCGGCCGGCGCGCTCTGCACGGCGGCGATCTTCGTCGCGGCGATGGCGACCCACATCGGCGCGCGCTACGGCGGCCCGGTGTGGCTGCTCGCCGGCGCCGGCGTCTACGTCCTCGTCCGGCGAAGCCGCGGCGCGGGTCTGCTCGAGCACGTGACCGCCGCCGACGAGCAGCGGCTGCCGGGCGCCGACTTCCAGCGGATCCTCGTGCCGATGAAGCTCGGCGAGATCGGCGAGGAGATGGTGGCGACGGCCGTCCGGCTCGCGCAGGAGCGCGGCGCGACCGTCGAGGCGCTGTTCGTGCTCAAGGTGCCGCTCGACGAGCCGATCGACGCGCCGCTGTACGAGCTCGAGGAGCAGGCGGCCGCGTCGCTCGCCGAGGCGCGCGCGCTCGGCGCCGAACACGAGGTCGACGTGACCGGGCGGACGATCCGCGCCCGCTCGATCGGCGACGCGATCGTGCAGGCGGCGGAGGAGAGCGACGCCGACCTGATCGTCCTCGGCTCGTCGCCGCGGTGGCGGCGGCAGTCGCGCTTCTTCTCGCCGACGGTCGACTACGTGCTGCGGAAGTCCAATGCGGAAGTCCTGATCGTCGCGTTCCCTCAGGGCGTCCTCGAGGGCTAACCTGAATCGGTGACCTCCCACGCAACCTCATCCAGGCTTGTGGAACGCGCTCACGCGGCGCGCTGGCGCGTCCTCGGTCGCGCCGATAGTGCGACTATCGGCGCTCCCTGCGTCCTTCCATCGCTTGATGATCGCGTCCCACAAGCGTGGCAAGGTCACGCGGGAGGCCACCCGTGAAGGCACTGATCATCGGCTGCGGCCGCGTCGGCTCGACCATCGCGCTGCAGCTCCACAAGGAAGGCTGGGAGGTCACCGTCGTCGACGAGAGCGAGGACGCGCTCTCGCGACTCGGCGAGAACTGGCCCGGCAGCTTCCTCGTCGGGCACGGCATGGACACCGACCTCCTCCGCGAGGCCGGGATCGAGGAGATGGACGCGGTGATCGCGTCGACCGACGGCGACAACACGAACATCGTCATCGGCCAGGTGGCGCAGAAGCGGTTCGGCATCCAGTGCGTGGTCGCGCGGATCCTCGACCCGGCGCGGGCCGACTTCTACGCCGCGCGCGGCCTACGCACCGTCTGCCCGACGAAGACGGCGATCGACACCCTGACCGAGGCCGTCCGCGCCTGCGAGATCCCCAAGGTCGCAGTCTGATGTACGTCGTCATTGCGGGCGGCGGCAAGGTCGGCGCGAACGTCGCGCGCTCCCTGATCCGCCTCGGCCACGAGATCACGCTGATCGAGCAGCGGCGCGACCGCTTCGACCGCCTCGAGGACGAGTTCGAGCACCAGGTGCAGCGCGGCGACGCGACGGAGCTGTTCGTGCTCGAGCGCGCGGGCATCGCGCGTCCGCCAGACATCGTGCTCGCGCTCACGGGCGACGACGAGGACAACATGGTCATCTGCCAGCTCGCGAAGGAGCGCTACGGCGTGCCCAAGGTGATCGCGCGCGTCAACGATCCGCGGAACCAGGCGCACTTCGATCTGCTCGGCATCTCGCCGACGATCTGCGCGACCTCGAGCATCATGGCGCTCGTCGAGCACGAGGTGCCGGAGCACGACCTGATCCATCTGCTCGAGCTGCGGAAGGAGAACCTCGAGATCGTCGAGGTGCAGATCGACCGCGACTCGCCGTCGGCCGGCAAGCGCGTCGAGGGACTGAAGCTCCCCGAGGGCGCGCGGCTGATCTCGGTCATGCGCGACGGCAACGCCGAGATCGCCGTCGGCTCGACGATGCTCGAGGCCGGCGACCAGGTGCTGGCGATCCTCGAGCCCGGCAAGGAGGACGAGCTCCGCCGCGTTTTGCTGCGCCGGTAGGCGAGCAAGAAAATCTCGGTGCGGGTCGTCTTACGGGGTGTGGGTGTCGGACGCCTTGCCGCCGCCGCCGTCGCCGCGCTCGTGCTCGGCGTCTGGGTCGGCAGCTCGAACGGCGGCACGACGGCCGGCCACGCGGCCGGGAACGACTGGACGCGGTTCGGCTGGTCGCCGTCCCGCAGCAGCGCGCCCACGTTCGCGACAGGGATCCGCGCGGGCCGGCTCGCCGGGCTGCAACGGCAGCAGGTGCAGATCGGCGGCACCGCCGATTCGTCTCCCATCTATCTGCACGACGTCGCGGTCGGCGGCAAGACGCACGACGTGTTCTTCGTGACGACGACGTATGGCAAGACGGTCGCGGTCGATGCGGCGTCCGGCGCCGTCCTCTGGACGTTCACGGCGCCGGGATACTCGTCGTGGGCGGGCTCTCCGCAGATCACCACCGCCACGCCCGTCGCCGATCCCTCCCGCTCGGCGATCTACGCCGCGTCCCCGGGCGGGTCGATCTTCAAGCTGTCCGTCGCCGACGGCCGCGTCCTCTGGAGCGTCTCGGTCACGAAGCTGCCGTCGCGCGAGAAGATCGCGGCGTCGCTCAACTACTTCGGCGGCAAGGTGATCGTGACCACCGGCGGCTACATCGGGGACGCGCCCCCCTACCAGGGCCACGTCGCCGTGATCAGCGCCGCGAGCGGCAAGCTCCTGCACGTCTGGAACTCGCTCTGCTCGAACCGCCGCGGCGTGCTCGCTCCGGCGAGCTGCGGTGCCAGCGACTCCGCGATCTGGGGACGGGCCGGCGCGGTCGTCGATCCCGCGAACGGGCACCTTCTCGTGGCGACGGGGAACGGTCCGTGGGACGGCCGCACCAACTGGGGCGACGCCGTCCTCCGCCTCGACGCGAATGCGACACGGGTGCTCGGCAACTACACCCCGGCGAACACGGCCGAGCTCGAGGCGCAGGACATCGATCTGGGATCGACGTCGCCGGTGATCCTCGGCGGCGGCTACATCGCGCAGGGCGGCAAGGACGGGAAGATCCGCCTGTTGAGCCAGCGCCGGATGGCCGGCACGCGCCCGCACAAGGGCGGTGAGCTCTCGACCGTGTCGACGCCGTCCGGCACCGATCTCTTCACGGCACCCGCTGTGCTGCGGACGAAGTCGTCGGTCTGGCTCTTCGCCGCCGACAACGGCGGCACCGCCGCCTACCGGCTCAAGAACGGGCACCTCGCATTCGCCTGGCGCAACGACACGAGCGGGACGAGCCCGGTCGTCGCGGGCGGCCTGCTCTACGTGGCGTCGCCGGACGGCGGGCTCTACGTCTACACGCCGTTCGCCGGCCGCCGCGTGGCACGGCTGACCACCGGCAACGGCCACTGGAACAGCCCAATCGTCGTCGACGGCCGCATCGCGCTCCCCGAGGGGAATGCGAACGATCACGCGACGAGCGGGTACCTCGACATCTGGCGCTAGCCGGTTCGCCGCCGCCGCACCTGCGGCGTCTGCTGCCCGAGCGCCGCGTACGCGATCGCCTGCAGCGACTCGTTGAGGATCTGCAGCTCCTTCGTCAGCCGGAGGAATGCGTCGTCGTTCTCCTGACGGCGGTTCAGCCGCGCGAGCTCGTCGCCGATCCGGTCGAGCCGCTCGAGCAGGACGTCGAAGCGGCGATCCGAGAGGTCGTTGCGCTCCATGGACTCATGCTAGACCGAGCAACTCGTCGCGGGAACGCACGACGACCGCGTCGGCGCCGAGCTCGCGCCGCACGTCCTCGAGCGTCCCGACGACGTCGACGCGCCGCGCCGCGCCGACGTGGGCGAGCGCGATGTCGGCGAGCTCGCGCGGTGCGTCGGTGAAGACGCCGATCCGCGCGCCGCCGGCGTGCAGGCGCCGCAGGGCCGCGCCGGTGTCGGGCCGCGGCCGGAAATGGAGCGGCGCCCGGTCGGCCGCGAACCGCTGGAGCAGCGGGCGCCAGTCGCCGAGCCGCTCGTCGAGGACCGCGGCTGCGGCCCCGCGGTCCTCCGGCACGTCTGCGAGATCGGCGCGCACACGCCGGGCGGCGTCGTCGAGCCAGTCGCGCCACACGGGCCGAGTGTCGGCCAGCACTCCGTCGAGGTCGAGAGCGAGCGACGCCATGCTCCGATGCTAGACTCGCGCCCTTCAACCGATACCGGCGAGCGGTGAGGGAACTCCGGTGCAAGTCCGGGACGGTCCCGCCGCTGTGAGGGGAGACGCTTCTCCGCCACGCATTGCCACTGGGGCGCGAGCCCTGGGAAGGCGGTGGAGAAGGGAGCCTCGAGTCAGAAGACCCGCTGCCCGCCGCTGACGCTCGAACCCCTCGAGGAAGGAGGATTCGTTGCTTCGCCGTTCTCTCATCCTGGCCGTCGCGGCCCTCGCCGCGGCGGGCGCCGCGTCGGCGCGCACGACCGCGTTTCCGATCACGATCCACGCCGCCAACGGCGACGTCGTGATCTCGAAGCAGCCGACCCGCATCATCTCGCTCTCCCCGACGATGACCGAGGACCTCTTCGCGGTCGGCGCCGGCAAGCAGGTCGTCGCCGCCGACGAGGACTCGGACTATCCGAAGGCAGCACCCCGCACGAAGCTCTCCGGGCTCAGCCCGAACGCCGAGGCGATCGCGCAATACAAGCCCGATCTCGTCGTCCTCTCCTATCCCGGCCCGGTGATCGCACAGCTCGAGAAGCTCGGGATCACCGTGCTCGAGGAGCCCGCCGTCGACACGGTCGCGCAGGCGTACCAGGAGATCCGCGAGCTCGGAGCGGCGACCGGGCACGCAGCCGGGGCGGCCAAGGTCGTCCGCGGCATGGAGGTCAAGCTGACGAAGCTGATCCGCAGCGTCCCGAAGAAGCACCGGCATCTCAGCGTCTACCACGAGCTGACGCCGGACTACTACACGGCGACGTCGGCGACGTTCATCGGCCGCGTCTACAAGCTGTTCGGCTTTCGCAACGTCGCCGATGCCGCGGACGCCACGCACTCGGGGTATCCGCAGCTCTCGGGCGAGTACATCCTCTCCGCGAACCCGCAGCTCGTCGTGCTCGCCGACTCCGTCTGCTGCGCGCAGAGCGCGAAGACGGTGCAGGCGCGGCCGGGCTGGCAGCAGCTCGACGCCGTGAAACGGCATCGCGTCGTCGCGGTCGACGACAGCGTCGCTTCGCGCTGGGGGCCCCGGCTCGTCGACTTCGTGGCGGCGGTGGCGGCGGCGGCAAAGCGGGGATGACGACGAGCGCGACCGTCGAAGCGAGGCCCCGCGGCATTGCGCCGCCGTGGGGCCTCGGCGCGGTCGCGTTCCTGCTCGTCGCGCTGCTCGTCGGCCTCGGCGTCGGCGCGATCGGGATAGCGCCGTGGCGGATCGCCGAGTCGGCGTTGTCGCACCTGCCGTTCCTGCACGTGCACCAGCCGCTGAGCTCGGTCGAGGATGCGATTGTCTGGCAGCTGCGCGCGCCGCGCGTCGTGCTGGCGGCGCTCGTCGGCGGCATGCTCGCGGTCGCCGGCGCCTCGTACCAGGGCGTCTTTCGCAATCCGCTCGTCGACCCGTACCTGCTCGGCGTCGCGGGCGGGGCCGGCCTCGGTGCGACGCTGGTCATCGCCTACGGCGGCGGCTCGCTCCAGCTGGTTGCACCCGCGGCGTTCGTCGGCGGCGCTGCGGCGGTCGTGCTCGCGTACGCGCTCGGCGGACGCTCGCGTACGTCGACGTCGCTCGTGCTCGCAGGCGTGACCGTCGCGACGTTCACGGCGGCTGTGCAGACGTTCGTGCAGCAGCAGCACAGCAATCAGCTCCAGAACGTCTACACGTGGCTGCTCGGCGGCTTCGCGACGGCGACGTGGCACGACGTCGGCGTGGCGACGCCGTACATCGCGGTCAGCGCGCTGGTCCTGGTGTTGCACCGGCGCGTGCTCGACGTGCTCAGCCTCGGCGACGAGGAGGCTGCGAGCCTCGGCGTCGACGTCGGCCGCGTGCGCGTCGTGATCGTCGTCGCGGCGACGCTCGGTACCGCCGCGGCGGTCGCCGTCAGCGGGCTGATCGTCTTCGTCGGGATCATCGTCCCGCACGTCGTGCGGATGCTCGTGTCGACCAGCTACCGCGCGGTCGTGCCGCTGTCGCTCCTCGCGGGTGGCGGCTTCCTCGCGCTGACGGACGTGCTCGCGCGGACGATCCTGTCGCCGCAGGAGCTGCCGATCGGCGTCATCACCGCCTTCTTCGGCGCACCGTTCTTCGCGTTCGTGCTGCGGGGCGCGCGACGATGATCGAGCTCGACGGCGTCTCCGTCCGTCTCGGAACGACGCAGGCGCTGGCCGGCGCGACGTTCGCCGTCGGCCGCGGCGAGTGGGTGGCGCTGATCGGACCGAACGGCGCGGGCAAGACGACCGTGCTCCGCGCGGTCGCCGGGCTCGTCCGCTACGGCGGCTCGGCCCGCATCGACGGCTGCGAGGTGCGCGAGCTCGGCCGCCGCCGGATCGCCCGGCTCGCGGCGCTCGTGCCGCAGCTGCCCGAGCGGCCGCCCGATCTGACCGTCGCCGAGTACGTGCTGCTCGGCCGCACGCCGCACCTCGGCTATCTCGCCGCCGAGAGCGCCGTCGACCGGGCGGCCGCATCGCGCGCCCTGCGCAGGCTCGAGCTGGCGTCGCTCGCCGACCGGTTGCTCGGCTCGCTGAGCGGCGGCGAGCTGCAGCGCGCCGTGCTGGCGCGGGCGGTCGCGCAGGAGGCGGACGTCCTCCTGCTCGACGAGCCGACGAGCGCGCTCGATCTCGGGCGGCAGCAGCAGGCGCTCGAGCTCGTGCACGCGCTGCGCGACGACGGCCTGACGATCCTCTCGACGATGCACGACCTGACCCTCGCCGGGCAGTACGCCGACCGGCTCGTGCTGCTCGACGGCGGCGTTGTCGTCGCCGACGGCGCCCCGGGCGACGTGCTGTCGGCGCAGCGGCTCGCCGAGCTGTACGGCGCCAGTGTCCGGGTCCTCGAGGACGCCGGAGGGGTGTACGTGCTGCCCGTTCGCTAGCGTCCCGCTGTGAAGCCGCACGCGGTCGAGCGCGCTGAACGGCTGGTCGGAAGCACGGCCGAATCGTGGGCGCGCGTCGTGCGGACGGGGTACTCGCTGAACGAGCACTGGACGGTCGTCTTCGAGGACGGCACGAACGCGTTCGTCAAGACCGCGCGGATCGCGCCGAGCCCGCAGTGGCTGCGCGACGAGCACGCGGTGCTCTCGGCCGTGAGCGGTCCGCACATGCCGCGGCTGCTCGCGTTCGAGGACGCCGACGAGCCGCTGCTCGTCCTCGAGGACCTGATGCCGGCACGCTGGCCGCCGCCGTGGCGCGAGGGCGACGTCCAGGCGGTGCTCGCGGCGCTCGCCGAGATCAGCGCGCTGCGGGCACCGTTGCGGCGGCTCGCCGACGACGCCGACTGGAACGGCTGGCGCACGATCGAGTCCGATCCGGAGCCGTTCCTCTCGACCGGGCTCCGCGACGCCGCGTGGCTCGAGCGGATGCTGCCGGCGCTGCTCGCAGCGGTCGACGCGACCCCGCTCGCCGGCGACGCGCTCCTCCACTGCGACGTCCGCAGCGACAACCTCTGCCTCAAGGACGGCCGCGCGGTCCTCGTCGACTGGAACCACGCGCGCATCGGCGACGCGCGCTTCGACATCGCGTTCTGGCTGCCGAGCCTCGTGCTCGAGCGCGGTCCGAAGCCGAAGCACTTCGACGTCGATGCATACGCCGCGCTCGTCTCCGGGTTCTTCGCCGCGCACGCCGGCCTGCCGAAGCCCGCCGGCGCGCCGACGGTCCGCGAGTTCCAGCGTGCGCAGGCGGCGGTCGCGCTCGACTGGGCCGAAGCCGTACTGTGAGTCGCTGATTCTGCGTGCTCGCAGCGACCGGGGTCTCGAAGTTCCACGGTGCGAACGTCGTCCTCGCCGACGTCGACCTCGTCGTGCCGCCGCACGCGCGGATCGGGCTCGTCGGCCCGAACGGCGTCGGCAAGTCGACGCTGTTGCGGCTGTTCGCGGGTCTCGAGGAGCCGGACGGCGGCACGATCGCGACCAGCGGCGCGGTCGGGCACCTGCCGCAGGAGCGCGACGTCCGCCCGGGCGAGACGATCCGCGCGTACCTCGCGCGCCGCGCCCGCGTCGGTGCCGCCGAGGCGCAGATGGATGCGCTCGCGGCACGGCTCGCCGGCGAGCCCGAGCTCGCTGCCGACTACGCCGCCGCGCTCGACGAGTTCCTGGCGCGCGGCGGCGACGACTTCGACGCGCGTGCCGCGGCGCTGCTGCCGGAGCTGCCGCTCGAGCGGCTCGTCTCCTCGCTCTCGGGCGGCGAAGCGGCCCGCGCGGCGCTTGCGTCGATCCTGCTCTCCCGTTTCGACGTCCTGCTGCTCGACGAGCCGACGGACGATCTCGACTTCGCCGGGCTCGCACGGCTCGAGCGGTTTCTCGCGGAGCACGACGGCGCCGCAGTGATCGTCTCGCACGACCGCGCATTCCTCGACCGCGTCGTCACCTGCGTCGTCGAGCTCGACGAGTGGACGCACACCACGACCGAGTACGCGGGCGGCTGGAGCGAGTACGAGGCCGAGCGCGAACGGCGCCGCGCGCGCCACTACGAGCGGTACGACGCCTACGAGTCCGAGAAGGAGCGGATCGAGGAGCAAGGCCGCCGGATGCAGCAGTGGGAGGAGCGCGGCTACGGCCAGGGCCGCAAGAAGAAGAAGACGAAGGACGTCAAGAAGGCATACGAGAAGAAGGTCGCCACGCTCGAGCGCGTCGAGAAGCCCTACGAGCCGTGGCAGCTCAAGCTCGGCTTCACGGTGTCTTCGCGGAGCGGCGACGTCGTCGCCCGTCTCGACCAGGCGGTGGTCGAGCGCAACGCCTTCCGGCTCGGGCCCGTCTCGCTCGAGATCGCATGGGGCGACCGGGTTGCGATCGTCGGCGCGAACGGCTCGGGGAAGACGACGCTGCTGGAGGCGCTGCTCGGCCGCGTCGAGCTGACGAGCGGGACCCGGCACGTCGGCCCCGGCGTCGTGCTCGGCGAGCTCGAGCAGCAGCGCAGACGGTTCGACGACGACAAGACGCTGCTCGACGCCTTCGTCACGGCGAGCGGCCTCTCCGCCGAGGACGCGCGCACGCTGCTGGCGAAGTTCGGCCTCGGCGCCGGCGACGTGCTCCGGCCGGGCGCATCGCTCTCGCCCGGCGAGCGAACGCGCGCGACCGTCGCGCTCCTGACTGCACGGGGCGTCAACTGCCTCGTGCTCGACGAGCCGACCAACCACCTCGACGTCGAGGCGATCGAGGAGCTCGAGCGTGCGCTCGCCGGCTACGACGGCACGGTCCTGCTCGTGACGCACGACCGCGTCTTCCTCGAGCGGTTCGGCGCCACCCGTACCCTCCGGCTGTGAGCCGCGCGACCGCCGCGATCGTCACGATCGGCAACGAGCTCGTGTCGGGCGACGTGCCGAACACGAACGCGTCGTGGCTCGCGAAGCGCCTCGCACCGCTCGGCGTCGAGACGCGGCTGCTCGCCGCGATCCCCGACGAGCTCGACGTGATCGCCGAGCTGCTCCGCGCCGAGGCGGCCCGGCACGACTTCGTCCTCGTCACGGGCGGCCTCGGCGGCACACCCGACGACATCACGCGGGAGGCGCTCGCGCACACGTTCGGGGTGCCGCAGGTCGAGTACCCCGAGCTCGTCGCGGACCTGCGGACGCGCTTCAACGGCGATCCCGACTACGTGACGCCGTGGGCGCACCTGCCGGAGGGAAGCCGCCCGCTCGCCAACCCGCTCGGCGGCGCGCCGGGCTTCGCGATCGAGAACGTCTACGTGCTCCCCGGCCTGCCGCCGGAGATGGAGGCGATGTTCCTCGCGGTCGAGGAGGAGTTCCGTCGCGGCAGGCCGATCGCGGCGTGGCGGCGGGTCTACCGGAAGCGCGAGAGCGCGATCGCGCCGGCGCTCATCGAGGTGAACGAGCGCTGGCCGGCCGTGCTCGTCGGCTCGTATCCCCCCTTCGGGCCGGACGGGCCGACCGTCGAGGTCGTCGTCAAGTCGAGCGACGCCGACGAGCTGG
>DASXWV010000028.1:0-58664 GCA_036503495.1 Gaiellaceae bacterium
TCCGAGCTTCGCCGCAAGCGCGGGCACCGCGAACAGGCCGCACCCGAGCGTTCCCCATACCCCGCTCATGCCGTGCACCGCGACGGCGCCGATCGGATCGTCGATGCCGATCCGCTCGACGAAGATGACGCCGAAGACGGCGATGAAGCCCGAGCCGACGCCGATCACGACGGCGGCCCACGGCGCGACGAAGCCCGACGCAGCCGTGATCGCCACGAGCGCTCCCAGCGCGCCGTTCAGCATCATCGAGATGTCCGGCTTGCCGAGCTTCACCCACGCGACGCACACGCCGGTGACCGCGCCGGCAGCCGCGGCGATGTTCGTCGTCGTCGCGACGTACGCGAAGAACCCGACCCCGCCGAGGTCGACCGACAGCGTCGAGCCAGGGTTGAACCCGAACCACCCGAACCAGAGGATCAGCGTCCCGAGAACGGCGTACGGGATGTTGTGGCCCGGGATCGGGTTGGCACGGCCGTCGGTGCCGAACTTGCCGATGCGCGGTCCGAGGATGAGCGCGCCGGCGAGCGCGGCGAGCGCGCCCTGGTAGTGGACGACCGTCGAGCCGGCGAAGTCCTGCATGCCGTGGTGGTAGAGCCAGCCGTGCGGCGACCAGATCCAGTGCGAGACGATCGAGTACGTCAGCGTGAAGTACACGCCGAAGACGAAGTAGACCCAGAGCTTCGCGCGCTCGGCCATGGCGCCCCAGACGATCGCGAGCGAGACGCCGGCGAACACGACCTCGAACAGGTAGCCCGCTGCGCCGGGCACCTCGGCGAAGAAGTCGAACGGCGCCTTGCCGACCGACGTCAGCTGCTCCACCGACGGGAAGAAGCCGTGCGTGCCGATCAGGCCGACGCCGTCGCCGAACGCGAGTCCGAAGCCGACCGCCCAGTAGACGAGCGACGCGACGCCGAAGATCAAGACGTTCTTGCCGGCGATGTGGCCGGCGTTCTTCATCCGCGTCAGCCCCGCCTCGAGGAACGCGAAGCCGGCCTGCATGAACATGACGAGGATCGCCGTCACCACGACCCACGTCGTCGACGCCGCGATCAGGAGGTCGTGCTTGGTCATGTGGCTTCCACCTCCTCGAGGCGCCGCCCCGTCCGGTTGTGCGTGACGCTGTCGATCGGCGTCGTCCAGACGAGGCCGTCGCCGGACTCGTTGCCGCTGACCGCCGCCGCCGTGATCGCGCGGACGACCGCGTCGGCCTTCTCGTCGTCGACGACGAAGATCAGCAACGCCTTGGGCAGGAAGCGCGACTCGAAGACGCGTCCGCGATATTCGTGGGTGACGCCGCGCTGCCGGCCGTGGCCGACCGCCTCGAGCACGGTCACGCCGACGTGGCCGGTCTCCTCCTCGACGGCGTCGATCACCGTCTCGATCCGCTCGCGGATCACGACCGTCTCCACCTTGGTCACGCTCCGACCACCTCCGATCGCCGCTCGAGCAACAACACGTCGCGCCACACGCGGCTGGAAGCGCCGCCGGCAAAGCCGCCGGCGCCCGGCCTGAAGACCCCGCCTCCGGCGGAGGGCCACTCGCCGAGGCGCTCGCGCACGCCGACGAGCCGGAAGCCGCACCCGAGGTGCAGCCGGAGGCTCGGCTTGTTCTCCGGGAAGATCCCGGCCTGCAGCGTCCAGATCCCCTCGTCCTCGGAGCGCGCGGCGACGTCCTCGAGGAGGGCGCGCCCGACGCCGCGTCCACGTGCCCACTCGGCGACGTAGACGCTCTCCTCCGCGACGCCGCGGTAGCAGCACCGCTCCGACACCGGCGAGAGGGCGCACCAGCCGGCGACCCGCCCGTCCAGGTCGGCGACGACGCGCACGCTCCCGTGCGCGGCGTCCCACTCCTCCCACGACGGCGGCGCGGCTTCGAAGGTCGCGTCGCCCGCGGCGATCCCCGCGGCGAAGATCGCCGCGACCTCCGGCCAGTCCAGTGGCCGGAGGTCGCGGAGGCACGTGTCGACGGTCGCCGGCACCTAGCAGTCGTAGTAGAGGGAGAACTCCATCGGGTGCGGCCGCAGCCGGACGGCGTCGACCTCGTGCTCGCGCTTCCACCCGATCCAGGTCTCGATCAGGCCCTTGCTGAACACGTCGCCCTTGAGCAGGAACTCGTGGTCGGCATCGAGCGCGTCGAGCGCCTTGTCGAGCGAGCCCGGCACCTGTGCGACGCCGTGGTCGTCCTCGAACAGGTCGAAGTCGCACGGCTCGCCGGGGTCGAGGCCGCGCTCGATCCCGTCGAGGCCGGCCATCAGCATCGCCGAGAACGCGAGGTACGGGTTCGCGGTCGGGTCCGGGCAGCGGAACTCGATGCGCTTCGCCTTCGGTGACTCGCTGTAGGTCGGGATGCGGATGCACGCACTGCGGTTCCGCGACGAGTACGCGAGGTTGACGGGCGCCTCGTAGCCGGGGACGAGCCGCCGGTACGAGTTCGTCGTCGGCGCGCAGAACGCGAGCAGCGCCGGCGCGTGTGCGAGCAGGCCGGCGACGTACGAGCGCGCGAGCTGCGAGAGGCCGGCGGGGCCGGAGCGGTCGGCGAAGAGCGGCGTCCCTTCCTTCCACAAAGACTGGTGGCAGTGCATGCCCGAGCCGTTGTCGCCGAAGATCGGCTTCGGCATGAAGGTCGCCGTCTTGCCGGCCGCGAGCGCCGTGTTCTTGACGACGTACTTGTAGAGCAGCACCTGATCGGCCATCCGCGCCAGCGACTCGAAGCGCAGGTCGATCTCGCACTGGCCGGCCGACGCGACCTCGTGGTGGTGGAACTCACACTGGATGCCGAGCCGTTCGAGCGTCAGCACCATCCGCGTGCGCAGGTCGCTCAGCGTGTCGTGCGGCGCCGGCGGGAAGTACCCGTGCTTCTCGCGGATCGTGTAGCCGAGGCCGGGGTCGCCGGAGTTCCAGTGGCCCTCGCGCGAGTCGACCTTGTACCGCGCCTCGTTCTCCCCGCTCGTGTACGAGACCTCGTCGAAGACGAAGAACTCGCATTCGGGGCCGACGTAGCACGTGTCGGCGATGCCGGTCGAGCGCAGATAGTCCTCGGCGCGCTTCGCGACCCTGCGCGGGTCCTTCGCGTACGGCGCATACGTGCCCGGCTCGACGATCTCGCAGAGGAGCGAGAGCGTCGGCACCTCGGTGAAGGGATCGAGGATGGCGGACGACGCGTCGGGCATGAGGATCATGTCGCTCTCCTCGATCCCCTGCCAGCCGCGGATCGACGAGCCGTCGAAGCCGAGCCCCTCGTCGAACGCCGACTCGTCGAACGAGCCGATCGGCAGCGAGACGTGCTGCCACGCCCCGAGCAGGTCGCAGAACTTCAGGTCGACCATCGCCGCGCTCGT
This sequence comes from Gaiellaceae bacterium, assembly GCA_036503495.1. Lineage (GTDB taxonomy): Bacteria > Actinomycetota > Thermoleophilia > Gaiellales > Gaiellaceae > Palsa-739. The sequence continues at coordinate 3,338 of DASXWV010000028.1, forward strand.
GTCGCGCGCGAAGCCGAACATCTCGCGCGGCTCGACGCCCCCCTCGAGGTAGTGCCGCAGTTCCTTCTCGATCTCCGCCATGCTCTTCCCTCCTGGACCGTGCTGGACCACGAAAAAAGCCCCACGGCTCCCTGGGAGTCGTGAGGCCTCATTGCCTCGACCGCCGCCTGCGTCGGCTGCGATCTGGGCGGGACTATAGCGGAGGGAACGGATGAGCGACTACAAACTGGTCAACCTGAAGGAGCTCGACAACCTGGCCGGCGAGCACGGCCTGGAGGGCTATGAGGCGCGCTTCGGGCGGAAGGCGCTCGAGCTCGAGCAGTTCGGGTTCAGCTACCAGAAGTTCGCCCCCGAGTGGCGGCAGCCGTTCGGCCACACGCACAGCGGCCAGGAGGAGGCGTACGTCGTCATCGCGGGCGGCGGCCGCATCAAGATCGAGGACGAGATCGTCGAGCTGAAGCAGTGGGATGCCGTGCGCGTCCCGAGCGGCGTGACGCGTCAGCTGGAATCGGGGCCGGACGGGCTCGAGATCCTCGCGATCGGCGGCACGCCGACGGGCGACGCCGACCTCATCCAGAACTGGTGGGACGACTGACCGCCGCGGCGGCGACGCCGAGCCCGACGAGCACGCTGCCGCCGAACCAGCGCTCGAGCCGCGCGATCGCCCGCGAGCCGCGGAGGCGGTCGGCAACGGTGCCGGCGACGAACGCGTAGAGCCCGTCGCTCAGCAGGCCGAGCGTGCAGAGCGTGATCCCGAGGACGAGCACCTGCAGCCAGACGTGGCCGGCGCCGACGTCGACGAACTGCGGCAGCAGCGCGAACACGAACAGCGCCGTCTTCGGGTTGAGCGTGTTGACGATCACGCCCTGCGTGTAGAGCCGGCGGAGCGTGCGCGGCTCGCGCGCGCGCACGAGGTCGCCGTGCTCGCGCGAGAGCAGGCGCTTGACGCCGAGGAACAGCAGGTATCCGGCACCGGCGTACTTGACGACGTCGAAGGCGATCGCCGACGCGAGCACGAGCGAGGACAGGCCGACGACCGCGAAGCCGATCTGGATCAACGTTCCCGTCGTCACCCCGAGCACCGATGCGAGGCCGGCCGACCGCCCCTGGTCGATGCTGCGGGAGACGATGTACAGCACCGCCGGCCCGGGAATCACGAGCAGCAGCAGCGCTGCGAGCACGAACAGGCCGTACGTCTCCGCCGAAGGCATCTGCGAGAGTCTCGCCCATGAACATCTGGGACGACAACTGGGGCGGGCAGGACGAGGACTGGTCGGGCGGCGGCGCACTTTCCAAGCGGCTCGTGCCGGGCGGCGGACCGCTGCTCGGCGCGACGCTGTACGAGCTCGGCCCGGGCAAGTTCGTCATCTACCACCTGCATCACGGCTCCGAGGAGCTACTGCTCGTGCTGCGCGGACGGCCGACGCTGCGCACGCCCGACGGCGAGCGCACACTCGACGAGGGCGACGTCGTGCACTTCCCGACCGGCCCCGACGGTGCGCACGGACTGCGCAACGACACGGACGAGACGGTGCGCTACGTGATGGCCGGCATCCGCCACTCGCCGGAGATCGCGGAGTACCCCGACCTGAAGCAGGCGACCGGCCAGTCGCGGCACGGGATCTTCTTCATCCACGACCTCGAGGAGCAGTCATGACGCGGCCGAACGTCTTCGCCGACGCACCGTGGGACATCGAAGCGGAGCGCATGCAGCTGCGCGGACGCATGGTCGGCAGGCACGCGGGCGCCGAGCGGCTCGGCATGAGCGTGTACGAGCTCGACCCCGGCTCGAGCGGCTTCAACCTCCATGCGCACTACGGGATGGAGGAGCTCTTCGTCGTGCTGAGCGGGCGGCCGACGCTGCGCGACGGCAAGACCGAGCAGGAGCTGTCACCCGGCGACGTCGTCTCGTGCCTGCCGGGGCTGCGCGGGATGCACACGTTCGCGAACCGCACCGACGCGCCCGCGCGCATCCTCGCCATCTCGAACAAGGTCGAGCCCGAGGTCGTGCTCTATCCGGAGCTCGGCAAGGTCGGCGTCGCGACGCGCAACCCGTTCGTCACGCCGGAGGGTGAGGACAAGGGGATCGTAGAAATGTTCGACATTCCGCAGTCCTAGCTGCTATCTTCGCAGCCGTCATGTTGCTCGGAATGCAGCAGAACACGGTCCCGGCGGGCAGTCGCCCGTGGACCGCGCGCGGCCACCGTTAGGTCCGCGCGCCGCCTGTCACGGCGGCCTGTCGTTCTCGCATTCCAATCCGTTGTCCGAAGGAGCAGCATGTCCACTCTCGTTTCATCCACATCTGAGAACACGCACGTTCGCCGTGACGTCCCTGCCGTCGAGGTCGTCGACCTGACGAAGGAGTTCCGGCGCAAGGACCGGCGCGCCGGCCGCTTCGCGCGGCGGCGGATGCCGGCGCTGAGCCACGTCACGTTCACGATCGAGCGCGGCGAGTGCGTCGCGATCCTCGGCCAGAACGGCTCGGGGAAGTCGACGCTGGTCCGCCTCCTGTCGACGCTGTTGATCAACGACGGCGGCGAGGCGCGCATCTTCGGCCACGACGCGTTCCGCGAGACGCGCGCGATCCGGCAGCTCGTCAACCGCGTCTCGGTCGAGGCGAGCTTCTTCAAGAAGATGTCGGCGGCGGAGAATCTCTCGTACGCCGCGCGCTTCTACGGGATGGGGCCGTCGCTGACGCGCACCGCGGTGCCGGAGATCCTCGAGAAGGTCGGCTTTCCGGCCGAGCGCCGGCGCGAGCCGATGGAGAACCTGTCGCGGGGGATGCAGCAGAAGGTCGCGCTCGCGCGGGCGCTGCTGACGTCGCCGGTGCTCCTGCTCCTTGACGAGCCGACGACGGGCCTCGACCCGCGGTCGAAGCTCGAGGTGCAGGAGTTCATCAAGGACGTCCGCAGCGAGCACGACGCGACGATCCTGCTCTGCACGCACGACATGAACGAGGCGGAGGCGCTGGCGGATCGCGTCGGCCTGCTCGACCGCGGCGAGCTGCTGTTCCTCGAGCCGGTCGAGGACGTCAAGCGGCGCTACGACGTCGACACGCTCGAGGCGGCGTTCTTCGCCGCGACCGGGCGCACGTTCGAGGACGAGCAGACGGAAGACGACGAGTACAGGGAGGTGTTCGGCTGATGACGGCCATCGGCATGAGTCTCAGGCAAGAGCTCGTCGGCCTGGGCGGGATCGTCGAGCGGAACATCTATCTCACCAAGCGCTACTTCCTGTGGGACCTCGCGTTCATGGTCTGGACGATCGCGAACACGCTGACGATCGTGTTCATCGCCCGCGCCGTGCACGTGTCACCCGCGGAGGAGAACGTCCTCGCGACGCGGCTGCTCGTCGGAGCGGTGATCTGGGCGTTCCTCGGGATCATCTTCGAGTTCGTGACGGAGACGGTCGCCTGGGAGCGCTGGGAAGGGACGATCGAGTACACGTTCATGGCGCCGATCTCGCGCGTCGTCCACCTGTTCGGGATGGCGGCCTTCGCGGTGATCTACGGGCTGATCCGCGCGACGATCCTGTTCTTCGCGGTCGTCGCGTTCATCCACATCCATCTGCCGAACGCGAACTTCGGTGCCGCATTCGCGCTGCTGACGATCGCGTCGGTGACCTTCATGGGGATCGGGATGATGACCGCCGTGCTGCCGCTGATCTCGCCGGAGAAAGGCGCGCAGCTCGGGTTCATCATGCAGGGGATCATGCTCGTCGTCTCCGGCGTCTACTACCCCGTGAGCGTGATGCCCGGCTGGATGCAGGCGATCGCGAAGATCTCGCCGGCGACGTACGCGCTACGCGGCGACCGCGCGTCGATCGTCGACGGGACCGGCTTGCAGTGGGCGGACGTGTGGCCGTTGATCATCATCGGCGCGCTCGCGATCCCGGTCGGCCTGACGGTCTTCCGCTACGGCGAGCGGTACGCCAAGAAGCACGGGAAGCTGAAGCGAAGCGGATAGTGCGGTGTTGTCGCTGCTCGCAGGCCGCGCCCGCGCAGGTCGGGCGCGGCTCCAGCCCTCGACCAGACTTCGCGGGTAGAAAACGGGGTTTTGGGCATACGCCCGCGTAGTGCCTCCGATTCGCGTCCTGCTCGTGGACGACGAGCCGATGTTCCTCGAAGCTCTCGACGCGCTCCTCGAGCGCGACGACCGTGTCGAGGTCGTCGCTAAGACCGCCTCCGGCGCCTCGGCGATCCAGCTCGCCGACCAGGCGCACCCCGACGTCGCGCTCGTCGATCTCGCGATGCCCGGGACCGACGGCTGCGAGACGACGCGGCAGATGATCCGCCGCGACCCGAACATCAAGGTGATCGTGATCAGCGGCGTCAGCGGCGAGCCCGCGCAAAGGGAGGCGCTCGCCGCCGGTGCGAAGGCGTTCCTGCTCAAGGGGGGGCTGTACGGCGAGGTCGTCGACACGATCGTCGACGTCATGCACTAGTCACAGACGCGCGAGACACGCCCGCAGGCCTTCGCGCCAGTGCGGCAGGCGCGGCGCGTCCGGACGCTCGCTCCGCAGCACGGAGTATGCGGGCCGCGGCGCGGGCCGACCGAGCTCGGCCGTCGTGATCCGGCGGACGCGGCAGTCGAGCCCCGCCTCCTCGAAGATCGCCTCCGCGAACTCCGCCCACGTGCACTCGCCGTCCGCCGCGAGGTGCCAGATGCCGCGCGGCAGCTCGACGAGCGCGCGCGTCGCGGCCGCGAGATGGCCGACGTAGGTCGGGCAGCCGCGCTGATCGTCGACGACCGAGACCTCGTCGCGGTCGGCGCCGAGACGGAGCATCGTGCGCACGAAGTTCGTGCTCGTCCAGCCGAACAGCCACGAGCTGCGGACGATCCACGCGCCCTCGCCCGCCGCCGCCTCGCCGAGCAGCTTCGTCCGCCCGTACGCCGACTGCGGGCTCGGCGCGTCGGACTCGACGTACGGCTGCCGCTTCGTCCCGTCGAAGACGTAGTCACTCGAGTAGTAGACGAGCGGCGCACCGAGCTCTGCAACGTGCTGCGTCCCGCCGACGTTGACGGCCGCCGCATCCTGCGGGCTCGCTTCCGCTCCGTCGACGTCCGTCCACGCAGCCGCGTGCAACACGAGATCGGCCTCGAACGATGCGGGCATCGTCACGTCCCAGTCGGCGCGGGTGAGGCCGCGCGCCTCGGGGAAGGACTCGAGCAGCGCAGCGCCGAGCTGCCCGCCCGCGCCGGTTACGACGACGCGTCGCGTGCCGAGAGGATCGGCGATGACGTGCTCCACAGATGCCGTACGCGCTCGTCGTCCCACGGGACACCGTGTTCGTCGGGGTCGTTCGGGTCGTATTCCTCGGTGACGAGATACGCGAAGAGGCAGTCGGTCAGGGCCTCGTAGCCGTGCGCCTTCGTCCCGGGGACGTAGAGCGCGACGGGGTTGTCGTCGCCGATGTCCTCCGTGAACGTCTCGCCCGTCTCGCGGTCGAGCACGACCACACGCACCATGCCTGCGAGGCAGACGAAGAGATCGTCCTGGCCGCGCTCGTGGTAGTGGAGGCCGCGGATCACGCCCTGCCGCGAGCGCGAGAGGTTCGCCTGCTTGAACGGCCTCGGCAACGCGCTCGCCCGCGCGAGCTCGGCAAACCACCCGCGGTCGTCCTCGTGCCGCGCCAGCGGGAACCGCTGGACGTTCACGTCCGGCCGCGCACGAAGTCGTTGACCGTGTAGTACGCCTCGATCGACTCGCCGGCGTCGCCCCAGAAACCGTCGACGACGTCAGCCTGCATGTCGCCGCGCTCGACGTACCAGTTGTTGACGTCGGTGATCTCGAGCTCGCCGCGGCCGGACGGCTGCAGCGTCGGCACGACCTCCCACACCTGCGGGTCGTAGAAGTAGACGCCGGTGACGGCGTAGCGCGACGGCGGCGTCAGCGGCTTCTCGACGATCTGCACCACGCGGTCACCGTCCATCGCGGCGACGCCGAGGTGCCGCAGGTGCTCGTCCTCCTCGACGTGCGAGAGGACGATCCGCGCGCCGCGCTCCTGCTGCTCGAAGTTCTCGACGATCGACCGCAGCGACTTTTCGAAGATGTTGTCGGCGAGCATCACGCAGACCTTGTCGCCGCCGACGAAGCGCTCCGCGAGCCCGAGTGCATCCGCGATCCCGCCAGCCTGCTCCTGGTACCCGTACGCGAGCCGGTCGATCCCGTAGTCGTGGCCGTTGCCCAGCAGGCGGAAGAACTCGCCGGCGTGCGTGCCGCCGGTGACGAGCATCAGCTCGTCGATCCCCGCCTCGACGAGCGCCTCGACCGCGTACGTGACCATCGGCCGGTCGTACAGCGGCAGGAGGTGCTTGTTCGTGATCCGCGTCAGCGGGTGCAGACGGGTGCCCGAGCCGCCGGCGAGGATGACGCCCTTCACGGGGCAGCAGCCTAACCGGCGGCGCCGGGCCGACTACGGATGGATCGGGAGGAGGAGGAGCACCACCGTAAGTCCCGCTGTGAGTGTGACGAGCAATCTCACGCCACCGACTGTAGGGCGGCGAGATTTCGGCGAGGCAAGGAAAAGGTTAGGTTTTCGCGGATGGCAACGCGGCCCCGCCGCTCCTGTCTCGCCGTCCCCGCGTCGAGCGCCCGCATGCTCGAGAAGGCGGCGACCCTGCCGGCGGACGAGATCGTCGTCGATCTCGAGGACGGCGTCGCACCCGCGGACAAGGAGCGGGCGCGCGACAGCCTGCCGCTCGCGCGGGCGCGCGGAACGCTCGCTGTCCGCATCAACAAGGGGTCGCTCGCCGACATCGAGGCCGCGGCGGCGGTCGCCGACGTGCTCGTCGTGCCGAAGGTCGAGTCGGTCGACGACGTGGCAGCGGTGACCGCGCACACCGATCTGCCGCTCGAAGTCCAGATCGAGACGACGCTCGGCCTCGTCAACGTCGAGGCGATCGCGCAGGCAGCGCAGGTCGAGGCGCTGCTCTTCGGGCCCGGCGACTTCGCCGCGTCGCTCGGCGTGCCGACTTTGACGATCGGGGCGGGTGCGTCCGAGTACGCGATGGCGCGGATCGCCGTCGCCGCTCGCGCCTTCGGGCTGCAGTGCATCGACGGCCCGCACGCGAGGCTCGACGACGAGACCGAGTTGCGAGCGTCGGCGCAGCGAGCGCTCGCCTTCGGCTACGACGGCAAGTGGGCGATCCATCCGGCGCAGCTCGACGTCCTGCACGAGGTCTTCACACCGACGGCCGAGGAGATCGAGCGCGCACGGCGGATCCTCGCGACCGACGGCGCCGTCCGCCTCGAGGGCGAGATGGTCGACGAGGCGACGAAGAAGCTCGCGGCAGGTGTGCTCGCGCGCGCGAGCGGGCATGACGCTCCTCGATGACCGAGCCTGCACCGTCGCAACGTGAATCGGAAGATCTGCGCCCCGTCCCGGCCGGCAAGCCCGGCGTCAACTGGACCGCGATGCGCATCGCGCTCCTCGTCGTCGTCGTCGGGATCATCGCGGTCGTGATCTGGCTCGCGACTTCCGCCTCTTGACGCCCGGCAGGCTCCGCACCGCGGCGAACCACGTGTACAGGAAGAGGCCGAAAGCGGCGAACGCGGCGCGAACGACCCGTGCCATGCTTTCACCGTAATCCCCAGCGGGTAAGGAGCACGACATGACCGGGCGCAAACGGGACATCGAAGACCTCGCGGGCGAGATCCAGGAGCTGTTCGCGGACATGTGGCAGGTTCCGCGCTTCTCCGCGGGCCTCCGGCAGGGCTACCGCCCGCAGGCGGACTGCTTCCGGACGGACGACCCGCCGGCGCTGAACGTGATCGTCGAGCTGCCGGGCGTCGACCCGACGTCGGTGGAGGTCGTCGTCGCCGGCCGTGCGCTGACGATCAGCGGCGAGCGGACGCGGCCGCGCGTCGCGGGCGCGCACTACCTGGCGATGGAGATCGAGTACGGCGCGTTCCGCCGGACTGTCGAGCTCGACACCGAGATCGACCCGACGAACGTCACGGCGACCTACGACAAGGGGATGCTCAAGGTCGTGCTGCCGCTCGCGCCGCAGAAGCGCGACGAGAAGGTCTCGATCGAGGTGAAGCGCCATGCGTAGGCTCGACGGACCATGCCCAAGAGCGGAGGTGCCGGCTTTGCCGGCGCCATGCGTAGGCTCGACGGAGCATGCCCAAGAGCGGAGGTGCCGGCTTTGCCGGCGCCGGAGCGGAAACTGTGAGTGAAGACGAGCACGAGTACCAGGTCCTCGTCACGAGCGAGGAGCAGGCGGAGGCCGAGCGCCTCGGCGACGAGCTGCCGGCGACGCTGCCGGTGCTGCCCCTGAAGGAGACGGTCGTCTTCCCGGAGTCGATGACGCCGCTCGCGATCGGGCAGGAGCGCTCGATCAAGCTGATCGACGACGTCGTCGGCGGCGACCGGCTGCTCGCGCTCGTCACCGTCAGCGACGAGGACCCCGAGACGCCGGGGTGGGACGACCTCTTCGGCGTCGGCACGGCTGCGGTCGTCCACAAGATGATCCGCGTCCCAGACGGAACGCTGCGGATCCTCGTCCAGGGGATCCGGCGCGTCTCGCTCGAGCGGCGCGTGCTCGACGACCCGTATCTCGTCGGCGAGTTCGTCGAGCGGCCGGACGTACTCGAGGAGTCGCGGGAGGTCGAGGCGCTGACGCGCAACGTGCAGTCGCTGTTCGCGCGCATCATCGGCCTCGTTCCGTACCTGCCCGAGGAGCTGCAGCTCGCGGCGGCGAACGTCGACGACCCGAGTGCGCTGTGCCACCTCGTCGCGTCGACGCTGCGCCTGAAGACCGAGGAGAAGCAGAAGCTGCTCGAGCTGGTGAATGTCGAGGAGCGATTGCGAGCCGTCTTGCTCGTCCTCAACCGTGAGCTCGAGGTGTTCGAGCTCGGGACGAAGATCCAGTCGCAGGTCCAGTCCGAGCTCGAGAAGGGCCAGCGCGACTTCTTCCTTCGCCAGCAGCTGAAGGCGATCCAGGACGAGCTCGGCGAGGGCGATCCCGAGCAGGCGGAGGTCAACGAGCTGCGCGAGCAGCTCGAGGCGCTCGAGCTGCCGGAGGAGGTCGAGAAGGCCGCGACCCGCGAGCTCTCGCGGCTCGAGCGGCTTCCCTCGGCGGCGGCGGAGTACGGCGTCATCCGCACGTATCTCGACTGGATCGCGACGCTGCCGTGGGGCGTGACGACGGAGGACAACCTGGACCTCGAGCGCGCGCGAGAAGTGCTCGACGCCGACCACTACGACCTCGAGAAGGTGAAGGACCGGATCATCGAGCACCTCGCGGTCTCGAAGCTCCGCAACGATCCGTCCGGGCAGATCCTCTGCTTCGTCGGGCCGCCCGGCGTCGGCAAGACGTCGCTCGGCCAGTCGATCGCGAAGACGCTCGAGCGGAAGTTCGGACGCATCTCGGTCGGCGGCGTCCGCGACGAGGCCGAGATCCGCGGCCACCGGCGGACGTACATCGGCGCAATGCCGGGGACGATCATCCGTGCGCTGCGCGACGCCGAGTCGATGAACCCCGTGCTGCTGATCGACGAGATCGACAAGATGGGCGCCGACTACCGCGGCGATCCGGCGAGCGCGATGCTCGAGGTGCTCGACCCGGAGCAGAACCGGACGTTCCGCGACCACTATCTCGACCTGCCGTTCGATCTCTCGAAGGTGCTCTTCATCTGCACCGCGAACACGACCGACACGATCCCCGGCGCCCTGCTCGACCGGATGGACGTCATCTCGCTCTCGGGCTACACGGAGGACGAGAAGCTCGGGATCGCGACGCGTTATCTGACGCCGAAGCAGATCGAGGCGCACGGGCTCACCGACGACAACATCGACATCGGCGACGAGGCGCTGCGCCTGGTGATCCGCGAGTACACGCGGGAGGCGGGCGTGCGCAACCTCGAGCGCCGCATCGCCGATCTCTGCCGGAAGGCGGCGCGCATGGTCGCCGAGGGGCACGAGGAGAAGATCGATGTCGACGGCGCACAGGTGCGCGAGTGGCTCGGGCCGCGAAAGTTCTCCGGCGAGGCGCGCCGCCGCACGGCCGACGCCGGCGTCGCGACGGGGCTCGCCTACACCGCGGCCGGCGGCGACGTCCTCTTCATCGAGGCGCAGGCCTACGCCGGCAAGGGGAAGCTGACGATCACCGGTCAGCTCGGCGAGGTGATGCGGGAGTCGGCGCAGGCGGCCCTCTCGTGGGTGCGGTCGCACACCGAGCAGCTCGGCCTGCCGCCGGACTGGTTCGCCGAGCACGACGTGCACATCCACGTTCCCGCCGGTGCGGTGCCCAAGGACGGGCCGTCGGCCGGCGTGACGATGGCGACCGCGATCGCGTCGCTCGTGCGCGGGACGCCGGTCGCCGACGACGTCGGCATGACCGGCGAGCTGACGCTGACGGGCCAGGTGCTGCCGATCGGCGGCGTGCGCGAGAAGGTGCTCGCGGCGCAGCGCGCCGGTCTGAAGCGGGTGATCCTGCCGAGCGAGAACGAGCACGACCTCGACGACCTGCCGGCCGAGACGCGCGAGGAGCTGCACTTCACGCTCGCCGATTCGATCGACGACGTCCTCCGCGTGGCGTTCTCGGCGAACGGCGCCGCTACGTCTGCGGCCCGGACAGCGTGAACGAGCTGAACAGCAGGTCGCACGCGTCGCCGGCACGGCGGCAGAACAGCTGATACTCGCGCTTGCCGACGAGCACGAAGCCGATCCGCCGGCCGCCGTACTCGTACGCGCGGATCCGGCGTCCGGCGACGGTCACGGTCTCGCGCTTCGCCACCGTCGTCCCGGCCTGCTTCGCGAGCCGGGCGGCCAGCCCGTCGAGCTCCTTCGCGGCAGCGTCGAACTTGCCGACGTCGTAGGCCTTGACGAGCGGGAAGGTCGTCACCGACACGAGATCGGCGCCGCTGCGGACGGCGACGGCACCGCGCGGGTGCGTGACGATCGAGCCCTGCAGGACCTCGATCGTGAAGCCGCTTCCCCGTACCCCGGCGGTCGGTTGCGTCGTTTGCCGCTTCGAGGCCCCGCACGCTGAAAGAATGAAAAGAAGTGCGAGGGGTACAACCGCACTCGCCAGCAACCGAAAGGATCCGCGAAGAATGGCCAAGACGAAGGAGAAGGTCTCGGACGCGGCCGGCACTGTCAAACCGTACGTCGACCGCGCGATCCACGACGAGGATCTGCGTGAGAACGTCCGGAACGCGTACGAGTCGGCTCGCTCGATCTACTACGAGCTGATGGGCCCCCGCCGCGTGACCGGCGTCGCCACCCGAGTCGCCACGGACAAGGACATCCAGAACGAGCTGAAGTCCGTGATCGCGGAGCTGCGGCAGGCGGCAGACCGCGTGCAGGGCAAGGAGACGCACAAGGGCCGCAACAGCACGCTGCTTTTCATCGGCATCGTGCTCGGCGCCCTGTTCAACCCGGTGACCGGGCCGCGGACGCGTGAGTTCATCTCCAACCGCCTGTTCGGCAGCGGGGACGACTTCACGTATCAGGGCGGGAACGGCTCGACCGGCACGTAGCCGAGCGTTTTTGCGCGTGGGGCGGGCCCGTGCCCGCCCTACCGGCCTTCCCCGGCGGGCGGCGAGATCACGCGCCGCAGCGACTCCGGGTCGAGGCCGCTCGCCGACGAGATGTCGGAGCTCTGCAGAAGGATCGCCCCCGCCTTCGGCGCCGCCGCGGACGTCTTCGGCGTCCAGCCGGAGAACGCCGCGAACTGCACGTCCTCGAGGTGCTTCCAGCTGTCGAGGTACGGCGTCGGGTCGACGGCGCCGTCGTAGCCGAGGCCGAGCAGCCCGACGGGGTGCACCTCGAAGTGGAGGTGGTAGGGCGTGCCCTGCGCATCTCCGGTGTTGCCGACGAAGCCGAGGACGTCGCCGGCGTCGACGATCGCTCCGTTGACCGCGAACGGCGAGTACGCGGAGAGATGGGCGTAGTAGAACTCGTTGCCGGCGTCGTCGCGCAGCCAGAGGCGCCAGCCGCCGACCTTGTTCCAGCCCACCGAGAAGACGGTTCCGTGCGCGACCGCGAGGAGCGGCGCGCCGATCGCCGCGAAGATGTCGTCGCCGTGGTGCCAGCCGCCGCTGACGTCGCCGCGCTCGGCCCCGTACGTGTCGCTGTACGACGAGTTGCCGTAGATCGGGAAGACGTACCCGCTCGCCGTCAGCTTCGGGTGGTACTTGAGCGGCGCCGACCTGACCGGCGGCTCGCCCTCCTTCGGCGGCTTCGGCTTCGGCGCGGTCGTCGTCGGCAGCGACGGCGGCGTGGGCAGCGGCGCGACCTCGCTCGCCTGGGCGTTCGCCTCCGCGTAGCCGATCTGGATCTCGCTCTGCGCCGGCAGGCCGCCGTGGTCGGCGGTGAGGAACACGTCGAGCGCGGTGACGAAGTCGTGATAGCCCGGCGTCGGCTTGTCGACACGCTGGCCCTTCTGCTCGAGCACGATCGCGTAGCCCCAGTCGGCCAGGTCGATCCGCTGGTTCGCCGTCGGCGTCACCGGCGTGCCGAGCACGACGAGGCCCGCGAGCGCGCTGACGCCCATGTCGCCCGCCGCGCTCGACGTCGACGCGATCGCGTGTGTCTCGCCGGTGATCGTCGACGCGGTGATCTCGCCCGCGAACACGGAGAGGCTCGTCACCTGCGAGGTGGCGCCGGCCCGCGCCTGCTCGCCGCTCGTCGCCGAGACGCTCGTGGTCACGGAGCTCGCGCTGACGACGGAGCCGTCGGCCGGGTAGGCGAAAGCGCCGTCGAAGGCAACAGCGTCCGGGGGCGCCGCCGCGACGCGCGTCGAGGCGCCGGCCTGGCCGGGCACGATCACGCGGATCGCCCAGGCGCGCGCCGACGCGCCGGCCGAGCGGTCGGCGGAGCTCTCGGACGCGGCGACCGCGAGGACGGCCGCGACGGCGAGGAGGACAGGCAGGAACGTACGCACCGGGCGCCTGAAGTATGGGCGAAGCGGCGGCGTGCGGTAGTTTGAGAACGATTCTCATGACGTGGCTCGCCATCCCCCTCGCCGGCGCAACCGTCGTCTCGACCTTCCTGGGCGGCATGCTCGCGCTGAAGCTCCGCGCCGACATCGCGACGCTGATCGCCCTCTCCGGCGGCGTCGTCGTCGGCGTCGCGCTCTTCGACGTCCTGCCCGAAGCGGTCGACAACCTCGGCAATGCGCAGCATGCCGGCTGGCTCGCGGGCCTCGGCTTCCTCGTCTTCTTCGTCGCGGCGCGCGCCCTCGTGCTCCATCACCGCGACGACGCGGAGCTCGTGCACGCCCACCACCAGGTCGGCGCGCTCGGGGCGGCCGCGCTGTCGGTGCACAGCTTCATCGACGGGCTCGGGATCGGCTTCGCCTTCCACGTCTCGAACGCGACCGGGATCCTCGTCTTCCTCGCGGTGGTCAGCCACGACTTCGCCGACGGCCTGAACACCGTCAGCTTCGTGCTCAGGCAGTCCAACGACCGGACAGCTGCGCTCCGTTGGCTCGCGCTCGACGCGGCCGCGCCGCTCTTCGGTGCGATCGTCGGCGCCTCGGTCGGCATCTCGGCGCACCATCTCGGTGCGCTGCTGGCGGTCTACGCCGGCTTCTTCCTCTCGATGGGCGCGACCGATCTGCTGCCCGAGGCGCACACGCACCCGTCGTGGCGGCGCATCCTGCTCACGGTCGCAGGCGTGGCCGCGACCTGGGCGGTCGTGTACGCGGCTACTGCAGCCGGCTGAGCTGCTCGCGCGCGAACCTGCGGAACCGCTCGCGCGCCTCATCGTCCGGCCCGAGCGGTTCGTCGTCGGCGTACTTCGGGTCGGCGGCGATCTCCTCGGCGACGGCGCGCACCTCGCGCGTCAGGGCCTGGTGGTGCTCCGGGCTCCGCAGCAGCGCGTCAACCCAGCTCTCCGAGCCGTCGTAATCGGGCACGTCGTGGTCGAAGAGCAGCTGGCCGAGCAGCAGCCCGGTCCGGATGTACGCGAACGTGCGAAACGCGAGGATGCGGTGCGGCGACTCGACGAGCTTCGCGATCTCGGGATTCTCCCTCTGGATCTGCTCGACGATCGAGCCGATCGGCTCGTCGACCAGCGGGATCCAGAGATCGTCGAGGTCGGGCATGGACGGGATTATGCCCGTCGCCTGTGCGCGCGCCAGGCGATCTGCGCGGCCGTGAGGAGCAGGAGGACCGCGAAGAGCTTGCGAAGCGTCGATTCCGGGAGCGATACGGCGACCTGCGCGCCGCCCACCGCGGCGCCGATCGAGGCTGCGCCGATCACGATCGCCGGCCGCCAGCGGACGTTGCCGTAGCTGCCGTGCCGCCAGACGCCGACGAGCACCGTCGGGATGATCGCCAGCAGCGACGTCGCCTCGGCGTGCAGCTGCCCCAGTCCGAGCCACGTCAGCGTCGGGACGAAGAGAACGCCGCCGCCGACCCCGAACAGCCCGGCGCAGACGCCGGCGACGACGCCGAGGACGACGGCGAGGACGTAGGTCATTGGACGAGCATCCGGATCGCGATCGCAACGAGCAGCGCTGCGAACAGAAACGACAGCGTCCGCACGGGCAAGCGCTGCTGCAGCGCCGAGCCGCCGAACGACCCGAACGCCGCCGGCACGCCGAGCAACATCGCGTACAACGGGCGCACCTCCCCGTGCACGAGGTAGATGACGACGCCCGCAGCTGCGGTGACCCCGATCGCGGCGAGCGACGTCGCCGAAGCGATCCGCAGATCCCACCGAACCGCGAGCAACAGCAGCGGGACGATGACGACGCCGCCGCCGACACCGAAGAGCGCGCTGAAGAATCCCGCGCAGAGGCCGATCAGGACGAACGCCACCCCCACCTATGCTACGAGGGTGGCGCTCGAAGCCGTCACGTCGGCGCCCGACGCAGCCGCGATCTTCCTCGACTTCGACGGTGTGCTCGCGCCGATCGTCGACCGGCCGGAGGACGCCTACCCGCCGCAGGAGACGCGCGACGAGCTCCGGCGGCTGATCGAGGTCTACGCGCTCGTCGCGGTCGTCAGCGGCCGCGGCGGCGAGGACGTGCGCGCCCGCGTCGCCGTCGACGGTCTCGTCTACGTGGGATCGCACGGGCTCGAGCTCGACCGCCAGGCCGAGCGCTGGCGGCAGCAGATCGCCGATTTCGCGTCCGCTGCACCGTGGCCGCGCGAGCAGACGGAGCTGAAGGGACTGTCCGTTGCGTTCCATTTCCGGCACCACCCCGACGAGCGCGCCGCTGTGCTCGAGCTCGAGGAGCTCGCCGAGAGCGCGCGCGACGGGGGTCTCGTCGCCCGCTTCGGGCGGAAGGTGCTCGAAGTGCTGCCGCCTGTCGGCTCGAACAAGGGAACCGCGGTCCGTTCGCTGCTCGACGGGGCCGGCCTCGAACGCGCGCTCGTCGCCGGCGACGACACGACCGACCTCGACGCCTTCCGGGCGGTCGAACAGCTCGAGCACAGGGTGCGGATCGCGGTGCTCGCGCCAGAGTCGCCGCGGCTGCTCGCCGAGCACGCGGAGATCGTCGTCGGCGGGACGGAGGAGTTCCTCGAGATCCTGCGGCGCCTTTGAGCGATCTCGCAACGACGCTGCGGGAGCGCTACGGCGAGCCCGCGACGCTCGCATGGGACGGGGAGATCAGCGACGTCGAGTGGGGCGTCGCGACCTACAACCCGGACCGCTTCCACGACGTGACGCTGTTCATCCTCGATCCGGACGATCGCCTGGCGCTGATCCGCAAGCCGCACTTCGCGCTCGACGTGTGGCGGCCGCCGGGCGGCGGCATCAAGCCGGGCGAGGATCCGAGCGCCGGCGCCGTGCGCGAGGCGCTCGAGGAGACCGGGCTCCGCGTCGACCTCGAGCGCTACCTCGTCGAGGCGAGCGCCGTCTTCCGCAACGGCGGCCGCGAGCTGCCGTGGCTGACGCACGTGCTGCTCGCCCGGACGGCCGACCGCGAGCTCGCGCCCGGCGACCCGCACGAGATCGCGGACGCGCGCTGGGGGACGCTCGACGAGTTGCGCGGCCCGCTGCGTGAGACCCTGCTCGCCACCGGCCGCGCCTTCTGGCGCTACCGCGTCGCGCTGCACGACGCGGCGCTCGCCGCGATCAGCTCTTGCTGACGCGCACCGCCGTTCCGTACGCGGAGATCTCGGTTCAGTCGACGATCGACTCGAGCGACGCACCGATCTGCGAGCCGACGTTCCGCGAGCGGACCGTCAGCCCCGTCACCCCGCCGTGACGATCATCGGTTCAGCACCTCCCAGGCGCGGTGGACGTCTGCCTCGGTCGTGCGCGCGTTGCCGATCGCGAGGCGGATGCAGTAACGGCCGTCGAGCTTCGTGTGCGAGAGGAAGATCTCACCGCTGCGGTTCGCCTGCTCGACAATCCGCTCGTTCTCCTCGTCGCTCGCGCGCTTGCGGAAGACGACGAGGGAGAACCGCTGGGCCGCGACGAGCTCCCAGTCGTCGTCCTGCTCGACGAGCTGCGCGACCACGCGGGCCAGCCGGATGTGCTCGCGCTGCACCGCCCGCAGCTGCTCGGCGCCGTAGCAGCGCAGCACCGCCCAGAGCTTGAGCGAGCGGAAGCGGCGGCCGAGCGCAGGCCCGTATTCCGAGAGGGCGTAGACGTCCTCCGGCGTCCGCAGGTACTCGGGAACGAGCGAGAACGCCTGGCGGAACTCCTCCGGCCGTGACGTCCAGAGCAGCGAGCAGTCCATCGGCAGCATCAGCCACTTGTGTGGGTTGACGACGAGCGAGTCGGCGAGCTCGACGCCGTCCTGCGACCAGCGCTCCTCCTCGCAGATCCACGCCGAGCCCGCATAGGCGGCATCGGCGTGCAGCCACGCGCCGGCCTCCTGCGCGCGCGCCGCGAGCTCGCGCACCGGGTCGACGGAGGCGAAGGACGTCGTGCCGACGGTGGCGACGACGCAGGCGACGTCGTCGAGGGGGACATCGGTTCGCATCGCGAGCTCGACGGTCGGCACCTTGCGCAGCTCCATGCCGAGCATCCGCGCGCCCTTCTCGACCGACGAGTGCGCATGCTCCGAGCAGACGACGACGTTGCGCTGCGTCACGTGGCGCGCCGCGATCAGCGCGGCGAGCGTCGACGTCGACGCCGTGTCCTCGATGTGGCCGTGCCAGCCGTCCGGCAGGCCGAGCAGCTGCCGCACCCAGTCGACGACGCGCAGCTCGAGCTCCGTCGAGGCCGGCGACGCGCGCCAGTGGAGCGCGACCTGGTTCGTCGCAGCGGCGAGCAGCTCCGCGAGGATTCCCGGTTCCGACGCCGTGACCGCGAAGTACGCGAAGAAGCGTGGGTGCTGCCAGTGCGTGAGCGCCGGCAGGATCAGCTCGTCCATGTCACGGAGGACGTGCGCAAACGGCTCGCCGTGCTCGGGCGGCGCCGTCGGCAGGCGCGCCGACAGCTCGCCGGGCTCGACCTGCGCGAGCACCGGCAGGTCGCCGACGGATTCGAGGTAGCGCGCTGCCCAGTCGACAGCGGCATGCCCGTCGTCGCGGAAGCTCACGGCTTCGGCCGGCGCAGCTTCTCGAGCTGCTTCCACGTGCGGGTGTTGACGACGTCCGCCTTCGTCAGCCAGCCGCGGCGCGCCTGCGCCACCGCCAGCTCGACGTACGCCTGTGAGCGCACCTCGTGCGCGTCGGAGTCGAGCACGAGCTTGAGCCCTGCCTCCTTCGCCGCCCGCGCGTGGACGTCCCGCAGGTCGAGGCGGTCGGGCTGGCCGTTCACCTCGAGGAAGACACCGGTCTCGAGCGCCTTCTCGACGACGCGCTCGACGTCGACCTCGCGCGGTCCGCGCACCCGGATGCGGCGCCCGGTGAGATGGCCGATCACGTCGACGTACGGGTTCTCCATCGCCTCGAGCACACGCTCGGTCGGACGGTTGTCCGGCGCCTGGTGCACGGATGCGACGACCCAGTCGAGCCGCGCGAGCTCCTCCTCGGGGACGTCGACCTCGCCGTTCGTGCGGATGTTGGCCTCGACACCGGCAAGGATCCGCAGCTTCGGAAACCGCTCGCGCAGCGCGTCGATCTCCTCGAGCTGGCGGGCGAGCTTTCCCTCGCGCAGATAGTGCGAGTGGTCGGTGATCGCGTAGTACTCGTAGCCGCGCGCGGCAGCCGCGGCGACCATCTCCTCGAGCGTGCTCTTGCCGTCGGCCGACCAGTGCGTGTGCGTGTGGAGGTCGCCGCGCACGTCGGCGATCTCGACGAGCTGCGGCAGCTCGCCGCGCCGGGCGGCGTCGAGCTCGCCCGAGTTTTCGCGCAGCTCCGGCGGCACCCACTGGTAGCCGAGGAACTCGTACAGCGCCGTCTCGTCGTCGGTCTTGAAGACGTCGCCGGTCTCGGCGGTCGTCACGCCGTACTCCGAGATCGACAGCCCGCGCCGCACCGCGTCCTCGCGCATCGCGACGTTGTGCTCCTTCGAGCCGGTGAAGTGCTGCAACAAATTCCCGTACGACTCCGCGGGCACGACGCGAAGGTCGAAGCGAAGACCCTCGTTCGACAACACGGTCGCCTTCGTGTCGCCGTGCGCGGCAACGTCGGCGACCCAGCGCAGCTTGGTGAAGTAGCCGGTCAGCTCGCGCGGGTCGGTCGCCGTCGCGACGATGTCGAGATCCTTGAACGTCTCCTTGCGGCGGCGGACGGAGCCGGCCTCCGACACGTGCACCGCCGCCGGATGCTCGCGCAGCACGGAGACGACGGCGAGCACCGCCGGCAGGCCCTCACCGAGCAGCCGCCGACCCTCGTCGGGGTTCGACGCCTTGAAGGCGAGCGCCTTGAGAATCTTCTCCTCGCTCTTCGCGCCGAGCCCGGCGAGGCCGCGCAGCCGCTGTGCTTCCGCCGCCTCCTTCAGCTCGTCGACCGTCGTCACGCCGAGCTCGCGCCAGATGCGCGCCGCCGTCTTCGGGCCGAGCCCCGGCAGCCGCATGAACTGCACGACGCCGTCCGGCACCGATGACCGCCGCTTCGCCAGCGCCTCGATCGTGCCGGTCTCGACGATCTGGACGATCTTCTCCTCGATCGTCTTGCCGATCCCCTGCAGCTCCTTCGCGCGCCCGTCGAGCGCGAGCTGCGCGATCGACCCCGACGTCTCGCGCATCCGCGTTGCCGCGCGGCGGTACGCGAGCACGCGAAACGACTCCGCACCCTCCAGCTCGAGCAGGTCGGCGAGAAGGTCGAACTGCTCCGCCAGCTCGGCGTTCTTCGGCAGAGCGGCCATCGCGTCGATCATATGTAGCCTCCTCGCGTGTCCACGGCCACTGTCTGCCTGCCGACGTACAACGAGCGCGAGAACCTCGAGAAGATGGTGCGTGCGCTCGGCACGCACGCCGTGAACGTGTTGATCGTCGACGACGGCTCACCTGACGGAACGGGGGAGATCGCCGACCGTCTCGCCGCCGAGCTCGACTACGTGCGCGTCCTCCATCGCGCGCGGAAAGAAGGGATCGGACGCGCCTACATCGCTGCGTTCCAGCAGCTGCTCGGCAACGACGACTCAGACCTCGTGCTCGAGATGGACTGCGACTTCTCGCACGACCCCGCCGATGTGCCGCGCCTGATCGCCGCCTGCGAGGGAGGCGCCGACGTCGCGCTCGGCTCGCGCTATGCGCCCGGCGGGGGCACGCGGAACTGGGGCCTCGTCCGCCGCGCCATCTCGCGGGGAGGCTCGTTCTACGCGCGAGTCATCCTCGGCCTGAAGGTGCGCGACCTGACCGGCGGCTTCAAGTGCTTTCGCCGCCACGTGCTCGAGACGCTCGACCTCGACGCGGTCGAGTCGAAGGGCTACGCGTTCCAGATCGAGGTGACCTACCGCGCGATCCGCCGCGGCTTCCGCGTCGTCGAGGTGCCGATCGTCTTCTCCGAGCGGGTCGAGGGGACCTCGAAGATGAGCCGGTCGATCGTCCTCGAGGCGATGCTGAAGGTGCCGCTGCTGCGTTTTACCGTCAGATGAGCTCCGATGCCGTCCTCGTCGAGTTCTGGGCGCCCTGGTGCAAGCCGTGCGCGAAGCTCGAGCCCGTGCTGGAGGAGCTGTCGGCCCGCGTGCGGATCGAGCGCGTGAACGCCGACGAGGAGCCCGACCGCGCGGCGCAGTACGACGTGCTGTCGCTGCCGACGTGCGTGCTGCTCGTCGACGGCGAGCTGCGGGGCACCGTGATCGGAGTGCGCCCGCTCGCGCACTTCACGTCATGGCTCGACGAAGTGCTCCCAGCCGCCGAGCTCGGGACTGACTCCTGAGCCCGCCTCGACCCGGCCGACGACCGTGAAGCCGAGCGGATCCGGCGTCGTCGCAAGCAGCTCGTAGTCCTCGCCGAAGCCGACGTCGTCGAGCGTCGCCCCGGGTGCGAGCGGGATCGCGTCGGGGTCGATCGCGATGTGGACACCGGAGCGCGCCGCGATGTGGGCGGCGTCGACGCCGAGGCCGTCGGAGATGTCGAGCATCGCAGTCGCCACCTGGGCGAGCCGCTTGCCCTCGTCCACCCGCCGGGGCGGCCGCGGCAGCTTCCCCGCGCGGAAGCCGACAGCGGCGGCGCCGAGCGGTCCCGTGACGACGACGACGTCGCCCGGACGGGCGCCGGCGCGGCCCGGCACGCGCTCGCTGCGGCCGAGCGCGGTGACGCTGAGCACGACCTGCGGCGCGGCGGTCGTGTCACCGCCGCGGACCTGGACGCCTGCTTCGGCGATCCCCTCGTAGAGCTCGACCGCGTGCTCGAGATCCGGCGCTGCAAGCGTGACGATCAACGCCACCGGCTCCGCGCCCGAGGCGGCGAGGTCGCTGATGTTGACCGCGGCGGCGCGGTAGCCGAGCTCGCGCCAGTCGAGGAGGTCGAACCGGAAGTGGACGCCTTCGACGAGCGCATCCTGGGTCACGACCAAACCATCGATCGCCGCGGCGTCGTGCTCGATACCCGTCACGAGACCCCGGCGCTCGAGCTCGGCGAGCAGCTCGAGCTCCCTCACAGCTCCTCGATGCGCATCCGGTCGTCGAGCGTTGCAGGGTCGAGCGCGGCGAGCGCGTCGTACAGCAGTGCGTGAAAGGTTCCGGGGCCGCCGGCGCCGCGCGCGGCATCCTCCGCGGCGACACCGAAGGCCGCGAGCGCCTCGGCCGCGGCCTCGAGCGGCTCGTTCGGCTTCGCGGCGAGGAAGCAGCCGGTCAGCGCGGAGGACATGCAGCCGGTGCCGGTGACGGTCGAGAGCAGCGCATCGCCGTTCGCGACCGCGAGCACGCGCTCGCCGTCGCTGACGTGATCGACGGGCCCGGTCACCGAGGCGACGAGGCCGAGCCGTTCCGCCGCGGTGCGGGCGAGCTCCGCCGGATCGAGGCCGGCGACGATCGACTCGACGCCGCGCACCTCCGCATGCGCGCCGACGAGCGTCGCGACCTCGCCCGCGTTGCCGCGCAACACGGTGACCTGCACGGCGTCGAGGATGCGGTGCGCAGTCTCGGTGCGGTAGGTGGTCGCGCCCGCGCCGACCGGGTCGAGGACGACCGGCGCCGTCGTCGCTGCCCCCGCGAGCAGCATCGACTCGATCCACGCGGGCGCGAGCGTGCCGATGTTGAGCACGAGCGCCGATGCGACGCGCGCCATCTCCTCGACCTCCTCGGCCGCGTGCGCCATCACCGGCAGCGCGCCGAGCGCGAGCGTCGCGTTGGCGGTCTCGTTCATGACGACGAAGTTGGTGATGTTGTGCACGAGCGGCTTGCGCTCGCGGATCGTCCCGAGTGTCGCGGCCGCCGAGATCACACTCTCACCGGCCCGTCGCCGGCGCCGATCTCGACGATTCCGTTCTCGACGGCACGCGCCGCCGCGCGGCCCGCACCGCGCGCCGCCTCCTCCAGCGGCAAACCGCGCGCCAGCAGCGCCGCCAGCGTCGCCGAGTGCGTGCAGCCGGCGCCGTGCGTCGCCGCGACGTCGTGCCGGAGAACCGCGATCTCGACGTGCTGCGAGCCGTCGAACAGATGATCGACGGGATCGTCCCCGTGACCGCCCGTGACGATCGCCGCACCCGCGCCCAGCGCGACGAGCCGCTCGGCGAGCTCCCGCCGCGTCCCGGCGCCGACGAGCGCCTGCGCCTCCATCAGGTTCGGCGTCACCACCGTCGCCAACGGGAAGAGCCGTTGCACCAGGACCTCGACGGCGTCGTCCTCGAGCAGCCTCGCCCCTGAGCTCGCGACCATCACGGGGTCGACGACGAGCGGCACGGGCTGCGCCTCGAGGTAGCCGGCGACAGTCTCGATGATCGCGCGCGAGAAGAGCATCCCCGTCTTCGCAGCATCGACGCCGATGTCGTCGAAGATCGCGTCGAGCTGCGCGACGATGAAGTCCGGCGGCAGCTCGTGGATCGCAGTCACGCCGACCGTGTTCTGGGCCGTCAGGGCGACGATCGCACTCGTGCCGAAGACGTCAGCCGCGGCGAACGCCTTCAGGTCGGCCTGGATGCCGGCGCCGCCGCCGGAGTCGGAGGTCGCGATGGTGAGGGCCCGGGCGATCAGTGTCGTCAGGATAGGTGCCCACAATTCAGCAGGTGCGCATGCTCGCGTGCCTCGGGCTCGTCGGCATCCAGCAGGCGGTGCCGGCACCGCTGCCGCTGTCGCTGCTCGTCTGCGCCGCCGCAACGGCGCTCGGCGCGTGGGCGATCGCGACGCTGCGACGATGAGGCTCCCTCCCGCGCTCGCTGCCAAGGCGACTGCTCAGGTGCTCGAGCTGCTCGGCGAGCCGCCGGGACGCGTGCTCGAGCTGGGCTTCGCCGGCATCCATGCGATGCCGCTCCGCCTCGCGGGCTTCGAGGTCGACGTCCTCGACGACGACCCGCGCGCGATCGAGCGTGCCGGACCGGTCGTCGAGGCGGCAACCGGCCGCTACGACGCGGTCGTCGCACCCGCCGATGCCGAGCTCACGGGCATCGACGCCGCCCGCGTCGTCCTCGTCGGCGAGGACGGCACCGCTTATATGCGGGAGTGACCTGGGACGACCTGCTCGCCGGTGAGGAGCTCGCATACCTGGCGACGGAGCCGGCACGCGCGCCGACGCTCGCCCCGCTCCCCGAGGACGTCGCATTCGACGTCGGCCTCGGGACGCTCTACGCGCACCAACGCGAGACGTGGGATGCGGCGCAGCGCGGCGAGCACGTGATCGTCACGACCGGCACGGCGTCCGGGAAGACCCTCGCTTTCAACCTGCCGGTGCTCGACGCGCTCGCGCGCGAGCCGAAGAACCGCGCGCTCTACCTCTACCCGACCAAGGCGCTCGCACAGGACCAGGCGCGGGCGCTCGGCGAGCTCGGCGTGCCGCGCGTTCGCGCTGCGATCTACGACGGCGACACGCCGCAGGAGCGCCGCTGGCAGATCCGCAAGTGGGCGAACGTCATCCTCACGAATCCGGACATGCTGCACGTCGGTGTGCTGCCCCGGCACGATCTGTGGGGAGACGTCCTGCACAACCTGCGGTACGTGGTCGTCGACGAGGCCCACGTCTACCGCGGTGTCTTCGGCTCGCACGTCGCGAACGTGCTGCGCCGGCTGCGACGGCTCGCCCGGGTGTACGGCGCCGATCCGCAGTTCCTGCTCGCCTCGGCGACGATCGCGAATCCCGGCGAGCTCGCGCACTCGCTGCTCGGCGTCCACGCAACGGTGATCGGCGGCGACGCCGCACCGCGCGCGGAGCGGACGGTCGCGCTCTGGAACCCGCCGCTGCTCGACGCCGACCTCGGGATTCGCGCGAGCGCGCTCGGCGAGGCGGCGCGGCTGCTGTCGCAGCTCGTGCAGCGCGAGCTGCGGACGATCTGCTTCGCGAAATCCCGCAAGGCGGTCGAGCTGATCCACCGCCTGGCCGGCGACCGGCTCGACAGCGAGACCAAGCAGCGCCTGGCGCCGTATCGCGCCGGCTATACACCGCAGCAGCGGCGCGACATCGAGCGGCGCCTCGTCGCGGGCGAGCTGCTCGGCGTGACGGCGACCGACGCGCTCGAGCTCGGGATCGACATCGGCCTGCTGGACTGCGCGATCTCGGTCGGCTTCCCCGGCACGGTCGCGTCGCTGCGCCAGCAGTGGGGCCGTGCCGGCCGTCGCGGCAGCGGGCTCGCCGTGCTGATCGCGTCGGAGGACGCGCTCGACCAGTACTTCATGCGCGAGCCGGAGTCGCTGCTCGGCCGACGCGTCGAGGCTGCCATCTCCGACTTCTCGAATCCGCGTGTTCTGGACAGTCACGTCGCGGCGGCGGCGTTCGAGGCGCCGATCGACGACGACGACCGCGCGACGCTGGGCGACGAGGCGCTGGAACGCGCACCGCACGTTCCCGAGCTCCGCCACACGCAGCACGGCTGGGTCTGGGCCGGAAAGGACTACCCGGCGGCGCGGACGGCGCTCCGCTCCGCGAGTGCCGATGCGTTCACCGTCGTCGACGCGAGCACGGGGTCGGTACTGGGGATCGTCGAGCGCGAGCGCGCGTACTCGACGGTGCACGAGGGCGCCGTCTACCTCCACCTCGGCGAGCAATGGCTCGTGCGCGAGCTCGATCTCGCTGCGCGGCGGGCGGTCGTCGAGCCGTTCGCCGGCGACTACTACACACAGGCGAAGAAGGAGACGTCGACCGACATCGACGAGCCGCTGCGCGTCGAGCGCCGCTGCGGGCTGCAGCTGACGTTCGGCCGCGTCTCCGTGACCGAGCAGGTCGTCGCCTACCAGAAGAAGCAGATCCGCGACCAGTCGACCCTCGGGACGATCCAGATCGATCTGCCGGCGACGACCTTCGAGACCGAGGCCGTCTGGTACCTGCCGACGGCGCAGCAGCTCGCCGGCCTCGAGGAGATGCCGCTCCTGCTGTCCTCGCTCCATGCCGCCGAGCACTCGATGATCGCCCTGCTGCCGCTCTGGGCGATGTGCGACCGGTGGGACATCGGCGGCCTCTCGACGAACATCCATCCCGACACCGGCGCGCCGACCGTCTTCATCTACGACGGGCATCCAGGCGGTGTCGGCATCGCCGAGCGCGGCTTCGACCAGTTCGAGGGCTGGGTCGCCGACACGGAGCGCCTGCTCGCGGGCTGCCCCTGCGAGCACGGCTGCCCCTCGTGCGTGCAGAGCCCGAAGTGCGGCAACCTCAACGAGTACCTCGACAAGGGCGGTGCGCTGACGCTCCTCCGCCGGATGTCGATTCCGGCGTGACCCATTCGTCATAGGGTCGAAACGACCCACGAGGAGGCACCGATGAAGTACGCACTGCTGCTCTACGACAACCCCGCGAACTGGGAGAACGTCGGCGACGACGAGATGAAGGAGCTCTACCGGGAGTACGCCGCGGTCTCGAACGAGCCCGACACCTACGACGGCGCCGAGCTCCACCCGCCGCAGACGGCGAAGACCCTGCGGCTCCGCGACGGAAACCTGCTCGTCACCGACGGCCCGTTCACGGAGACGAAGGAGATCATCAGCGGCATCTACCTCGTCGACGCCGACTCGGAGGAGCGTGCGATCGAGCTCGCGTCGCGGATCCCGACGCTCTCACGGATGGGCGGCGTGATCGAAGTGAGAAGGATCGTCGAGCGCTGACGACACTCGCCCGTACGTACCGCGACGAACGCGCACGCTGCATCGCGATCCTCGCCCGCGTCCTCGGCGACGTCGATCACGCCGAGGACGCGGTGCAGGACGCCTTCGTGCGCGCCGCCGAGCGCTGGCCGGTGGAGGGCGAGCCGGCGAATCCGGGCGCGTGGATCCTCGTCACGGCACGCAACCGCGCGATCGACCGGATCCGCCGCGAGCGAACGCAGGCGGAGAAGGTTGCGCAGCTCGAGGAGCTGCACCCGGCAGAGGACGACGTGATTCCCGACGAGCGGCTCGCGTTGATCTTCGCGTGCTGCCATCCAGCCTTGAGCGCCGCGCAGCAGGTCGGCCTGACGCTGAGCCTCGTCGGCGGACTGACGACGCCCGAGATCGCACGCGCGTTCCTCGTCCCCGAGCCGACGCTCGCGCAACGGCTCGTCCGCGCGAAGCGGCGCCTGCGCGACGACGACATCGCGCTCGGCGTGCCGCCCGATCATGAGCTGCCCGACCGGTTGCGCTCCGTGCTCGCGACGATCTACCTGGTGTTCAACGCGGGCTACGGCCCGCCGGTGCGGTTCGCGCTGTGCGCAGAGGCGCTGCGCCTCGCGTTGCTGCTCGCGACGCTGATGCCGGACGAGGCCGAGACGCACGGTTTGCACGCCCTGCTGCTCTTCCAGGACGCACGGCGGCACGCCCGTGTCCGGGACGGCGCCCTCGTTCTGCTCGAGGATCAGGACCGCACGCTCTGGGACCGGCCCGAGATCGCCCAGGGACGGGCGGCGCTGGAGCGCGCGCTGGCGCTGCGTGCGCCCGGCCCCTACCAGCTGCAGGCCGCGATCGCGTCGCTGCACACCGAGGCCGAGACCGACTGGGATGAGGTGGCGCTCCTCTACCGGCGCCTGCTCGAGCTGCAGCCGTCGCCGGTCGTCGAGCTCAACCACGCCGTCGCGGTCGCGATGGCCGACGGGCCCGAGCACGGGCTCGCGCTCGTCGACACGATCCGCGGGCTCGACGACTACTACCTCTTCCACGCGACGCGCGCCGACCTGCTGCACCGTCTCGGCCGTGACTCCTCGGCGGCGTATCGCCGGGCGATCGAGCTCGCGCCGACCGACGTCGAGCGGGACTTCCTCCGCGGGCGCGCTGGTACAACGACCATGTGACCGAACGGCAGGCGCGCGGCGGTGTGCTCGTCCTCGGCGGCGGGTTCGCCGGCGCCTACGTCGCACGGCTGCGCGGGGCAAGCGGCGCGACGATCGTCTCGCCGGAGAACTTCATGCTCTTCACGCCGCTGTTGCCCGAGGCCGCCTCGGGGACGCTCGAGCCGCGGCACACGGTCGTGCCGCTGCGCGCGATGTGCCCGCACGCGGAGCTGCTGCTCGGCACGGCGTCGTCGGTCGACACGGGTGCGCGGACCGCGACGATCGAGACGGAGGCGGGGACGCAGACGGTCCACTGGCAGGAGCTCGTGCTCGCGCTCGGCGCCGTGCCTCGCACCGTGCCCGTGCCGGGACTGGCGGAGCACGGGCTGTCGTTCAAGACGCTGGCCGAGGGGATCCATCTCCGCAACCACGTTCTGCGTGCGCTCGAGGCGGCCGACGCCGAGCTCGACGATGCGGCGCGGCGCGAGCGGCTGACGTTCGTCTTCGTCGGCGCGGTCTACGCCGGCGTCGAAGCGCTCGCCGAGCTCTCCGATCTCGTCGACGATGCGCTCCGCTTCTATCCGGGATTGCGCTCGGTCCCGCCCCGCTGGGTCCTCGTCGACGCAGCACCGAAGATCCTGCCGGAGATCCCGTCTCGGCTCGGCGACTATGCCGCGCAGGAGCTCGAGCGGCGCGGCATCGAGATCCACGTCGGCACGACCCTCGACTCGGTGTCGAAGCGCGAGGTCGTGCTCGGCGACGGCGCGCGCATCCCGGCGCGGACGCTCGTCTGGACGGCGGGCGTGCGGCCGCACCCGCTGCTGCGCGAGCTCGGCGTTCCGCTCGACGACCGCGGCCGCGTCGAGGTGGACGAGTTCCTCCGCGTCCGCGGCGTCGAGCACGTGTGGGCGCTCGGCGACTGTGCGCGGGTCCCGAACACGCGGGCGAAGGAGCCTGATCCGCCGACGTGCCAGCACGCGCTCCGGCAAGCACGCCGCCTCGCCAAGAACGTCGGCGGCGACCTCGAGCCGTACGGCTACAGAATGCTCGGCCAGGTCGCGACGCTGGGCCGCTACAAGGGGATCGCCGACGTGCTCGGCCTGCGCCTGCGCGGCTTTCCGGGCTGGTTCGTCACCCGTTCGTACCACCTCTACCAGCTGCCGCTCCTCTCGCGGAAGCTGCGCGTCGTCGTCGACTGGACGGTCGCGCTGCTCTTCCGGCGCGACATCGTCGAGCTGAGCGTCCTCAGCGGAGCGCGCTCAGGGCTCGATCGAGACGCTGTCTCGTCGTGAGCACGGGCTCGAACAGGTCGCCGTGGGTCTGCACACGCTCGAGGACGACGTCCATCGTGAACGCACGCGGATCGAGCCGGTCGTTCACCTCCTCCCAGCGCAACGGTGTCGAGACGGGCGCGCCCGGCCGCGGCCGCACCGAATAGACCGACGCGATCGTCTTACCCTCGCCGTTCTGATTCGAGTCGATCAGTACGCCGCGCCGCCTTGCCTTCGACCATTCGTTCGTTGCGAGGCCGTGATGCGCGCGCGCGATCGCGCGCGCGACGATCTCCGAGAATTCCCGCGTGTCGTCGAACGTGTACCGGCGCTCGATCGGAACGATGATGTGCATTCCGTCGGCGCTCGACGTCTTCGGGAACGACGCGAGGCCGAGCGCATCGAGCGCTGCCTTGACGATCAACGCGACCTGGACCGTCTCGGCGAAGCCGACATCCGGCGACGGATCGAGATCGAACAGCACGAAGTCCGGGCGGTCGGGCTTGTCGACGCGCGAGTACCACGTGTTCATGTCGATGCAGCCCATGTTGACCATCCACAGGAGCGCGTCCTCCTCGTTGACGAGCGGCGCCTCGATCCATTTCCTGCGCGGCGGCGACTCGCGCGTGGAGACGTGCGCCGGATAGCGCGGGATCCAGTCCGGCATGTGCTTGGGCGCGTCCTTCTGGAAGAACGCCTTGCCGGTCGAGCCGTCGGGATAGCGGCGCATCGTGAACGGGCGGTTGCGCAGGTGCGGGACGAGCACCGGCGCGATCGCGCGGTAGTACTCGAAGAGATCGGCCTTCGTGATCCCCTCGTCCGGCCAGAAGATCTTCTCGGGATTGGACAGCTTGACCCGTGCATCCTCCCGGTGCACCTCGGTCGCCGGCTTGTCGTCGCGCAGCCCCTGGAAGGACGGCGCTCGCAGGTGCCCGTCGTGCGTGAACTCCGCGAACTCGATCTCCGCGACGAGGCGCGGCTCGACCCACACGACGTCGCTTTTCTTGACACGCGGCATCTTCGGCACGACCGCCAGCGGCGATTCGTCGACCCGTAACGGCTCGAGGCGGCCGAGAAGCTCCTGGATCGTCCGCTCGCTGAAGCCGGTGCCGACGTTGCCGACCCACGTGAGCGCGCCGTCTTCGTGCGTGGCGAGGACGAGCGAGCCGAAGCTCCGCGCGCGTCGTCCCTCGCCCTTCGTGTAGCCGACGACAACGAACTCCTGGCGTCCGTGCGTCTTGATCTTCAACCAGTCGCGCGTGCGTTTGCCCTCGCAGTACCGCGAGCCGAGCTTCTTGGCCATCACGCCCTCGAGGCCCTGGTGCTGCGCCGCCTCGTAGAGCGCGTCGCCGTCGTCGAAGGTCGCAGAGACCTGCACGAGCTGCGCGCCCTTCGTCTTCGTGTTGAGCAGCGCGCCGAGTCGCTCGCGCCGCTCGTCGAGCGTCAGGTCGACGACGGGCCGCCCGTCGACCTCGAGCACGTCGAACACGGCGTAGACGAGCGCCCGCTTTCCCTGCTGCATCGCGCTGAAGCTCGGCCGGCCCTGATCGTCCAGCGCACACACCTCGCCGTCGACGACGCACTCGGGCGACCGCACGGCCTTCTCGAGCGCCTTCGCCACCTCGGGGAAGCGATCGGTCAGATCGTTGCCGCGGCGGGAGAGGAGCTTCGCGACGCCGTTGCGCACGTACCCGAGCGCGCGGTAGCCGTCCCACTTGATCTCGTACGTCCAGTCGTCCCCGCGCGGCAGCTCCTCGGCGAGCGTCGCGAGCATCGGCTGATAGTCGTTCCGCACCTCGAGGTCGACGTCATCGTGCTTCCTGATCAGCAGCCAGTTCTTCTCGTCGCCGTCGAGGTGCGCGGGAACGAGCGTCCACGTGCCTTCGAGCCGGCTGCCGTGCAGGCGGACGGTGAGACCGCCGTTCCGCTTCTCCTCGAGCAGCTCGAACGTGCCGTTGTCCCAGATCTCGACCGTGCCGGCGCCGTAGTTGCCGGCCGGGATCTCGCATTCGAAGGTCGCGTAGTCGAGCGGGTGGTCCTCGACGTGGACGGCGAGCGCGCGCTGCCCGGGCTCGAGCGGGACGCCCTTCGGCACGGCCCAGGAGGCGAGGGCGCCGCCGAGCTCGAGCCGGAAGTCGTAGTGGAGGCGGCGCGCGTCGTGCCTCTGCACGACGAAGATCGGCCCCTTCGCCTTGCCTCTCCGCTTCGACGTGAACGGTTCCGGCGTGCCGCCGCGCTGCCGTTTCCGCTCGTACTCCCGCAGCTCCCCGCTCATGCCCGCTCACGGCGCCGGCAAAGCCGGCGCCTCCGCTCCTTGCTGAGCTCCGTCGAGCCTACGCTCATGTGCCGCCGACCGTACCCGGCGCGAGGTTTGGATACGCGGAGGGGGTGAAAGAGGCTTACCAGTCTTCTCCACCCAGCGGGGGGGTCGATGCTCGGGGCCGGCTTTGCCGGCCCTGAGTCGTAAGACCCTTCGTTTCGAGTCGTATGACCCGCGGGGGATAAGCCTGTGGACGGTGTGGATAGCCACCGTCCCGAATCTCCCGAAACCTACGCGAAAACGCCGAGCGAGCGGAATTTCGCGCGTCGGCGGCGGCGCAGCTCCTCCCCCGGCACGTCCGCGAGCTCGTCGAGCGCCTCGACGAGCGATTCCTTGAGCAGGCGCGCCGCCGCGTCGTGGTCGGTGTGGGCGCCGCCGACGGGCTCGGGAACGATCCCATCGATGACGCCGAGCTCGAGACAGTGGACGGCGTCCGGCTTGAAGGCCGCCGCCGCCTTCTTCGCCTCGCCGGCGTCGCGCCAGAGGATCATCGCGCAGCCCTCCGGCGAGATGA
This sequence comes from Gaiellaceae bacterium, assembly GCA_036503495.1. Classification (GTDB taxonomy): domain Bacteria; phylum Actinomycetota; class Thermoleophilia; order Gaiellales; family Gaiellaceae; genus Palsa-739. The sequence goes on from DASXWV010000028.1 coordinate 34,074, forward strand.
CCGAGTAGATCGCGTTCTCCTGCATCAGGACGCGGTCGGCGAGCGCGATCGCGATCGCGCCGCCGGAGCCGCCCTCGCCGATCACGCAGGCGACGGTCGGGACGCCGAGGCGGGCCATCACGGCCTGCGAGCCGGCGATCGTCCCGCCCTGGCCGTGCTGCTCCGCGGCGACGCCGGGATACGCGCCCGGCGTATCGACGAGCGAGACGACGGGGAAGCCGTGCCGGTCGGCGAGCTCCATGACGCGCATCGCCTTGCGGTAGCCCTCGGGGTTCGGCATGCCGAAGCGGCGCTCCGCCCGCTCCTTGATGTCGCGCCCCTTCTGCTGGCCGACGAGCGCGATCGTCCGACCGTCGAGCTTGCCGAGCCCGGCGACCATCGCTTCGTCGTCGTCGCTGCCGCGGTCGCCGTGCAGCTCGAACCAGTCGTCGAGCAGCCGGTGCACGTAGTCGAGCGTGTACGGACGGCTGTCGTGCCTGGCGAGCTGCACCGACCGCCAGATCTCCTCGTCGGTCGCCTCCTGCTGCAGGCGGTCGAGCTGCTTCTGGAAGCGCTGCAGGTCGCCGGACAGCTTCGCGCCGCCGAGGAGTGGGATGGCGCGCAGGCGGCCGAGTCGCTCGCGCAGACGCAGCTCGTGCTCAGATGGGGGCATCGAAGAGCCTGAGCAGCGTCGAGAGCGTTCCTCGCAGCTCGGGTCGCGGGACGATCGCGTCGATGTTCCCGAAGCGGAGGTTCTGCTCCGCGAGCCCGAAGTCTTCCGGCAGCTTCTCGCGCGTGATCTGCTGGACGACGCGCGGGCCGGCGAACGACATGAGGGCGCCCGGCTCGGCGAGCAGCACGTCGCCGAGCGCGGCGAACGACGCGAGGACGCCGCCCGTCGTCGGATGCGCCATGACGCTGAGCAGCGGTTGGCCCGAATCGCGCAGGTCCTCGACGGCGCACACGGTCTTCGGCAGCTGCATCAACGCGAGGATCCCCTCCTGCATGCGCGCGCCGCCCGAGCTCGTGACAGAGATGAGCGGGACGCCGCGCTCCGCCGCCGAGTCGCACGCGCGCGAGAACTTCTCGCCGACGACGCTGCCCATCGAGCCCCCCATGAACGAGAAGTCCATGACGGCGAGCTCGCAGCCTCGTCCGTCGAGCGTCGCCTGGCCGATCACGATCGCATCGGCCAGCCCCGTCGACAGCTCGGCCTCGGCGAGACGCTCCGTGTAGGGCCGCAGATCGAAGAACCCGAGCGGGTCCTCCGAGTGCAGCTCCGCCGCCTCCTCGAGGAACGAGCCGTCGTCTGCGAGGTAGTCGATTCGCGCGCGGGCGCGCATCGGGAAATGGTGGCCGCAATGTGCGCACACCCACAGGGCGGCCTCGAGCTCGTCGTCCCGATAGTGGGAGTGACAGCTCGGACACGTGTTCGGGTGCTTGGGCGGAGGAGCCGGCTTGTCACCGGTCTCGACGGACACGTCGACGTTGGCCACGGGGTCCCTAGCTTAGAAGCCCAGAGCCGTGGTCAGGCGCTCGAGCTTGCTGACGTTCTCGAGGTCGGGAGCGAGACCCGTCAGGCCGGCGCCGACGACCGTGCCGGAGGCGCGGATCGCCCCGAGCGTCCGCTCCATCTGCTGGAGCGTCGGCCCGCCGGGCTCCGGCATGAAGACGCTCAGCTCCGACGGCTCGAACACGTCGCAGTCCAATGCGACGTACACGCAGTCGACCCGGTCGAGGACGGCGTTCGGGTCATCGTGGATCCCGGCACGCTCGATGAACTCCACCTCGGGCGGGTCGAGGTTGCGGGCGCCGACGAGCGCGACGTCGCCGGCCTTGACCGCGCCGCTGTCGATCGCCATCCGCAAGGGCATCCCCCAGGCGTTGCCCGACGGCGAGGTCTCCGGCGTGTTGAGGTCGCCGTGCGCGTCGAACCAGAGGATCCCCAGGCGGTCGTGGCGCGCCGCGAGACCCTCGATCGCGCCGACGTGCGAACAGCAGCAGCCTCCGAGGATCAGCGGCCGCACCGGCAGGTCGGACGCGATCGCGAGCGTCTGCGCCTGCAGCGACGACTCGTCGACGACGCCCGTCTCCGGGTAGTCGAGCGGCAGGCTCGCCGCCTCGATCATCGGCTCGCCGCCGTCGCCCCAGGCACGCGGGACGCGGACCATCCCGGCGGCGAAGGTGCGGCCGCACGAATGGCACTCGTACTCCGGCCCGACGGCGACCGCCGTCATCGCGTTGCACGTCGGGCACTTCGCGCGGAGGGTGCTCATTCCCGCTCCGGCGCCGGCGAAGCCGGCGCCTCCGCTCCTTGTGAGCGTCCGTCGAGCCTACCGCTCATAGAAGAGGCTTCTCGAAGACGACGTTCTCCATCTCGACGTGCATGCCGACGCGCTCGTACAGGTGCGTGGCGCCCGTCGGGTTCTCCGCGTCGACGCCGAGCGTGACGCGCGGCATCCCGCGCTCGAAGAACTCGCGGAAGGAATGGAGCAGCAGCGCCTTCGCGTAGCCCTTGCCGCGAAACGCGCGCCGGACGCCGAGCGCGCCGATGTAGCCGCCGCCGTTGCGGTTACCGTCGTTGCGCGTCACCGCGGCGATCTCGTCGCCCTCGCGGATCAGGAACCACAACGAGAGATCGAGATTCGGGTTCTGCGAGTGCCGTCGCCACCAGTCGTCGAACGACTCGGAGTGATGTTCCCAGTGATCCTGGAACGCCTCGTCGAGTGCCGCGTGGAAGTCGCGCAGCTCGTCCTCCCGCACCGATTCGACGGGCAAGGAGACCGGCGGCGGCGGCTCGGTCTGCTCGATCGCCATGTCGTAGAAGCGCCTGATCTCGGTGTAGCCGTGCGCTGCGATCAGCTTGGATGCCGCGTCGTCGGCGCCGATCGCGATCGCGTGCATCCGCGCTGCGCGCCGGTCGCGGGCACGTTGCTCCGAGCGCTGCAGGATCTCGGCCCCGAGCCCGCGGCCCTTCCACGGTGCGGCGACGACGCCGATGCCGATCGCCACGTCGCTGCTCGGTGCGAGGTCCGTCCAGCCGACGGCGACGACCTCGCCGCCGTCCTCGTAGAGCCACGTGTCGTTCGCGAGGTCGGTGCGCGACAGCCATTCGCGGAGATCGTTGGCGCCGATGCGCGACTCGCGCCCGAGCAGGCGTTCCTCGTCCTCGCGCAGGAGCGCGGCGACGCGCTCGAAGTCGTCCTCGGTGACCGCGCGGCTGTTCATGCGAGCGAGTCGAGCGCCTCACCGAGACCGGAGAGGCTGTGCAGCTCGACGTCGGGGTGCGGCTTCGGCTGCTCCCCGAGGCGGTTGACCCAGATCGTCGGGATGCCGAGCTCGGTCGCGGGCCGGACATCGTGGAACAGGCTCGCGCCGACGTGGACGTGCACGTCCGGCGACGCCTGCGCACGGAACGCGCGCCAGTGGCCGTGGTCGGGCTTGTACGAACCGATCTCGGACGCGACGATCGTCAGCTCGAACGGGACGTCGATCGCCGCCACCGATGCGTCGATGTAGTCGCGGTCGGTGTTGGAGAGGATCGCGAGCTTCCAGCCGCGGGCGCGCGCGTCCTCGAGTGCGGCACGCGTCTCGGGGAAGGGGCGCCACGAGGGGAGTGACCGTGCGAGCGCGTCGTGCTCCTCGGCCGGCAGCGTCCGTCCGTCCCGTTCGGCGAGCCGCGCGAGCGCCTGCGTCAGGATGTCACGGTAGGCAGCGGCCGGCTGCTCGCGTTGCAGCTCCGGCTCGATCTCGTGGTACGCGTGCAGCAGGCCGGCCACATCCTCGGCGCCGAACAGCCGCTCGAGCTCGCGGCCGATGCCGCCGTTCCAGTCGATCAGCGTGCCGTAGCAGTCGAAGGTCGCCCAGCGCTCCATAGACTCCCCATCATCGCCGACGTGACCCACTACCGCTGGGACGATCTCCCGCGCGAGCAGCTGTCCGCGACGATCGCCCGCCGGTTGATCACGGGCGACCAGATGATGATTGCGCACGTGTATCTCACGCAGGGCGCGATCGTCCCCGAGCACGCACATCACAACGAGCAGCTGACGTACATCCTCGAGGGAAAGCTGCGGTTCACCGTCGGCGATGAGACGATCGATGTCGGCGCCGGCGAGGTGCTGCACATCCCCGCGAACGTCCCGCACATGGCGGAGGCGCTCGAGGACACGCTCGACGTCGACGTCTTCCATCCGCCGCGCCAGGACTGGCTCGACGGCTCGGATGCGTACCTCAGACCGCCGGCCTGAAGGCGAGCAGCTCGGGACCGTGCTCGTGCAGCCAGTCGCGCTGTGCGCGCCAGCCGGGCCGGCGTGACTCGACGAGTCGCCAGAAGCGGCGCGAGTGGTTCGGCTCGCGGAGGTGGCACAGCTCGTGCACGACGACGTAGTCGAGCACCTCGAACGGCGCGAGCACGAGCCGCCAGTTGAACGACAGGGTGCCGCGCGTCGAGCACGACCCCCAGCGTGAGCGCTGGTCGCGGATCTCGATGCGCGCCCAGCGAACGCCGAGCTCGTCCGCCTCGTCCTCGGCAAGCATCGTCACGAGCTCGCGCGCGGCGCGGCGCGCCTCCGCCTCGGAGACGAACTGCGGATCGAGACGCAGCCGCGGCCGCTGCTTCGCGCGCTCACGCGCGATCCAGTCGCGATGCGAGGCAATGACCCGGTCGACGTCGGCTTCCGCCATCCACGGCGGCACAGTCAGCATCGGCGGCGCGCCCCATGGAACCGACAGTGTCCAGCGGCGAGCACGCCGCGACCGGCGGACTTCGACGAGCTCGTCCAATCCCAAAAACGCTAGTGACGGTGTCGGACGGGAGTTATCCCTGGTACTTCCGGAAAACGACGCACGCGTTGTGGCCGCCGAATCCGAACGAGTTCGACACCGCCGTATTCACGGTCGTGCTGCGCGGCTCGTTCGGCACGTAGTCGAGATCGCACTCCGGATCTGCGACCTCGTAATTGATCGTCGGCGGCAGCGTGTCGTTCTGCACCGCGAGCACGGTGAACGTCGCCTCGATCGCGCCGGCGGCGCCGAGGCAGTGACCGGTCGCACCCTTCGTTCCCGAGACGGGCGTCGAGCGCGCGTTCTCCTCGCCGAGTGCCAGCTTCAGCATCTTCGTCTCCGACGCATCGCCGATCGGCGTCGACGTCGCATGCGCGTTGACGTAGTCGATCTCGGCAGGACCGACGCCTGCATCGCCGAGCGCCATCTGGAGCGCGCGCACCGGTCCGGTCGGATCGGGCTCGGTGATGTGATTCGCGTCGGACGACAGTCCGTAGCCGGCGACCTCGGCGTAGATCTTCGCCCCGCGCGCCTTCGCATGCTCGAGCTCCTCGAGGACGAGCACGGCGCCCGCCTCGCCCATCACGAAGCCGTCCCGCTCGGCGTCGAACGGCCGCGAGGCCGACACGGGGTCGTCGTTGCGCAGCGAGAGCGCGCGCATCGCGGCGAAGCCGGCGATGCCGACCTCGTTGACCGCCGCCTCGGTGCCGCCGCAGAGCATGACGTCGGCCCGGCCCAGCCGGATCGAGTCAAGCCCGTCGCCGATCGCCATGTTCGACGCGGCGCACGCGGTGCACTGCGCGCCGAGCGGGCCCCGCGTTCCGAGCATGATCGACACCCAGCCGGCGCCGAGGTTCGGGATGATCGAGGGGATCGAGAACGGGTTGACGCGGTCGGGGCCGCGCGTGATCAGCGTGTCGTAGCACTCCTGGAAGGAGCGGAGGCCGCCGATTCCCGTCGCGATCGAGGCGCCGATGCGATCCGCCTCGGCCCTGATGTCCAGCCCGGAGTCCGCCTCGGCCTGGCGCGCGGCGGCGAGCACGAGGTGGGCGAAGCGGTCCATCCGTCGCGCGTCCTTGCGGTCGATCCAGTCGCCCGGGTCGAAATCCTTCACCTCGCACGCGAAGTGCACCTTGTAGTCGCTGTGGTCGAACTGCGTGATCGGCCCGGCCCCGGACTCGCCGGCGATCAGGCGCCCCCAGGTCGTCTGGACATCGTTGCCGAGCGGCGACACCGCGCCCAGCCCGGTGACGACCACGCGACGGCGTCCGTTGAGTGATCCGTTGTCGACCATCTACATCCCGAGTCCGCCGTCGACGAGCAGCACTTCCCCCGTGATGAAGGACGCCTCGTCGGAGCAGAGGAAGCGTACCGCCCCCGCCACGTCCTCCGGCTCGCCCAGGCGGCCGAGCGGCGTGTTGTCGAGCATCGCCTTCGTCGCCTCCTCGGGGAGGACATCGGTCAGCTGCGTCTTGACGTAACCCGGCGCGACGACGTTCGCCCGGACGCCGCGGGAGCCGAGCTCGCGCGCGAGCGACTTCGTGAAGCCGATGATCCCGGCCTTCGACGCGGCGTAGTTCGTCTGGCCCCAGTTGCCGTGGACGCCGACGATCGACGAGACGTTGACGATCGCCCCGGCCCGCTTCTTCATCATCGGCCGAACGACGGCGCGACACGTATAGAAGACGGACGAGAGGTTCGTCTCGATCACCGTGCGCCAGTCGTCGTCGGGCATCCGCGCCAGCAGCCCGTCGCGCGTCAGTCCGGCGTTGTTGACGAGGATGTCGAGGTCGCCTGCCTCCTGGACGAGTCGTGCGGCATCCTCGGCGCTCGACACGTCGGCCTGCACCGCGCGGCCGCCGATCTCGCTCGCCAGCGCGTCGGCCTCGTCCTTGCCGGAGCGGTAGCCGACGACGACGGACGCTCCGGCACGGGCGAGCTCGCTCGCGATCGCGCGGCCGATCCCGCGCGACGCGCCCGTGACAAGGGCCGTCTTCCCTTCCAGCGACCCAAAGCTCACAGCGAGTCGGGCAGCTTCTCGAGCGCGGCGAGGCTGTTGACCGAGATCGCCTTCGCCGTCCGGTCGATGCGCTTGACGAGGCCGGAGAGCACGTTGCCCGGGCCGACCTCGACGAACGTGTGCGCGCCCTGCTTCATCAGCTCGCGCGCGGCCTGCGTGAACCGCACCGGCGCCGTCAGCTGGTCGACGAGCAACGGCGCGACGCGCTGTGCCGACTCGATCCGTGCGGTGACGGTCGAGACGAACGGCGCCACGGGCTCGCGGAAGTTCACGCGCTCGACGGCGGGACGGAGGCGCTCCGCGGCCCGCGCGACGAGCGGCGAGTGGAACGCGCCGGAGACCTTCAGCTTCACGGTGCGGCGCGCGCCCGCCTCCTGCGCGAGCTCGATGCACTCGTCGACCGCGAGGTGCTCGCCCGAGACGACGATCTGGCCCGGGCAGTTGTAGTTCGCCGGCCAGACGCCGAGGATCTTGCGGCAGAGCTGCTCGACCACCTCGTCCTCGAGGCCGAGGATCGCCGCCATCGAGCCGGGCTTCTGGCGCGCGGCCTCGGCCATCGCGATCCCGCGCTCGCGCACGAGCGCGATCGCGTCGTCGTCGCTGATCGCGTCGCTCGCGGCAAGGGCGGCGAACTCACCGACGGAGTGGCCGACGACGAAGTCGGGCTTGATCCCGAGCTTCTCCTTGAGCGCGGCGAGGAAGGCGAGCGACGTCGCGACAAGCGCAGGCTGCTGCACGGCGGTGTCGACGAGCTCCTCCGCGTCCGCCTCGAAGCACAGCCGCTCGAGGTCGAGGCCCGAGGCGGCGCTCCCGCGCCGGAAGACTTCGAGCGCCGCCGGCGACGCCTCGGCGATCTCGCGCCCCATCCCGGCCTCGATCGACCCCTGGCCGGGGAAGCAGAACGCAATCCCGCTCAAAGGCCCCGCCCCAACGCCGGCCAAGCCGGCGTCTCCGCTCCTGGTGAGCGTCCGTCGAGCCTACCGCTCAAATGCTCCACCGCATCAATGCGCTCCCCCACGTCAGTCCTGCGCCCATTCCGGTCATCAGCACGAGCTTTCCCTTTCGCAGCCGCCCGTCGGCCGCCGCGTCTGCCAGGGCGAGCGGGATCGAGCCGGACGAAGTGTTGCCGTAGCGGTCGACGTTCATCACGACCTTCTCCTGTGGGAACCCGAGCTTGCGCGTTGCATGATCGATGATTCTGACGTTCGCCTGGTGTGGAACGTAGACGTCGACGTCGTCGACGGAAGCGTCGCAGCGCGCCAGGAGGTCCTCGGCGGACTGGACGAGCACCCGGGTGGCGAACTTGAAAACCTCACGGCCGTTCATCTTGACGTACCTCTCCGGCTCGTCGAACAATCGCGAGCCGCTCCCGGGCAGCCACAGGTTGGCGCCGCCGCCGCCGTCTGCGCCGAGCTCGAAGCCGAGGAAGCCCGGCTCCTCGGCGGCCTCGAGGACGACGGCGCCCGCCCCGTCGCCGAAGAGGACGAGCGTCGAGCGGTCCTCCCAGTCGAGGATCCGCGAGAGCAGGTCGCCGCCGACGACGAGCGCGCGCTTCGAGAGACCGCCGGCGACCATCCCGTACGCCTGCGCCAGGGCATAGACGAAGCCGGTGCAGCCCGCGGAAAGGTCGTAGGCGGCGGCTTCCGTAGCGCCGATCCGGTCGGCGAGGATCGCGCCGGTGGAGGGGAACGCCATGTCGGGCGTGACGGTCGCGACGACGAGCAGATCGATGTCCTTGCCCTCGAGCCCCGCCTGCGCGAGCGCCGTGTTCACCGCGGGCAGCGCGACGTCCGAGAGCGCCTCCTCCTTCGAGGCCATCCGCCGCTCGCGGATGCCCGTGCGCTCGCGGATCCACTCGTCGGAGGTGTCGACGTACTGCGCGAGCTCGTCGTTCGTCACCACGCGCTCGGGGACATGGCACCCGAGGCCGGTGATCGTGACGGTGTGCTCGGTTATGCCGATCATTCGGACACGAACACCGTCAACATCGCCTCCGCGGCGAGCTCGTCGCCGACGAGCGCGCGACCCCGGCCCTTCGCGATCGGCCCGCGGACGCGGACGAACTCGCACTCGAGCGTCAGCACATCCCCCGGCTCGACGACCCGCTTGAAGCGGCAGCCGTCGATACCGCCGAAGAACGGGATCTTGCCGCGGTTCGCCTCGTCGGCGAGGACCGCGACTGCACCGGCCTGCGCGATCGCCTCGATCGTCAGCACGCCGGGCATCACCGGCCGGTCCGGAAAGTGGCCCGGAAACCACCAGTCGTCCGCGCGGATCTCGCGCCGGCCGACGACGCGCTTGCCGGGATCGAGCTCGACGATCTCGTCGACGAGCAGGAACGGTCGACGGTGCGGGATGAGCGACTCGATGACGTCGCGGCCGAAGGGCGCTTGCACCCCACTACCTTAGTCGGGGTGCGTTTCGGCACGCCTTTCACCTACGTCGAGGAGTGCGCGTCGACGCAGCGTCTGCTCGGGGAGGACGACCCGGAGGGCGCCGTCGTCGTCGCGAACCATCAGACGGCGGGTCGCGGACGGCTCGGGCGAACGTGGGAGGACGTGCCGGGCAAGTCGCTGCTCGTCTCGATCCTGCTGCGGCCGAGCGCGCCGATGCCGCTCTGGCCGGAGCTGTCGCTCGTCGCCGGCGAAGCTGTCGCACGTGTCGTCGGCGGTGAGGTGCGCCCGCCGAACGATGTCTTCCTCGACGGGCGGAAGGTCGCGGGCATCCTCCCGGAGGCGACGCGCGGGCGCGTCGTGCTCGGAATCGGGATCAACGTCAATCACACGGAGGAAGAGCTGCCGCGCGACACGGTCAAGCCGCCGACCTCGCTGCGAATCGCCACCGGCCGCGAGCACGACCGGGAGGAGCTCCTCGCTGCAGTCCTGGCGGAGCTCGAGCGCGGATACGACGCGTGGGACGGTCGCTACCGGCGGTAGCGAACCGTCGTCGCGTTGCCGCTCGCGTCGGTGGCGCGGAGCGTGTACGCGATCGGCATCACCTTGAACCAGAACTGCGTCGCCTTCGGCGCCTTCAGCACGCGCGTGTACCGCCTCCCGCCGGCGGTGAGCACGAGCGTCGCCGGCTCGTTCAGGGAGAAGCGCAGGCGCCGGAACGAGAGCACCGTCACCTTCGGCGGCGTTGTGTCGACGACGAGCGGCATCGATTGCACGTGCGTGCCGAGCTCGTCGATCACCGTCAGCGACACGGTGTACGCACCGTCCGGCAACGCCGGCCACGCGACCGTCTGCGCGCCGCCTGCGACCGCGAGCGGCGGCGTCGCGACGATCTGCGTCCCGCGGAGGATCTGCAGCGTCAGGCCGACCGGAGCGCGGGTGAGCTCGACCGTCGCATCGACGGGCGATACGGTGAACGCCGCGAGAATGTCGTCGACGGCGAACGGCGCGGTCGCGGTGACGGTGCGGGCCGCGCCGGCTGCGGTCAGCACGAGCGTGTAGTTCCCGAGCGGCAAGGTCGCCGGCGGCGTGACGACGAGCGTCTGCGCGCCGGCCGGCTTCTGGACGGCCGGGAAGGTCGCCAGCACCTGCCCGGTCGGGCCGAGCAGCGCCGGCGTGACCGTCGCGGCGGCGGTCAGTGTGTACGCGACCGTCACGGCGCCGCCCGGGAGGACGATCGACGGCGCCGCGACGACCTTCTGGAGCGCGAGCGCAGTCGTCGCGCCGAGCGTCCCGGTCGCGGGACGAGCGTCGGCCGCCGTGATCGTCCACGTGTACTTGTCGGGTGGCGCAGCGGTCGCGTCCCACGTCCAGTCGACCGCGGTCCCCGTGCCCGTGCCCTGCGCGACCTGCACGCCGGCAGAGTTGGTGACCGTCACCGCCCACGGCTGCACGGCCGACAGCCGCGCCGTGATGCGCGTGTGCACCTCGTCGACCCTTGCGACGAGAGGTGCATAGATCTTCGGGCCGCCGAGCGACGCCACCGCCTTCGCAATCGCCGGGATCTCGGCGTACAGCGCGTTGCCGGGACACTCCGTGAAATACGCATCGCGATGGCCGGAGACGGCACGCAGGAAGACGGGCGTGCCGGCGGGGAAGCGCGGGTTGCCGCCGGAGGCGTACGTCAGCGTCGAGAGCGGATCGACGTGCGCGACGTCGAGCCGCCACGACAGGAGCTGCTCGAGCGAGGTCGCGGCAGCCGCCGAGATCTTGGCGGAGCCGTACGTCCCGAGCACGGCGACGCCGAACGAGCCCGTGTTGAAGCCCTGCGTGTGCGCGCCGATGACGTTGCGGTCGACGCCGCCGTAGCGCCCCTCGAACACCTGCCCGTACTTGTCGACGAGAAAGTTGTAGCCGATGTCGTTCCAGCCGTTGCCCTTGACGTGGTAGATCTCGATGCCGCGCACGATCGACGCCGACTGCGCGCGCGTGTACGAGTTCGTGCCCACCGTGTGGTGGACGAACGCCAGTCTCAGCGTCGGCGCGTACTGCGGGGCCGCACGCCGGATCGATTCGTCCGCGCCCCACGAGAGGCGCGGGATGATCGGCGGCGCGTTCGCCAGCTGCAGCCGCCGCGCGAGCACGCGCTCCGGCCCGCTCCACACCGTGTAGGAGCGAAGCCTCGTGACGCCGGCGCCGACACGGGTTTGCAGCGCGGTCGACGCCCCGACCCAATCGATGTTGCCGATGTGCCAGCCCTTTTGCGGCGCGACGGCGTCGTCGTCCGCGCTGCGCCACGGGCTCCAGCCGTCCGTGAAGCGGACGCGGTAGCGGACATCGCCGCTGCCGCGCCAATGGAAGGCGACCATGTTGAAGGCCGGGAGCGCGCCGGCGAGCGACCGGGCCGCGGCGTGCACGGGGAGGTCCCGCACGGTCATCGTCGGCGCGGCGGTCATCCGAGGACCCTTCGTAGCAAGGGCGAGTTACCCTTCGTGTAATGCGCGGGTCAATCCTGGCCCTGCTCCTGGTCTTCACGCTCGCCGGTGCGGCGGGTGCGGGCACGGCGCAGCCGCGCGTTCTCGCAATCAAGTTCGGGCCGGATCTCGAGGTCAATCCGGTGACGCAGGACTACCTCACCGGCAAGCTGACGCACGCCGCGAAGTCGGGCTACGACGCAGCTGTGATCCTGCTCGACACACCGGGCGGCCTCTCCTCGTCGATGAAGACGATCTACACGCACGAGCTCGGGTCGAAGATCCCGGTGATCGTGTACGTCTCACCCGACGGCGCGCGGGCGGCTTCGGCGGGCGTCTGGATCTCCCAGGCTGCGGACGTGCTTGCGATGGCGCCGACGACGAACATCGGTTCTTCGACGCCGATCGACTCGAGCGGCGGCAACCTGAACTCCGACCTGCGGCGCAAGGTGATCAACGACGCCGCGGCGTCGCTGACCGCGCTCGCAGCCGCGCACCACCGCAACACGAAATGGCCCGCGCGCGCCGTGCGCGTCGCGTCGAACCTCACCGCACAGCAGGCGCTGCAGATGAACGTGATCGACGTGATCGCGCCGTCGCTGCCGGCGCTCTTGAAGAAGCTCGACGGGTACCGCACCAAGGACGCACAGCGGCCCTTCACGCTGCATCTGGCGAACGCGGCGATCGACTACGAGAAACCGGGCTTTCTGACGCGCGTCCTGAACGCGCTGATCGACCCGAACATCATCGGGCTGCTGTTCCTCGCCGGCATCGCCGGCATCGGCTTCGAGATCTTCCATCCCGGCGTCGTCTTGCCCGGTGCGCTCGGGGGCGTCGCGCTCGTGACGGCGTTGTTCGGGTTTTCGGTGCTGCCCATCTCGTGGGCCGGGCTGGTGCTGATCCTGCTCGGCGTCGCGCTGCTCGTGATCGACGCGCACGTGCTGACGCACGGCGCCCTGACGGTGGCCGGCCTGACGAGTCTCGCCGTCGGCATGTTGATGCTGTTCCACAACGCGCCGGCCCCGTACACGACGTCGGTACCGCTGGTCCTGACGATCACGCTCCTCCTCGGAGGGTTCTGGGCGTTCGCGATCACGAAGGCGGTGCAGGTGCGCCGCCGGCCGGCGATCGTCGTGCCGAGCCGCGTGGTCGGAGCCGACGGCGTCGTGCGAACGCCGGGCCAGGTGTTCGTCGGCGGTGAGCTGTGGCGCGCTCGGCGGAGCGGCGGCGGCGACCTGATCCCCGGCGAGCACGTGCGCGTGACGTCCGTCGACGGGCTCGAGCTGACGGTCGAGTAGTAGGGTCTAGTCATGACCGCAGGGCTCGTCGCGCTCGCCGTCGTCGTCTTCTTCGTCGTGCTGTTCCTGATCTCGGCGCTGAAGGTGATCCGCGAGTACGAGCGCGCGATCGTCTTCCGGCTCGGCCGGCTGCTGGCGGAGCCGAAAGGCCCGGGCCTGTTCTTCCTGATCCCGGTGATCGACCGGATGGTGAAGGTCGACCTGCGGACGATCACGCTCAACATCCCGCCGCAGGAGGTCATCACCAAGGACAACGTCCCGGTGCGCGTCAATGCGGTGGCGTACTTCCGCATCGTCGAGCCGAAGGACGCGATCGTGCAGGTCGAGAATTTCATGGTCGCGACGTCGCAGATCGCGCAGACGACGCTGCGGTCGGTGCTCGGCCAGCACGTGCTCGACGAGCTGCTGTCGGAGCGCGAGAAGATCAACGCGATCCTGCAGGAGATCATCGACGAGGCGACGGGGCCGTGGGGGATCAAGGTCTCGGTCGTCGAGGTGAAGGACGTCGAGATCCCGGGCGGGATGCAGCGCGCGATGGCCCGCCAGGCCGAGGCCGAGCGCGAGCGGCGCGCCAAGATCATCAACGCCGAGGGCGAGTACCAGGCGTCGGAACGGCTGAAGGATGCGGCGCTCGTGATCGAGGAGCACCCGATCGCGCTGCAGCTGCGCTATCTGCAGACGTTGCTGGAGATCGGCGGCTCGAACTCGAGCACGATCATCTTCCCTGCCCCGATCGACCTGATCAAGCCGTTCCTCGATCGGCCCGGCGGCGGCAAGAGCGGATAGCGGCTACTGCTGGGGCGCTTCGGCGGCCTGCTCGCGGAAGCGGCGAGCGGCCTCGATGGCGGCGCCGAGGTTCAGGCCCTTGTCCTTGGCCTGCTTGATCAGCATCACGGTCTCGAGCGCGTCCATGTCGTAGATGCGCTGCTTCTTCCCCTTCGTCGGGATCTGGGCCTTGTTGGTCCAGTAGTCGAGCTGCATCTTCGAGATCCCGGCGATCTGGCACACCTGGCCGAGGTAGAGCTCAACCTTCTCGAGGTGCTCGGCCAGGTTCACCGGCTCGAGAAGGTCAACGTTTCTGCTGATTGCCATCATGTCCTCAAGTCGTCGTCGGGAATGACCCCTCGACTTGAGAGTTATAAAGCCCGGAATTGTGTTTGGGAAGGGTATTCCGCCGAAATCTCCCCCTTTAGAGGGAGAGAATCAGGCGGTTTCTTCCGCAGGCGAGGTGGCGACGTCGTCGTCGTCGGATTCGACGACCGGCGCCAGCGAGGAGACGCGCTCGTCGCCGCGGAGCCGCATCACGATCACGCCCTGAGTGGACCGGCCGAGCCGCTTGATCTCGTCGACCGGCATCCGGATCACCGTGCCGCCGGTCGAGATCAGCATCACCTGGTAGCCGTCGCGGACGACGCGCGCGCCGGCGAGGGTTCCCTTGCTCTCGGTCAGCTGGATCGTCTTCACGCCCATGCCGCCCCGGCCCTTGCGCGGATAGTCCGCGATCCTCGTCCGCTTGCCGTAGCCGTTCTCGGTGACGACGAGCAGGTCGGAGTCGTCCTGCGCGATGTTCAGCGAGATCACCTCGTCGTTTCCGCGCAGCCGCATCCCCTGCACACCGGACGCGTCGCGGCCCATCGCGCGCACGTCCTTCTCGTGGAAGCGGATCGCCTGACCGAGCTTCGAGACCATGAGGATGTCGTCGTCGCCGGAGGCGTGGCGGACGGCGACGAGCTCGTCGTTCTCGCGCATCTTGATCGCGATGATCCCGTCGGCCTTGAGCGAGGTGTTGTACGCCCCGAGCTCGGTCTTCTTGACGACGCCGTTCTTCGTCCCGAAGACGAGGTACTTCGCCTCGCCGAAGTCGCGCGTCTGCACGACGGCGCGCACCTGCTCGCCCTGACGGAACGGCAGCAGGTTGACGATCGCGCGGCCCTTCGACTGGCGCGAACCGAGCGGCAGCTCGTGCACCTTCAGCCGGTAGACCTTGCCGACGTTCGTGAAGAAGAGGATGTAGTCGTGCGTCGAGGCGACGAAGAGGTGCTCGATGTAATCCTCATCCTTCAGCTCCATGCCCATGACGCCGATGCCGCCGCGCTTCTGCTCGCGGTACGCGGTGACCGGAAGGCGCTTGATGTAGCCGGAGCGGGTGATCGCGATCACCATGTCCTCTTCCGCGATCAGGTCTTCGAGCTCGAGCTCTTCCTCGGCATGGACGATCTCGGTGCGGCGGTCGTCGTTGCGGCCGTAGATCTGCTTGATCTCGAGCAGCTCGTCCTTGATCAGCCCGTCGATGCGCAGCGGGTCACCGAGGATCGCGCGCAGCTCGGCGATCCGCTCCTGCAGATCCTTGAACTCGGCCTCGATCTCCTTGCGCGCGAGCCCGGTGAGGCGCGCGAGACGGAGGTCGAGGATCGCCTGCGCCTGGATCTCCGTCAGCGAGAACCGCTCGATCAGCTGCGTGCGCGCCTCGTCGGTGTCGGCGGCGGCGCGGATCAGAGTGACGATCGCGTCGATGTTGTCGAGCGCGATCAGGTAGCCCTGGAGAACGTGCGCGCGCGCCTCCGCCTTGCGCAGCTCGTCCTTCGAGCGGCGGGTGACGACCTCGCGCTGGAAGTCGAGGTAGTGACGGACGAGCTCGAGCAGCGAGAGCGTCTTCGGCACGCCGTCGACGAGCGCGACCGCGTTGTACCCGAACGTCGACTGCAGCGGTGTGTGCTTGAACAGCTTGTTGAGCGCGACCTGCGGGACCGCGTCGCGCTTCAGCTCGATCTGGATGCGCATCCCCGTGCGGTCGGAATGGTCGGCGAGATCGGAGATCTCGGTGATGACCTTCTCCTGCACGAGGTCGGCGATCTTGCGGATGACGCCGGAGTCGCCGCCCTTCTTGACGCCGTACGGCAGCTCCGTGACGACGATGGCCGACTTGCCGCCGCGTAGCTCCTCGATGTGTGCGCGCGCGCGCATGACGACGCGGCCGCGGCCGGAGCGATAGGCGTCGCGGATGCCGGCGCGTCCGACGATGTAGGCACCCGTCGGAAAGTCGGGCCCCTTGACGTGCTTCATCAGCCCGTCGACGTCGATGTCCGCGTTGTCGATCATTGCGACGACCGCGTCGATCGTCTCGCCGAGGTGGTGCGGCGGCATGTTCGTCGCCATGCCGACGGCAATCCCGGCCGAGCCGTTGACGAGCAGGTTCGGGAAGCGCGACGGCAGCACCGTGGGCTCGCGCAGCGACTCGTCGTAGTTCGGGCCGAAGTCGACCGTGTCGGCGTCGATGTCGCGCAGCAGCTCGGTCGCGAGCCGCGACAGCCGCGCCTCGGTGTAGCGCTGCGCCGCCGGCGGATCGTCGTCGATCGAGCCGAAGTTGCCCTGGCCGTCGACGAGCGGATAGCGCAGGGAGAACGGCTGCGCCATGCGGACGAGCGTGTCGTAGATCGCCTGGTCGCCGTGGGGGTGATAGCGCCCCATGACGTTGCCGACCGTCGTTGCGGACTTCTTGTACGGACGGTTCGGCTGCAGGCCCGCCTCGTGCATGCCGTAGAGGACGCGCCGGTGCACCGGCTTGAGCCCGTCGCGCACGTCCGGCAGGGCGCGCGAGACGATGACCGACATCGCATAGTCGAGGAAGCTCGAGCGCATCTCCTGCTCGAGCTCGCGCGGCTCGATGCGGCCCGGGCCGAGCGCGCCGGTCTCGAGCTCAGACATCGAGGAACTTCACGTCCTTGGCGTTCTCTTCGATGAAGATGCGGCGCGGCTCGACCTGGTCGCCCATCAACATCGAGAACACCTCCCCCGCGGCCATGATGTCCTCGACCTCGACGCGGATCAGCAGCCGCTTCGCCGGATCCATCGTCGTCTCCCAGAGCTGGTCGGCGTTCATCTCGCCCAGGCCCTTGAAGCGCGACAACTGGATGCCGACCTCTTTCGCGAGGTCGAGCGCGCCGGTGCGCAGCTCCGAGAACGTGTGCGCATCCAACGACTTCTTGCCGAGCTTCAACGTGAACTCGGGCGGGCCGGCCACGTCGACGAGCTTCGCGTATGCCTTGCGCAGGTTCGTGTAGATCGGCGACGCGAGCAGCTCCGCGCTCAGGCGAACCGACTGCGCTGCGGAAGTCGCCTCCTCGACGATCTTCACCTGCAGGCCGGCGTCGTCGCGCTCGAGGACGGACAGCGTGTAACCGTTGACCGGCATCCCGGCAATCGCCAGCTCGAGGTCGGCCGGCGTCAGCGCGTCGTGCTCGACGAGGCGGTGGCGCATCACGAGCTCGGCCGCATGGTGGCCGTAGTCGGAGCGCAGCCGCGCGAACCAACCCTCGAACTCGGCGAGCGCGCCGGTGAAGCGCTTCCACTTCGCCTCGGTCAGCTTCACCTCGTTGCCGGCGCCGTCGGTGATCTCGAGATCGCCGAAGCGCTCGCGCACGAGGAGCTCCTCGAGCTGCGACTCCTTCTCGAAGTAGAACTCCTGATTGCCGAGCTTCACCTTGTAGAGCGGCGGAACGGCGATGTACACATGGCCGCGCTCGAACAGCTCGCGCATGTGGCGGTAGAGGAACGTCAGCACCAGGGTGCGGATGTGCGAGCCGTCGACGTCGGCGTCGGTCATGACGATCACGCGGTGATAGCGCAGCTGCTCGATGTCGAACTCGTCGCCGATCCCGGTGCCGATCGCGGTGATCATCGCCTGGATCTCGTTGTTCGAGAGGACCTTGTTGATGCGGTTCTTCTCGCTGTTGATGATCTTCCCGCGCAGCGGCAGGATCGCCTGGTAGGTGCGGTCGCGGCCGGTCTTCGCCGAGCCGCCGGCAGAGTCGCCCTCGACGATGAACAGCTCCGCCGCTTCCGGATCGCGAATCGAGCAGTCGGCGAGCTTGCCCGGCAGCGACGAGCTGTCGAGCGCCGACTTGCGCCGCGTCAACTCGCGCGCCTTCCGCGCCGCGAGGCGCGCACGCATCGCGGCGATCGCCTTGTTGCAGATCGCCTTCGCGTCCTGCGGGTTCTCCTCGAGGAACTGCGAGAAGCGCGCGTTCACCGTCGTCTGCACGAGACCTTCGATGCCGGGGTTGCCGAGCTTCGCCTTCGTCTGCCCCTCGAACTGCGGGTTGCGCAGCTTCACGGAGACAACCGCTGCGAGCCCCTCGCGCACATCCTCGCCGTCGAGCTTCTCGTCCTTCTTCAGCAGCTTCAACTCGACGGCCTTGCGGTTGAGCGTCGAGGTGAGCGCACTACGCAGACCGGACAGGTGCGTCCCGCCCTCGATCGTGTGGATGTTGTTGGCGAAGGTGAAGATCGACTCCTGGTAGGAGTTGTTCCACTGCATCGCCACCTCGACCTGGCCCTGCTCGGTCTCGCCGTCGAAGTAGACGATGTGCTTGTGCACCGCGTCCTTGGCCTCGTTGATGTACGAGACGAAGTCGCGGATGCCGCCCTCGTAGTGGAACTCGGCCGTCTTGCCGTCGGCGCGCTCGTCGACGAAGCGGATCAGCAAGCCCTTGGTGAGGAACGCCGTCTCCCGCAGCCGCTGCAACAGCGTCTCGGCGACCATCTCGAGCTCCTCGAAGATCTCGGAGTCCGGGAGGAAATGAATCGTCGTGCCGGTGTCGTCGGCGTCGCCGACCACCTCGACGGGGCCGAGGGGGACGCCGCGCGCGAACTCCTGCCGGTACGCCTTGCCGTCGCGGCGGACCTCGGCGGACAGCGATTCCGACAGAGCATTGACGACGCTCGCGCCGACGCCGTGCAGGCCGCCCGAGACCTTGTAGCCGTCGCCGCCGAACTTGCCGCCGGCGTGGAGTTTCGTGAGGATCGTCGTCAGCGCCGACTCGTCGGTGCCCGGCATCGTGTCGACCGGCATGCCGCGCCCCCAGTCGGTGACGGTCACCGAATGGTCGGGGTGGAGCACGACCTCGATCCGCTCGTTGAAGCCCGCGAGGGCCTCGTCGACGGAGTTGTCGACGATCTCGTAGACGAGGTGGTGGAGGCCGCGCAGGCCGGTCGAGCCGATGTACATGCCCGGCCGCAGCCGGACCGGCTCGAGGCCCTCGAGGACGGTGATGTCTTTTGCGGTATAGGACGTCTTGGCCATGTGCCTCAAATCATGAAAAAAGCCCTGCAAATTCCGCATTTGCGGGCAAGAAATACTGTATCAGAAGCGGCGGTTGCCCGGCCGCAGCGCGAGCGATGCCGCGGCAGCCCTCGCGACGGCCTCCCGGAGCTCCTCGTCTTCGATCGACGAGGCCCATTCGGCCGCCTGCCGCTGCTGCTCCAGGGTAGCCGCGGCGGGCGGCGCGGGAGCCTCCTCCGGTGCGGCCGGCTCGGGGAGCGGGCCGGGGAGGAACTTGAGCTGCGGCGACCCCGGCAGGCGCTCGGAGATCTGCGCCGCGCGGTGGCCGAGCTCGAACGCCCAGATCGCGTCCTTCGTGTGGACGATCAGCGTCCCGTCGCGCTGGAACCGCGCCGGCCAGGCGTTGCGGGCGATCTCGGCGCCGACCGCGTCCGGCCAGGCGGCGAGCGTCTCCGACATGGCGGCGTTCGGGCCGAGCGACTTCAGCTCGCGGCGAAGCTGATCACCGAGCGGATCCGTGTGCCACCTCCACGAGCTGGTCGGGCTCGACAGGCAGCATCGCCGCGTCCGTCGCGGTGATCAGCGCCTGGCCGGCGCCGGCGACGCGGGCGGCGAGGATCCGCCGGCGCGCCGGATCGAGCTCGGAGAGGACGTCGTCGAGCAGCAGCAGCGGTGCGAAGCCGCGGCGCGCGGCGATCAGCTCGGCCTCGGCGAGCAGCAGCGCGAGAACAGCGAGGCGCTGCTCGCCCTGGGAGCCGTACGAGCGGAGCTCGCGCGGGCCGGAGCCGATGACGATGTCGTCGAGGTGTGGACCGAGGCCGGTGACGCCGCGTTCGAGATCACGCTCGAGCCGCGCCTCGAGCGCCGCGACGGTGGGCGGGTCGCCGGCGTAGCGCAGCTCCGCGTCCGGTAGGCCCAGCTCGCCGGCGCGCTCGGCGAAGGGCGCCGCCAGCGCGGCGAGCGTCTCCTTGCGCGCGGCGACGAGCTGCGTCCCGAGCTCGACGACCTGCTCCGTCCACGTCGACAGCGCGTGTGAGCGCACCCGCAGCGCTGCATTTCGCTGCGCGACGGCTGCGCCGTACTCCGCAGGCAGCGGAGCGCGGGCCGGTGCGAGCCGGCCGAGCGCGCGGTCGAAGTACGCACGGCGCGCAGCCGGGGCTCCCTTGACGACACCGAGGCGGTCGGGGGTGAAGACGAGCGTGGCCGTCTCACCGCGCAGCTGCTCGGCGGTGCGCAGCGTCGCCCCGTTCACCTTCGCCTGCTTCGCCGCGGCGGCGTGCAGGACGAGCTCGACCTCGAGCGGCGTCGTCGCCCGCGTGCCGCGGACCGCGACGCGAGACGCAGTCGCGCCGAAGCGGATCAGCTGCGCGTCCGTCCGGGTGCGCGGTGAGAAGCCCTGCGTCGCGACGTGCAGCGACTCGAGCAGGTTCGTCTTGCCGACGCCGTTCGGTCCGACGGCGAGCACGAGCCCGGGCTGCAGCGACAGCTCGAGGCGCTCGTACGAGCGGAAGTCGCGCAGCGAGACGTCGGTGACGATCAGCCCGGGAGACGAATCGGCATGACGAGGTAGGTGAACTCGTCGCCGTCGCCCTGCAGCACCGCCGGCCGCAGTGGACTGATCAGCTTCAGGCGGATGTCGTCGCCGTCGACCGACTCGAGGCCGTCGCGCAGGAAGTCGGCGTTGAAGCCGATCTCGAGCGTGTCACCGGTGAACGGCGCCGGCATCGACTCCGTCGACTCACCGACCTCGTGCGTCCGCGCGATCACGGTCACCTCACCGTCGGCGAACCGGAGTTGCAGCGGCGTCGCGCGTTGGATCATCACGGCGGCGCGGCGCACGACCTCGAGCAGCTCGGCGCGCGGCAGCGTCAGCTCGTGCTCGAATTGCTCCGGCAGCAGCTGCCGGTAGTTCGGGAACTGCCCGTCGATGCGGCGCGTGGTCAGCCACGTTCCCCCCATCCCCGACGACTCGGTGCCGAAGACGACCTGGTTCTCGTGCACGCCGACGTCGACGGTGTCGCCGGACGAGGCGATGCGCGCGAGCTCCTGCAGCGCGCGGCCCGGGACGATTGCCTCGAGATCCGGTGCCGAGCTGGAGAGCTCCGTCTCCTTGACGGCGAGCCGGTACGAGTCTGTTGCCGCCATCGTCAACCTGCCGCTCGCGAACTGGACGAGGATGCCGGTCAGCACCGGCCGTGACTCGTCGCGCGACGCGGCTCTCGCGACGCGCTGGATCGTCTCGAGCAGCGACTCGCGCTCGACCGGGAACGTCTGCACCGCCGTCACATCCGGGAGGCGCGGGAAGTCTTCGGGGTTGTACGTGTGCAGGGTGTAGCTCGCGCTGCCGGCGGCGAGGTGCACGACCGACTCGGACGGCTTGTGCTCGATCGACACCTCGTCGGACGGGAGCAGCCGCGCGATGTCGACGAGTGTCTTGCCGGGCAGGACGATCGCGCCGTCACCGTCCACCTGTGCAGAGATCGTCGCGCGCAGCGACAGCTCCATGTCCGTGGCGGCGACCCGCAGCTCGCTGCCTTGCGCCTCGAGCAGGATTCCCGAGAGGATCTGCACCGACGTGCGCGTCGAGACCGCGCGCGAGACGACACCGAGCGCGGCGACGAGCTCGTCCTTCGAGACGGTGATCTTCACGCCTGTCCCCATCGATTGGCCCACCATGTCTTCAGTTTCAATCATCTTCTTATTTCCTTGTAGGAGTCATAGGCATTGTGGACGCCGGGGAAGACGGCGGGAAACGGCGTGGTTGAGCCAAGTCCGGTCCGTACAGGGCTTGTGGAGAGATGGCCGAAATTGACAGGGTCCACGCGCTACCTGACCTGCTTCACACGTGCGGTCAGTTCCTGCACCAGGTTGTACACAGACCTGTCCTCACGGATCAGGCGGGCGATCTTCGAGGTCGCGTGGATCACGGTCGTGTGGTCGCGGCCGCCGAACTCCTTGCCGATCTTCGGCAACGATGAGTCGGTGAGCTCCCGCGACAGGTACATCGCGACCTGGCGGGGGTAGACGATGTTCTGCGAGCGCTTGTCGCCGCACAGCTCCTCGAGGGAGAGGTTGAACCGCTCCGCGACGAGGTTCTGGATCCGCTGGATCGAGACCTCGGCGGCCTCGCCCTGCGGGAAGACGTCCTTGAGCACGTCCTGGGCGAGCTCGACCGACATCGAGCGCCCGGTGAGCGAGGAGAAGGCGACGACCCGGGTCAGCGCACCCTCGAGCTCGCGGATGTTCGTCGAGACGCGGCCGGCGATGAAGGTCAGCACCTCCGACTCCGGGACGTGGATCCCGTCCATCTTCACCTTCTTGCGGAGGATCGCAATCCGCGTCTCGAGGTCGGGCGGCTGGATGTCGGTGATCAGGCCCCACTCGAAGCGGCTGCGCAGCCGCTCCTCGAGCGTCGCGATGTCGCGCGGCGGCCGGTCGCTCGACATGGCGATCTGCGAGCCTGCCTCGTAGAGCGAGTTGAAGGTGTGGAAGAACTCCTCCTGGATCCGCTCTTTGTGCTCGAAGAACTGGACGTCGTCGATCAGGAGCACGTCGTAGGTGCGGTAGCGCTGCTTGAAACCCTCGATGCGCTTGTCGCGGAGCGAGTTGATGAAGTCGTTCATGAACGTCTCGCTCGTCACGTAGCGGACGGTCAGATCCTTCGTGTGCTCGCTGACGTACTGCGCGACCGCCTGCAGGAGGTGCGTCTTGCCGAGGCCCGTGCCGCCGTAGATGAACAGCGGGTTGTATGCCTGCGCCGGCGCCTCGGCGACTGCGAGCGCGGCCGCGTGGGCGAAGCGGTTCGACGAGCCGATGACGAACGAGTCGAAGGTGTACTTCGAGTTGAAGCCGCCGCTCTCGGGCCGGTTCGCGCGGGTCGGCAGCCGCTCGACGAGCCCCAACTGCAGGTCGGGCTGCCCGGCCGGCTCCTGCTGCGCCTCGGCCGGCGTGCCGCCGTCGAAGACGAGCAGGTCGATCGGCCGGTCCTCGCCGGTCACGTCGCGGATCGCCGCGCCGATCAGGCTGAGGAAGTGGCCCTCGATCCAGTTCCGGGTGAAGTCGTTCGGGACGCCGAGCACGAAGTGACCGTTCTCGAGGCCGACGCCGCGCGCCTCACCGAACCAGGTCCCGTACGTCGTCTCGTTGAGGGAGCCCCTGAGCCGACCGGCAACCTCGTGCCACAGACTCTCCGCAGTCAGCTCGATTTGGTGCTCCACTCGGTTTCCCTGTGCCCCCTGCTCGACGTGCGAGCGCCCACCCTACCAACCTGCCGATTGCGTGCAAATGTCGCTTTTTTGCAGGGATTTTGACGGCTGCATTTTCCCTCCACAGCTGTGGAGAACCGTGGGGGTAAATCGCCGATTCCGCATCGCTCCAAGGAGTTCGCCTGTGGAAAAGACGGTGGACAGGCGGCGGCTATACTGCGCCGCCGTTTCGCCCCTCTTCTCTCGATGAAGCGCACCTACCAGCCCAACGTTCGCCGCCGCAAGCGCAAGCACGGTTTCCGTGCGCGCATGCAGACGCGCGCAGGGCGGCTGATCCTGAAGCGGCGCCGCGCCAAGGGCCGCGCGCGTCTCTCGGCGTAAGCTGGCTCCCGTGAAGCGCGTCAACCGTTTGTCCCGCTCGCGGGACTTCGACGCCGTGTACCGCCAGGGCCGCTCGGTCTCGTCGCGGTTCCTCGTTCTCTACTGGTTTCCGCAAGAGGCGCCCGGCTCGCCGCGCTTCGGCTTTTCCGTCCCCCGCTCGGTCGGCGGAGCCGTCGAGCGGAACCGGATCAAGCGCCAGTTGCGCGAGGTCTGGACGTCCCGGCTGGAGCGGATCACCGCCGGCCACGACTACGTCCTGATCGTCCGCCCCGGCCTGCCCGAGGCGGTTGCGGCCAACGGCTTCGACTGGCTCGGCGAGCGGGTGGACGAGCTCCTCGGGCAGGCCGCGCCCAACGGGGCGGGAGCGGCCGCCTGATGTACCGGCTCGGCGTGGCGCTCGTCTGGGCCTGGCGCGCGAGCGCCGGCGCGCTCTTCCCGACCACCTGCAAGTACCACCCGTCCTGCTCCCAGTACGCGATCGACGCCGTGCGCTCGCGCGGCCTCCTCAGGGGCTCGCTGCTCGCCGGCTGGCGGCTGCTGCGCTGCAACCCGTGGTCGCGCGGAGGCTACGACCCGGTCACATGATCCACCACTTCCTCCTCGGCTCGCCGCTGACGCCGCTCGAGCACGCGGCACGGCACATCCTCAACTGGCTGCACTTCTCGCTCCACCTGCCGTGGGCGTGGTCGATCGTCGCGTTGACGGTGATCGTCCGGATGCTGCTCGTCCCGCTGACGGTGAAGCAGATCCATTCGATGCAGAACCTGCAGCGCTTCGCGCCGCAGATGAAGGAGATTCAGAAGAAGTACAAGAGCGACCGGCAGAAGCAGAACGAAGAGCTGATGAAGTTCTACCGGGAGAACAACATCAACCCGGCCGCGTCGTGCCTGCCGATGCTCGTGCAGCTGCCGGTCTTCATCGCGCTCTACTACTCGCTGCGCCACTTCTCGAAGGAGCCGGCCTCGCTCCATCCCGGCTCGCTCTCCTTCCTCCAC